>CACYNF010000135.1 GCA_902775595.1 uncultured bacterium | reverse complement strand
CGCGAGACGCCGCTGGCGGACGCTCTCGACCGTCAGCGCATAAACCGTCTTGCGCATTTCGACGTGCCCGCGCACAAGAGTGGGCGCGGCAATCCCGAGTTGACTGAATACCTTGGCGAGCGAGCGCTCGCCATGGACGTCAACTCAATGAAACCGCTCGACAACCTCGGGCATCCGGTTTCCGTCATCAAGGAGGCGCAGCAGCTTGCGGCCGAGGCGTTCGGCGCGGACGACGCGTTCTTCATGGTGAACGGCACCACTTCGGCGGTGCAGGCGATGATAATGTCGACCTGCTCCGTCGGTGACGAGATAATCCTGCCGCGCAACGTCCACAGAAGCGCCATCAACGCGCTCGTCGTCTGCGGCGCCGTGCCGATCTACGTCAACCCCGGCATAAACCGACGCCTCGGCATTCCGCTCGGCATGAGCGTAGCCGACGTCGAGAAGGCGATAGCCGCGCATCCTTCAGCCAAGGCGATTCTCGTCAACAACCCGACCTACTACGGCATCTGCTCTGATTTGAAGCGCATCGTCGAGATCGCGCACAAGGCGGGAATGCTCGTCCTCGCCGACGAAGCGCACGGCACGCATTTCTACTTCCACGAGGAGCTGCCCGTATCCGCGATGGCTGCCGGGTGCGACATGGCCGCCGCGTCCATACACAAGACGGGTGGCTCGCTTACCCAGAGTTCGATACTCCTGACGCGCAGACCGGTGAATCCCGACTACGTGCGTCAGGTCATCACGCTCACCCAGTCGACGTCGGCGTCGTATCTTCTTCTTTCGTCGCTCGACATCGCGAGGAAGAACCTCTTCTTCAAGGGCCGCGCGATGTACCAGAAGACGATGGACTTCGCCGACTACGCTCGCGAGGAGATAAACGCCCTCGGCGGCTACTACGCGTTCGGCCCCGAGCTCGTCGACGGCGATACCGTCTTCGCGTTCGACCGCACGAAGCTCTCGGTGCACACGCGCGACATCGGGCTCGCGGGGATCGAGGTCTACGACCATCTCCGCGACGACTACGGCATACAGATAGAGTTCGGCGACATCGGCAACCTGCTCGCGATCATCTCGAACGGCGACCGCATGATGGACATCGAGCGTCTTATTTCCGCGCTCGAGGAGATCAAGCGCCAGCGCGAGAAGAGCCCGATCGGCCTTTTTGACCACGAATACATCGACCCCGTGATCGTGATGCCGCCGCAGGAGGCGTTCTACGCGAAGAAGCGGCGCGTCGCGATGAAGGAATCGACCGGCCTCGTCGCTGGGGAGTTCGTGATGAGCTATCCGCCTGGCATCCCGATCGTCGCGCCCGGCGAGCGCATCACGGCCGACGTTCTCGCGCACATCCTCTTCGCGAAGGAGAAGGGCTGCTTCATGACAGGTACCGAGGACATGAACCTCGACTACATCAATGTCCTCGCCTGAGCGGACCAGAGCGCCGGAAATGTGATATAATATCCTGCTATGAAGAACTGTTGCATGTTTGCGGGCCAGGGAGCCCAGGTTCCGGGGATGGGCAAGGATTTCGCCGAGGCTGACGCCGAGGCGATGGCCTTGTTCGACAAGGCGAACGCCGTTCTCGGCTTCGACCTCAAGAAAATCTGCTTCGAGGGCCCGGCCGAGGAGCTGACGAAGTCCAATGTCTGCCAGCCGGCGATCTTCGTTACGAGCTACGCGGCGTATCTTGCGCTCCAGAGGCGCAGGCCGACTGAATTCGCGTGCGCGGCGGGCCTCTCGCTTGGCGAGTGGGGCGCACTCTGCGCCGCCGGAGTCCTCGACTTCGACTCTACGCTCAAGGTCCTCGAGGCGCGCGGCCGCTTCATGCAGGAGGCGTGCGAAGCGACGCCGTCCGGCATGATCGCAATCGTCGGCGCGTCGGCAGACCAGCTTAAGGCGCTCTGCGAAAAGACTGGCTGCACTGTTGCCAACGTCAATTCCGCCGCGCAGCAGGTCCTGTCCGGCTCCAAGGACGCGATTGCCCAGGCGGCGACGGTCGCCAAGGAGCTTGGCATCAAGCGCGCGATTCCGCTTGCGACGGCCGGCGGCTTCCACTCGAAGTTCATGCAGCCCGCGCGCGAGAAGCTTGCGCCGATCCTCGACGGCATCGCGTTCTCCGCGCCGAAGTTCCCCGTCCTGTCCAATGTCACGGGCAAGCCACATTCGTCCGATCCGGGCGAGATCAAGGCAACGATGCTCGAGCAGGTGACCGGCACGACGAACTGGGCGGCAGATGTCGAGGCCGCGAAATCGCTCGGCTGCGACTCGTTCGTCGAGTTCGGCCCCGGCAAGGTGCTCTCCGGGCTTGTGAAGAAGATCGATCCCGCGCTCGCGACGGCGAATGTCGCCGACCTCGCGTCGCTCGACGCGACCGTCGCCGCGCTCGCCTAGCCCTTATCTGCCAAAGGAAAACTCCTATGATTTTGGCTCTCGCTACCGCTTCGCAGCTTCGCTGTTTCAAATCGGGAAGACTGTCTAAGACTTGGGTTTCACCCCAGGCCCCAAAAGATCGGAGCGTTAGCGGAGATTTCGGATTAATCGGAGTTAAAAAATTGCTAACCACCAACTACTAACTGATACCTACTATGAACAACCTCAAAGGCAAAGTCGCAATCGTCACAGGCGCCGCACGCGGAATCGGCGCGGCCATCGCAAAGAAGCTCGCCGAGCGCGGCGCAGACGTCGCGATATGCGACCTCAAGGCCGAATGGTGCGACGAGACAGTGAAGGCGCTTGAGGCGCTTGGCGTCAAGGCGAAGGGCTATGGCGTGAACGTCGCGGTGTCGGCCGAGGTCGATGCGTGCGTGAAGCAGGTCCTCGCCGACTTCGGCAAGGTCGACATCATGGTCAACAACGCCGGCATCACGAAGGACGGGCTTCTCATGCGCATGTCCGACGAGGACTGGGACGCGGTTCTTAACGTGAACCTCAAGGGCACTTTCCTCTTCACGCGCGCGGTGAGCCGCCCGATGATGAAGAACAAGGCCGCAGACGGCACGCAGCTCGGCGGCTCGATCATCAACATCGCGTCGGTCGTCGGCATCATGGGCAACGCGGGCCAGGCGAACTACACGGCCTCGAAGGGCGGAGTGATAGCGCTCACCAAGACGACGGCGAAGGAACTGGGCTCGCGCAACATACGCTGCAACGCGGTCGCTCCCGGCTTCATCCAGTCGAAGATGACCGATGTCCTTCCCGACGACGTGAAGAAGGCCTACATGGACACGATTCCGCTCAGGCGCTTCGGCACAGCCGAAGACATCGCGAAAGCCGTCGCGTGGCTTGCTGGCGACGATGCGGCCTATGTCACCGGCCAGATCATCTCCGTCAACGGCGGAATGATCGGCTAAGTTCGCCATTGACAACGGCGCGTGGATATGAGATAATACGCGCCACTTCTTTCTTATTGGGGATATAGCTCAGTTGGTAGAGCGTCTCAATGGCATTGAGAAGGTCAGGGGTTCGACTCCCCTTATCTCCACCACTTGAAAAGTGCGTTTCGCCCAATGGTATCAAGGGCGGGGCGCATTTCTTGTTTTAGGGAACCTGCACAACGCAAGGCAGCGGGAAACAGCGCGGGACTATGCACAGAACTATGCACACAAACACCCCTCTACTCGCGAGCGAGCGCAGTCGAGAACCTGTTGTGAAAAAACATGGCGGCTGAACGGTCTGCGGCTGTCGCCTTGCCGGAGGTGACGGCGCGAAAAAGCAGGCTGTCAGAGAAATTCATACCCGCCCCTGCTTTCGGGTAGGGAGCAAAAGCCCAACTGCGAAGGGTTGCGGATGGAAGACAACTGGAGGTTTGGATGGTGCGAAATGAGCCAAAGTTGATAAGCACCATAAGTACCATTAGAGACATAAGGGATATGTATGTACAAAGAAGACCAAGAAGGAGACTCTATGGCGATAAAGAAGCCCTGTTTGTGCATTGGATTTCCTTTCGAGCCTTTCGTTACCCCGCAATCGCACCTCGAATCAAGATTCGAGGCACGATTACGGGGTGCTATTTTGAGCGTGTCACGGGTTAGTCCTTCGTTATCCCAAGCCATTTGAGGTCTGGGTCTTCTGCCAGATATTCCCAGAACATCTGCCTGTTGTATTCGTTGCAGCGCGAACGTGCATTGCCGCTGTGGTCGGGGATTATGTGCTGGATCATCAAATAGTCTTTCTGCTTGTCGATTTGGTATAGCGCAGCCTTGCCGCCGCTGATTTCCTTGTATGATGAACCATTCCTAACAACCTTTATCAATCCTTTGTTCTTTGCCATAAGCAGGAAGCCGCTTGCCGTCTGTGGAGACACAATGCCGAATGCCTTGCTCATCCGCGTACACGCGAAAGGAAAGACGCTTCCATTTGCGCCAAGCATGGCTACGGCAAGCCACATACGCTTATACGGCGTTCCAGCCCTATTGCACCAGCGTGGTGCGGGTATCTCGCCCCAATATTTTTCAAAGTGAGTTATGCAAGCGAAGACCTGCTCTGGCGCGTTGAACGGGAATTTGGCGTATTGCAACGCAAATTCAAAATAGTCAGAGAGTTCAGCCCGTTCAGTTTCGCCGACTTTGTATTTCGCCATTGAGGTGTTGAAGTAGGCGTCTTGGTCGTCTACGCACTCTTGTTTGAGTGCCCGCGCCAAGTTCCATACCCATCTTCTGCGAGCCAACGCCTCTTTTGTCTTGGTGTTGACACCCTCGTCCCCCATTGTGGGGAATGGTGGAATAATGCCTTCGAGCGAATGGGTGTTGCAAGCCTCTATCATCTTCTGATAGGCGTCATTCATTTTATCGCTCCTTTCCCGTCACTTCTCCAAGACTATCGCATCAAGGCTGTTGCGGGTCACATAGCGGTAGCGTTCCGCCTGCCGTCCGAGTTTAGCCCCCTGTAGCCGTCCTGCCTTGATTAGCCGCTGAATCTGCCGACGAGAAACACCAAGTTCCACCGCCGCTTCGCTTATCGTCACCAGTTTGCTTTTCGCATCCATGTCTGTTTGTTCCTTTTTTGTCGTCCACAGACCATCTGCGGCGACATGGACTGCCGAGCGGTCAATTATGTGTCTCAACGTGCGCTATTGGGTCGCTACCACCCATGTTCACGGTGGAATCGGAGGCGCGGAAAGTGTATAATTCCCGCCGTTCAAAACATCAAGATGCTTTCGCGCAAGCGAAGCACCAACCGAGCGGAAGCCACGGTGGTTCCGGCAAGATGCCGGGATGTGTCCCGAAAGGGAAAACATCTTCCAAGCAGTCGCCTGTCTTGAATCGAGACGGGCGGCTTTGCGGTTGCGGGACATGACGTCTTCTTGATGTGCTTGTGCGGACAGGATGACATGATTTCGAAGGAGAAGATGGACGAATGCGTGGCGCGGTTCACGCAGAACCCCTATTGGCGGGCGTATCTCGACAATGCGCCCGAAAGCGCGAAGGAGTACATCAGAATGGAGTTCGCCTTCTCGCTTCTCGGCGAGGAATACAGGAACGACGAAGAGTTCAAGGCGGCGATGAATAAGTCGCGCAAGGAACTTCCCGCCGACGCGCTCAAGTACCTCTACGAGAATGAGAGGAACATGACGGCGAAGAGCATCTACAAGAAGTTGCTCGACGCGAAAGCCGAGACGCCCGACGGCGGCGGGCTGAAGCACATCACGGAAGACGCGATGCATTCCGCCCTTGAAGCGTTCATCGGCAGACCGTCGCCGGACGAGCGCGGCAACGTCGTTTGGGATGGCGGTAACGAATACTGGCGCGACCTCTTCATGGAAGCTCCTACGGGGGCGCGTCTACGCCTTTCCCTGAATTTCTATTTCTCCGAGAACCACGAGAAACCCGATTTCCCGATGCTTGAATATCGCGCCATCCGCAAGGCAATCGAGGATGCAATGGACTTCGACTCGCTCGAATACCTCATCGCAAACGAAAGTAACGTAGCGGCGAAGAACCATTACATAGACATCTGGAAAGCACGAATGGACGTGAAGGAAGGCAAGGTCAAGGGCGATGGCTTGGAAGCAATGAGCGAACGCGGCGGGAAATTTGCCGCGAGGTCTGATGACGAGTGGTTTAAGATAATGCATCGTTGCGGTAACGTCACCTGCAAAGCCGCGTGTGGAACAAGCTATGAACGGGTAACCGGGAAAAGATTTTCCATTGAGTCATATCGCAAGTGGGAAGCGTCGCTGGCAAAGAAAACATCCTGTTGGCGCGGCGTATGGCTCTCTGCCGCCGACTATGCCGCCGCGCCCGAATGGGCGAAACGGTACTGCGAGCATCACAGGTGGGTTGAGTATATCGGCAAGGACGAACTGCCAGACGGAAAAGACGGGCGCAAAATGGATTCTGCGTACATCTGTACGAAGATGGAAGACGCCGACTGGGACTTTCTCACTCATACGCTCGCGGTATGCCGCTCGTCATGGCGCGTAGGCACTACCAGCGCAAGGACGTACTCGGCAACCCGATTGAGGGATAGACTACGCGGTTTGCAACGCCGCCATGCCTTTTGCGGTAAGGCGGTACTTCTGCGTGGGCGAACGCGGCGAATCGGGCTGAGACATTTCAATTAGCCCTTGCTCAAGTGCAGGATTCAGATAGCGTTCGCGAAAGTCTTTACGGTTCTTTATGTGTATGATAAGAAGCAATTGCGCGACGCTTTTCTCTCTGCGCCCCAATGCCGTTAGCAACCGTAAAACCAACCCATTTACTTGGGAGGGTACAGAGAGACGTACTTGGGGGGTTACTTGGGGGGTTACTTGGGGGGGTGCTTGTAGGGTTTGCGCCCGCTTGGGCTTTTACTTGTACGGTAGGGTCTGCTACTTGTACGGTGGCGACGGGTTTCCCCTCCCTGTCCTTGGTGATGTATTCCATGTGAAGCATGTTTCCGCGGCGCTTCTGGCAGAGCTCCATAATCGAGCCTACGTATTCCTTTGGAATCATGATGTCGGCCTTAACGATGGG
>CACYNF010000134.1 GCA_902775595.1 uncultured bacterium | reverse complement strand
GAAGGGCGTGAATCGGGTCAATATGCTATAATGAGGGGTGATGGGTGAAGAGTTCGCATGGAACGACCGGTATGCCGGTGACGATGCCTGGGCCGAATGGTTTGAGATCTGTTCGGTCGCCGGGTGCCGCCCTGCGTTCGCTTCGCGCCTGCGCGAGCAGATTTCCTCCGCTATGTACGCCCGTCTCGCCCGCGTCGGAATCCCGCGCGAAGACGCGGGCGACGATCCTGTCGCCTTTTTCGACGCCTACTTCAGGCTCAAGGGATCGCGCGAGAAGGGCAAGCCCCTCAAGCTCTACTTCGCCCATCGCATCAAGGACGAGGGGATCGCGATGGTCGATTTCGTGTGCGGCACGCTCTTCGGCTCCGGCTCTGGGCGCGTTCGCGACATCGTCCTCGACTGGATCGCGGTCATCAAGGGCTGGAAGCCCCGCACCGTCGCCGGAGAAGACGGCAGCCGTCGCCTCGTGTGGGAGAACGCCGGCGACGAGAGCCTTGCCGCCGTCGAACAGGCGGAGGAACCGGAGTCGTTCGATTTTCTCGACGAGGAGCCGCTTCGCGCCGACGCGGAGCAGGTGCTCGCGGCGGTCGCGCGCCGCACGCGCCTCGCTTCCGCCGCAGTCGCGCTTCTCGTCTATGCGACTTCGCACGACATCGCGCTCACCGAGCCGTGCATTCTCGCCGCGCTCGGCGCGGGAAAGTCGCAGGCGTACGCATGGAGGGAAAAGGCGGTGAATGCGCTTGAACGGGAGCTGCGCGGCGTCGAGCTTGCCGACACGCCGCTTTTCGCGAGGATTCTCGTCGCGTCCGCCGCGGCGCATCTGCCGCGCGCGCTCCGCGGAGAACTGGGGGTGGAATGATGAACGCGGCGTTCATAAACGAATGGCAGCTCTATCGGCGGGGCTCGCAGCGCCCGCCGCTCGTAGGCCTTGCGCCGAAGACCGATTCCGCGTTCGATGCGGAAGTGTCTGCCGGGGAGATAAGGATATTCGCCGACACGAACCGCCCGCTCGTCGCGCTCATCGTCGAGGACAGGAAACTTTCGGGGTGGCGCATCGTTCCAGTCTCGCCGTTCTGCGCGCCGGCGTCCGATCGCGAGCTCATGGTCGGCGAACGCGTCTTCCAGCTATGGAACGCGACGGTCGTCTCGCGCCGCTTCGCCTCGCGCGGCTGGAGAGTGGACGAGCTCGGGGCGGACGATCTCGCCGTTGTTCGCGGCGCAATCGCCGCGGCGAACCCCGGCCGGGTCACCGCCGGCGACGGCGTGCAGGCGAAGTATGAGCGCGAGTTCCTTGTCGGAGAGGGAACGCTCGTTCCGTTCGCCGATCCGCGCGCGGCGGAGGCGCCGCGCTTTGCGTGGCTTCCGCCCGCGATGAAGATCGCGGCTTCGCTCGCCGTATGCCTCGCGGCGTGGTATGTCCTTATGATGGATTCCGGCCGCCAGATCGTCCGCGACTGGCGCGACAGCTTCAGGTCAGTCGACATAGCGGCGGAAGAGCCGGTGATCGAGCTTGCGGATGCCCACGAAGTGCGCGAGGCCCCGGCGGAGATCGCGGAGGTCGACATCGACTTCACGCCGAAGGCGGCGACATGGAACGGCCCTGCGCCCGAGGTGTTCAGGCAGCCGCGGTTTGCCGACGTCAAGGGGCCGAAGGTCCCGGAGGGAATCGCGAGGTTCCGCCTCAGGGACGAAGGGTACAAGTCTCCCCTCGCCGCGCCGATGGACGTGGTGTTCCTTTCGTCTGGCGCAGGGCGCGGCGCATCCGCCGCGGTCGCGCAGGGCGGCGCGTTCTCCTATGCGGCGTGCGCGCGGCCCCTCGACGCGCCGCCGAAGATCGACTGCGTGATGAGGAAGGGAGACGCCGCCGGTTCCGCGGCGACGCTCGAGATCGCGTGCGACGCGGTTGACGGGGCGAAGGTGACGGTGATGTTCGACTCCGACGTCGTCGAGGGATATCGCTGCGAAGTGACCGCGGAGTCCGGCGGGCGCGTTGCCGCGTCGTATTCGCTTATCGCGTTTGCGGGCAGGGAGATCGCGCCGAAGTCGGTCATGGTGACTCTCATATGGCCGTCGAACGACGGGGACGAACGCACGCCCGTTTCAGTTGGGGAGTGAAGATTCTCTTTATTGGGCATTGACGCGGCGACGGCAAAATTGGTAGAATTTGCGGTGTCGAAGCGGCGAAGGCGCGTGTCTTCCCGGTGAGACTGAACACAAGAAGGAAAGAATCAAGATGGAAATCTATGTTGGTAACCTCGCATACGCGACGACCGACGATGGGCTCAAGGCGGCGTTCGCGCAGTTCGGCGAAGTTACCGCCGTTCGTGTCGTGACCGATCGCATGACCGGTCGCAGCAAGGGATTCGGCTTCGTCACGATGCCCGACGCCACCCAGGCGCAGGCAGCGATCGATGCCCTCAACGGACACGAACTCGACGGACGCACGGTCCGCGTCAATGAGTCGCAGCCTAAGCCTCGCGAAGAGCGTCGCGGCGGTTTCGGCGGCGGACGCGGCGGCTACGGCGGCGGACGCGGCGGCTACGGCGATCGCGGCGGCTATGGTGACCGCGGTGGCTATGGCGATCGCGGCCCTCGTCGCGAGACTCGCTGGTAATCGATGGTTCGTCGATTCCATTCAAACGGGAAGCGCGGCCCATTCGCCGCGCTTTTTGTTTTCAGGTGCATGAGACGACATGGCAGTTTCGCTTGAGTTGGAGAAGGCGGTAGGCGATCCCGTGATGGGGATCGACGAGGCGGGGCGAGGCCCTCTCGCCGGCGGCGTATATGCCGCGGCCGTGTCTGTTCCGCTTGCGCTCGCGGAGCAGCTGCTCGTCGGCGCGTGGAGCGAGATAAACGATTCGAAGAAGCTGACGGAGAAGAAGCGCGAGCGCCTTGCGGCGGTGATCAAGTCGACGGACGGATGCAGGTGGGCGGTCGCGAGCGCGAGCCCGAAGGAGATCGACGAGCTGAACATCCTGAACGCGACGCACCTCGCGATGCGAAGAGCGGCGGACGAAGTCGGCGCGGAGCATGTTCTCGTCGACGGACTTCCCGTGAAGACGCTGCCGCACGCAGTGAACGTCGTGAAGGGCGACGCCAAGTCTCTCCTCATCGCGGCGGCGTCGATTCTCGCGAAGACGGCGCGAGACGCCGACTGCCTGCGCCTCGAGGCGCTCTATCCCGGCTACGGCTTTGCAAAGCACAAGGGCTATCCGACGAAAGACCACATGGAGGCGCTTTCGCGGCTCGGCCCGTGTCCAGAACACCGCAGGAGTTTCGGCCCTGTGGCCGAAGTTATTTGATATAATACAATCCAACACCAAAGGAGCATAAATGAAGAATACGATCCCGATGTTGTGCGCCGCGCTCTTTGCGCTGGCTGCGTTCGCCAAGACCTCAACTCCCGAAGGGTGGCTCGACGACTACGACGCCGCGCTCAAGAAGGCCGCCGCCGAGAACAAGCACGTAGTAATCGACTTCTCGGGAAGCGACTGGTGCGGATGGTGCAAGCGCTTGGACAAGGAGGTGTTCGCGACCGACGAGTTCCGCAAGGGCGCCGCGGAGAAATACGTTCTCCTGATGGTTGACTCTCCGAGCGACAAGTCGCTTCTCACTCCCGAGGCAGCGAAGAACAACCCGAAGCTCGTGAAGAAGTTTGGCATTGAGGGCTACCCGACTGTCGTCGTGCTCAATTCGAAGGGCGAGGAAGTGCTGAGGACCGGCTACCAGGCGGGCGGCCCCGAGAAGTACCTCAAGATGCTCGACGAGGAGATTCGCTTCGCCCCGGAGATAAAAAAGTACATCAAGCCGATCGAAGACGTCTTGAACCGCCACGACGAGCAGATGAGGAAAGACTCCGACGCGGCGATGGAAAAGGTCAAGGCGAAGTTCCCGAGGCCCGACAAGAAGATGTCGAAGTCCGAACGGCAGAAGTACCAGCAGGATGCCATGGGCTACATGCAGAAGATCATGTTCGAGGAAGTGTACCCAAAGTACGTGCCGCTTATCGAGAAGTGCTTTGCCGAGGCGAAGGCGATGAAGGTTCCCGAGGCCTTGGAGGAGCGCAAGAAGGAACTCATCGAGGGAGAGGAAAAACGATTCGACATGCTGCGCAAGGCGCTCAAGGAGCATGCGGAGAAGAAGAGCGAGAAGTAGTGTCATGTGCAAGGTGATGGGCATCGTCAACGTCACGCCGGACTCGTTCTCCGACGGCGGAAAGTTCAACACCCCCGAGGAGGCGATCCGCCGCGCCAGGAACCTTGCCGAGGAAGGCGCGGACATCATCGACATCGGCGGCGAGTCGACGCGCCCTGGCGCTACGCCTATATCGTGGGAAGAGGAGTGGGACAGAATCGGCCCGGTTGTAGAAGGACTGTGCAGTGGGGATGTTGGTCGTGTAGAACATGGGGATAATAGCCGTGTAGAACATGTAGAACGTGTAGAGAGGCCTGGGGTCGGGCTTGGGGTTGGGTTGAGCGTGGATACATATCATCCAGAGACTGCGGAGCGCGCGGTGAAGTCTGGCGCGACGATAATCAACTGCGTGTACGCAGAGCCGATTCCCGAGATGCTCGCGATCCTCGAGCGCAATCCCGATGTCGAACTCGTCGTTCCATCTTCGGTAATCGGCTCTCGACTCTCAACTCTCAACTCTCAACTCTCAACCTTTCACTCTCGCCTCTATCTTGACCCGATGATCGGGTTCGGAACGACGCGCGAGGAGGATCTTGAGATTTTGCAGACTATCCCAGAGCTCGCGAAGAAGGGGCGCGTCCTCATCGGCGCAAGCCGCAAGCGCATCGTAAAGCGCCTCACGGGGGAGAAGGTGCCGGGCAAGGACCTCGCCGGCAATCTTACGATTGCGGTCTGGGCAGCGCTTCAGGGCGCGAGCGTCGTCAGGGTTCACGACGTCCGCGAGACGGTGCAGGCGCTCAAGGTGCTTGCCGCGCTCAAGGGGGGGGCGTTGCCGGAATGACGCTTGCCGCGCTTGCCCCCGCGCGTTCATGACTTGGTCGGGAGTCGGCAGATGATTGCGGATTTCTTGAAAAAGCTCGTCAAGGTGTTCTGGCTTCTGCCGGGATTGCTTCTCTGGGCGTCGTTTCCGCCGGTGGCGGAGAAGACCGACTGCGTGTTTGCGCTTGCGCCGCTCCTGTGGCTCGCGCGCAACAGGGACGCAAAGACGAGCTTCAAAAAGTGGTTTGTGAACGGATTCGTCTTCTGGTTCGCGACGCTTTCGTGGATGCCGGCAATCGTCAAGAACGGCGGGCCGTGGCCGCTCGTCGTCCTCGGCTGGGGCGCGCTCGCGGCGTACTGTGCGCTCTACTTCGGCGCGTTCGGCTGGTTATCTTCAAAAGTCTGGGCGTGGGTGAAAGACGAAGGCACTGCGTGGCGCAAGCCGCCGCGGTTCCCGTATGGACGCCGGCTTTTTGCAATTCTCGTCGCAGAGCCGCTTTTGTGGTGTGGGCTTGAGCTTCTTCGCTCGCGTCTTTTCGGCGGCTTCTCGTGGAACCACCTCGGACTGCCGCTCGTCAACGCCAACCTCGGCTCGCCTGCGGCCCTGGGCGGCGTATATCTCGTAAGCGCAGTCGTCATCCTCGTTAACGGCACGATTGCTGGCATTGCCGAGCGCATGATGAGGCGCACGACGCGCTGGGCGTCGCTTGAAACGCTCATTCCGTTTCTGCTCGTTTGGGGGCTGTACGCGCTTGGGGAAGGCGCGGTTTCTTCTTCCGCGCCATTTGCTGATGGCTCCAATGAGCTGCATGTCGCGATGGTCCAGAGAAATTTCCCGTGTGTCTTCAAGCCGGCGGAGCGCGAGGACCCGATTGCCGTCTACTCCAACTTGCTCGCGAACGTCGCCTACACGCGTCCAGATCTCGTGGTGCTGGCGGAGAGCGCGCTGAGCGAGTTCGGCGCGGCAGATTCGCCGCGCTCGCTCGCGTTCGCGAGATGGGTCTCGAAGCTGACGGGCGCACGCGAGGTGATCGCCGGTGGCGGGCGGTTCGCGGACGGCAAGGAATACAACTCCGCGATATTGTTTTCTGGTCTTGGCGGGCCGAGCGGGCGCCTCGGAGATGCGCCCCTGCCAATTTCACCTTCCCCATTGCCAGTTACCAGAATCTACGACAAAGTCCACCTCGTTCCGTTCGGCGAGTTCATTCCAGGCGACAAGTGGATTACGGCTCTCCAGAAGCTCGCGCCTGTCGGGAGTTGCACGCCTGGCAAGCTGAAGCTCCTTGACCGCTATGGCGTCGCCATCTGCTTCGAGGACACGGACTCCGCGCAGATGCGCGCCCTTGCGCGGATGGACGCGCAGTGCCTCGTGTTCATTACGAACGACAGCTGGTTCTCCGATTCCATTGAGGCGGAGCAGCATGCCTGGCAGTCTGTCGCGCGAGCGGTCGAGACGGGGCTTTCCGTCGTCCGCGTCGGGAACTCCGGGGTGACGGGGACGATTTCGCCGCGCGGCGTGGCGAACTGGCTTGTCGGTGCAGACGGGCGTCCTCTCGTCGACGTGCGCGGGACAATGTGCGAATCTGTTCTACTCAAGAACGAAGTGCCGTACAGCCCGGAGCAGAAGCTGCCACCGTTCCTGACGCCTTACACGTTGGCCGGCGACATTCCGCTCTCCGTCTCATTTGCACTTCTCATCCTATCGATGGTTTTGGTAAAATATAGGGACACCTATGAAAAACGAAGATACCTGTCCATGTAAGAGCGGCAAGACCTTTGGGGAATGCTGCGGTCCTATCATATCCGGCGAAAAGAAGGCCGAGACTCCCGAGGCGCTTATGCGCGCGCGGTATTCGTCGTACGTCA
>CACYNF010000133.1 GCA_902775595.1 uncultured bacterium | reverse complement strand
GCGGCGGCGAGCGGATAAGCCTCCAGCCCCTCGAGTACCAGCTTCTCGAGTACCTCATGCGCAACCGCGGCAGGGTCGTGTCGCGCAACACCATACTCGAGCGCGTGTGGGACTACGACTTCGATCCGCACACCAACGTCGTTGAGGCACGCGTATGCCGTCTCCGCGAGAAGATCGACAGGAACTCTCCGCGCAAGCTAATCTCGACGGTGAGGGGGGTGGGCTATGTCCTCGGCTGAGCCGCCGCGCGGCAGAGTGCGTCCGATGTGGGTGCGCATCGCGCTCTGGTCGTTCCTGTTGTTCGGACTCCTCTTCACGTTCGTCGGGGCGCTCGTGATGTTCGCGACGCTGCGCCACACGACGAACGACTACCACGAGGTGCTCGTACGGCTCTCGGGCGATCTGACGCAGGAGTACGAGGAGTGCGGGGGAGACGCGGCGAAGATGGCGAAGTTCTTCGCGGAGAACTCGGAGACCCACGGACACGAAAACGTCTTCCTCCTCGTCACCGATAGTGACGGCGCGGTGAAGGTGAGCAGCACGCACAACAAGACCATACTCGAGGAGATGGTCGAGAACGCCGCGTCAAAGTCGAGGACATACCGCATAGCGGGGGAGTCGGCGGACGGAAGCCGCCAAATCGCCGTGCGGGTGCGGAAGTCGTTGCTCGGCGACGGATGCGTGCTGTCCGTCGGGTACAACGTAACGAAGGACGAGCTGCACGCGGTGCGGATGGGTGCGCTCGTCGGCTCGTCGCTCGTCTTCGTGTGGCTCGTCGGCGCAGGTCTCGGCGCGTTCCTCGGGCAGCGCTTTACCGCTCCGTTGAGGAAGGTTGCCGCGGTGGCGGGGCGCATAGCGGACGGAGACTACTCCGCGCGCGTTCCGGTGACGTCCGAGGGGCAGGAGATAGTCGACCTCGAGAACGCGTTCAACAGCATGGCGGCGGAGAACGAGAAGACGCTCTCCGACCTGCGCGCGCTCACGGACGACATCGCGCACGACCTTAGGACTCCGCTTACGCGCATCCGGGCCGCCGCGGAGACTGCCGCGCTTGCAGAAGGGGAGCATCCGCTCGCCGAGGACGTCTGCGAGGAGGCGTCGTCCATGCTCGAGATGATAAACACGATGCTCGACATATCGCAGACGGACAGCCGCATACGCCGCACGCCGCGCGAGCAGATCGAGATGGTCGCGTTCGTGGGGCACGTCATCGAGCTGTACTCGGTCCTTGCGGAGGAGTCGTCGGTCTCGCTGTCCGCCACGATGCCAGACTCGCCGCTGTACGTCTCAGCGCACAAGGGGCGGCTTCAGCAGATGCTCGGGAACCTTCTCGACAACGCGCTCAAGTTCACACCGAAGGGAGGCAGGATAGAGGTGCGCCTTGCGTCGGATCCGTTCTCGCTTTCCGTCGCCAACACGGGGCGCGGCATCCCCGCGTCGGACATCCCGCACGTCTTCAAGCGCTTCTGGCGCGGCGACGGCAGCAGGTCGCTTCCAGGGAACGGACTCGGCCTCGCGCTCGTGAAGGCAATCGTGACGTCCTACGGCGGGAGCGTGAAGTGCGAGTCCACGCCTGGCGAATGGACAGTCTTCACCGTCACGGGCCTGTCGTAGCCTAAAAGGCAAAATATGACTGGGGGAAGTGGCGCGTCCGTCGCTTTATGTTGATTAATCTTCGAAAGGTGAAACGCCAACACGGATTTTTGATACAATATCCTTGTAACGGGGTGCTGCGTCGCACGGTGCGGCTGCGGCTGAGATCAGACCCGCGAACCTGAACCGGGTAATGCCGGCGGAGGGAGAAAATGAAGATAAAGTATCAAGGTGAAACCGTTGATGCGGCGGAGAAGACGGTTGCCGAGTTTCTCTCGGCGCGTGGCGTAGACCCCGCGAAGGCGATTGTCGAATACGGCGGCGAAGTGTATGCGCCAGGAGCCGACCTTTCGTCGCTTGCGCTTGTTGACGGCGCTTCGCTCGACGTGTTCAAAATGACGGCCGGGGGCTGAGATGGCGGCAAACACTTATCTCGCCCCCGAGGAGCGGACGTTGCTCGAGTCGGTGCGCGTCGGCATCGCGGGCGCTGGCGGACTCGGTTCCAACTGCGCGATGCATCTCGTGCGCTCGGGCGTGAAGCACATCACGATCGCCGACTTCGACGTCGTGAACGAGTCCAATCTCAACAGGCAGTTCTTCTTCCGCGACCAGATCGGGCAGAAGAAGGTCGAGGCGGTAAAGGAGAACCTCCTGCGCATCGAGCCGGATGCGGACATCCGAGCCGTGGACATGCGGCTTGACGCATCCTCTGCGCGGGAAATCTTCGCGGACTGCGGCATTGTCGTTGAGGCGTTTGATGCCGTGGACGCGAAGGTGATGCTTGTATCTGCTTTCGCGTCTTCGGGCAAGAAGCTCGTCACGGCGAGCGGACTTGCCGGATGGGGGCGCTCCAACGCGATGAAGGTCAGGAAGATGGGCAATATAGTGGCCATCGGCGACGGCGAGACGTCCGTCGGCGATGGCGCTGCGCCCGTCTCCCCCCGCGTCGGAATCGCCGCGGCGATGGAGGCCAACGCGGTGGTCTCGCTCCTTCTGGGCTGCGAGCCTTAGCCGCAAAGCGTCGGTAGATCGCATTGCCGCCCTTGCTCATTACCAAATGGTCATCTTTCGGTAATGAGTCCGTAATCCTCATTCTGTATACTGTATACAGATATGAGAGAGGTATTGTCAATTCTTGTAATGGTCGGCGGTGGACTGGGCACGTTTCTGCTGGGTATGAAGCATTTGTCCGAGGGTCTACAGTCCGTCAGCGGATCGGGCCTTCGCAGGTTCATGTCGCTCGCGACCACGCACCGCCTGGCAGGAATCGGCACGGGCGTCGTCTCGACGATGATCGTCCAGTCGTCGTCGATCATCACCGTCATGGTCGTCGGGTTCGTGACGTCAGGATTCATGACCTTGCCGCAGGCGATCAACGTCATCATCGGCTCGAACATCGGCACGACCGCCACGGCGTGGATCATCGCGTTCGCGCCGGACGTTAAGACGCTTGGACTCCTCGTCGTGCTGCTGGGCGCGGCGCTCTACTTCTTCCAGAAGCGGGAGTGGCTGCACAACCTCGGCCTTGCGCTGATGGGTCTCGGATTCGTGTTCATGGGCCTCTACTGGATGAAGGAGGGCATGGAGCCCGTCCGCACGATGCCCGCCGTAGTGGACGCGTTCAGGTCGCTCGACGCGACTACGGCGTGGGGGCTCGCCAAGTGCGTCCTCGTCTCGCTCGTGTTCACGGCCGTCGTGCAGTCCTCCGCCGCGACGACCGCGATCGCGATGACGCTTGCGCAGCAGGGGCTCCTTTCCTTCGAGGCCGCCGCCGCGACCGTATTCGGAATGAACATCGGAACTACCGCGACCGCCTGGCTCGCCGCGTTCAACGGGTCCGCCGAGGCCCGGCAGACAGCGCTCGCCCACACGCTCTTCAACGTCGTAGGAACGGTCGTCCTGATTCCGTTCTTCGTGCCCGTGATGCTCCCGGCCGCTACGTCGTTCTTCCCGCACTACGCGGACGCGGTTGTTGTCGACGGCGTAACGAGCTATCCGCACATGGCCGCGCCGATGGCGGCGGTGCACACGCTCTTCAACCTCGTTACGACGGCGATGTTCGTCCCGTTCGTGAAGCCGTTCGCCAGGTTTGTCTCGCGCGTCATCCGCGCGCCGGAATCGGAGAAGCCGCACTTGAGTGCGCTCGACATGACGAGCCACCTCTCGCCCGTCATCGCCTGCGACCAGGCGCTGATGGAGGTGACGTTCATGCGCGACAGCGACATAGAGCTGCTCGGATGCGTGCGCAAGGTGCTTTCTGGAGAGGCGGACGAGCGGACGGAGGAGCACATCGCCCACCGCGAGGAAGTCCTGGACAACGTCCAGCGCGAAGTCACCGAGTTCCTCGGCAAGGTCATGTCGCGGCGGCTTTCGGGTGCAGTCGCGGCGCGTGCGCGAAGGCTCCTCAGGATGTCAGACGAACTGGAGTCCGTGTCGGACGAAGCAGCGACGATACTCAAGGTGACACGGCGATTGAGGAAGGGCGGACAGAACTTCTCCGCCCAGTCGCTCGGCGTGATGCTTGGCGTGCACGACGGCATCGCGTCCTTCGCGGCGAAAGTCTCCGGGTACCTCAAGTCGCCGCGTCCGAAGTTCGACCTCTTGGCCGTCCAGTCGGAGTCCGCAGGGCTTCGCGACCTTGTGCGCGACAGCCGCAGGCGACAGCTCGACCGCGTAGGCCCTGACGATCCCAGCTCGCCCGTCCGCGTGTTGGTCGAACTTGACATTCTCAACGCATACGAGAGGATCCGCGGATACTACCTCAACATCGCCGAGACGCTTGCGGGAGGAAAGGGATGAAGAGAGGTGGTTCGATTTTTGCCGCGACGCTCGCGGCGTTGATCGTGGTGCGTGTCGCCGCGATGCTCGTCGCCCCTGTCTTCGAGCCAAGCGAGGCGCGCTACGCTGCGATCTCCGCGAATATGGCGCGGACAGGGGGCTGGTTTGTCCCGAGCTTTACATACAAGGGCGTCTACCAGCCGTTCGCGGGGAAGCCTCCGTTCGCGTTCCAGGCGTCGGCGCTCTCGTGCAAGGCGCTTGGCGTGAGCGAGTTCGCGGTGCGCCTTCCGTCGCTCGTCTCCTGGCTTGCGCTTCTCGCAATCCTGTACTGGTCGGTGCGCAGGACTTCGTCGCGCGACGCGGCGATGCTTGCGGTGGGGCTCTGCGCGACGACCGTGTCGCTGTACATGATGTCCGGCATCTGCATGACCGACGCACTGCTCGTCTGCTGCGTATCGGGCGCCCTGCTTCTGTACGCAACGCGCGACACTTCGCTGTATCCGGCGGTCGCGCTGCTCCTTGCGCTCGGCACGATCGTTAAGGGACCTGTCGCGCTGGCGCTGTTCGGACTCCCCGCGCTCACCGACTCCGTTATCGCGCGCAGACTGCCTGCGCTGCCGCTTAAGCGCACGCTTCTCTCATTGTTCCTCTTCTTCGCTGTCGTCGTTTCGTATTTCGCCGCAGTGGAGGCGAACCAGCCCGGGTTTCTCAGGTACTTTATCGTCAACGAGAACATCATGCGCTTCCTTGTGCACGACTATGGCGACAAGTATGGGGCGGGACGCGAGACGTTCCGCGGCATGGCGGTGGTGTGGACGCTTGTCGCGACGCTTCCGTGGTCGCTCGTCCCGTTCTTCAGGCGCAGTCTGCCGTCGCTTTCGTTCCATACGCTTTCGATTCTATGCATCACGCTGTTCTGGTGCCTCACGAGCAGGGTTCCGTTCACGTACCTCCTTCCCGTAGCGCCGCTCTTCGCCGCGCACCTCGCGACGCGTCCTGAAGAGTTCGGGATCGAACCCACGCGACTTCGGAGGCTTGTCCCGTTCGCCGCGGCGCTTGCGTGCGTCGTACTCTGCGGGGCGCTGTCTTACACGTACGCGTTCAATCGCAAGAAGATGCCCGGCGCATCCGCCCCGATGAAAGTCAGCGACCATTATTTTTCGTACGAGTTCTACAACGGACCTTGGGGAAAGGGGGTGCCGAAATGAAGACGCTTGCGCTTGTCGTGCCTTGCCACAACGAGGCGAAGAGACTGGACGTCGACGCGTTCGTCCGTGCGGCGGAGGAGTGGCCGTGGATATCGTTCTGCTTCGTCGACGATGGTTCGACGGACGCCACGGCGGAGCTTCTCGCGCACATGGCGAACCTGTCTCCGTCGATGCACGCGATATACATAAACGAAAACGTCGGAAAGGCCGAGGCAGTGAGGCGCGGCGTCCTGCACGTCTGCTCCGACTCCGGCGCGGACTGCGTGGGGTTCTGGGACGCGGACCTCGCGACACCGCTCGGGGAGATTCCGTCGTTCATGCGCGCGTTTGAGGAGCAGGGTCCGCTCAAGGCCGTGATAGGTTCGCGCTGGCCTCACCTCGGGACGGACATACGCCGCTCGGCGTTGCGCGGCCTTGCGAGCTCGCTCGCGAAGTGGTTCATCAGACGCACTCTCGGCGTGCCTGTATGGGACACGCAGTGCGGGGCGAAGGTCTTCGCGTGCGACGTGGCGAGCGAGATATTCCGAGCGCCGTTCAGGTCGCGCTGGCTTTTCGACGTGGAGCTTCTCGCGCGCATGGGAAGAAGGCGCCTACGCCGAGACGTCCTGGAGCTTCCGCTTGCCGAATGGTTCGACGTCCCGGGCTCGAAGGTCGGCTTGGGCGCGCTCCGTGAACTTCTGTCGCTTCCTTCCATTTGCCGCGAATCTTTGGTAGAATCTCGCTCATGCACGTTCTCATCATAGAAGACGACGCGAAGACCGCGGATTTCGTGGCCGGCGCGTTCAGGCAGTCCGGGTACGTCTGCACTATATGCGCGGACGGGCTGGAGGGATCCGTCGCCGCGCTTGCCAACGACTACGACGCGGCAGTCGTCGACATAATGCTCCCAGGCAAGGACGGACTCTCCATAATCCGCTCGCTGCGCGCGGCCGGGAAGAACCTGCCCGTCATCGTACTTTCTGCTCGAGGCGAGGTTGACGCGCGGATCAAGGGTCTCGAGGCCGGTGCGGACGACTATCTTGCGAAGCCGTTCTCCGTTGCGGAGCTGCTGGCGCGCGTGCAGGCGCTGATGAGGCGCGCGTCGCGACAGGCGGAGTCGACGGTGCTTAAGGTCGAGGACCTCGAGATGGACCTCGTCTCGCACAAGGTGACGCGCGGCGGCGAGCGGATAAGCCTCCAGCCCCTCGAGTACCAGCTTCTCGAGTACCTCATGCGCAACCGCGGCAGGGTCGTGTCGCGCAACACCATACTCG
>CACYNF010000132.1 GCA_902775595.1 uncultured bacterium | reverse complement strand
TCCATTTGGGTCATAACACAAGGAGCAATTCGCCCTTCCCGGACACGCGCTCTCGATTACGCCTCGCGCCATACGCCGCTGTCGCCGAAAATACTCATTTCTTCGCCCGAATGATCGTGAGCGAGGAGGCGGGAAGATTCGTCTTGAACTCGCGTCCACCGGCGAAGACAACAGACTTAGCCTCGGGCCTGCAGCGTTCTGGATTCTCCATGTCGTTGACGACCTTGGGATCGCCTGTCAGCGTCTCGACCTTGATGTTGCCTGCGGGAAGCTCCGCACCGAAGTCGATGACGAGATCAAGCGCACGGTCCGCCGCGAGGTTGACGCACTTCACGACGTACTCGCCAGTCGCCTTGTCGAATCCGCAGACCTGATGGAAGTCGGCAACTTCGCCGGACTGCGCGGACGGGATGTATACGCTCGGAAGGTTGTTGCCGAACATCTTCTGCACGTGGTAGTTGGGCGTCGTGAATGCGCGGAGGTTGTCGAACCAGATGAGGTCGGGCTTCCACTGCTCGCAGCCGATCTTGCCGAAGAGCGGCGCGTAGCTGGACATCTCGACGACGTCGCAGTTGCGCTCGAAGCCCATCATGCACGCCGCCTCGCAGAGCGCGGAGAAGAGACTGTTCGCCTTGTCCTCGACGTGGCACGCGTATTCGCCGGCATACACCTTCGGCTTGGAGCGGTCGTATCCGTCGAACTGGTGCGCAAGCCCCATCATCCATCCGGGGTTCGCGTAGAAATGTTCGTCAACCATGTCGGCCGTCTGGCAGGTGAGAGTCTTCCACGCGAGGTCGTGGTCTCCGCCGATCGGCGACGCGCCGGCCGTGGAGACGAGCTTTATCTCTGGATGCTTCTCGCGCACGATCTTGGCAATCGCGAGGTAGCGGTCGAGGAAGTCCTGTCCCCAGTTCTCGTTTCCGACGCCGACCATCTTGAGGTTGAACGGCTTGGGGTGGCCCATCTCGGCGCGGAGCTTGCCCCACTTGTTCTTCTTGGGGTCGGCGTTCGCGAAGTCAACAAGGTCGCAGATGCTTTGCGCGAAGTAGTCCATCGATTCGAGCGGCGCGAGCTTGGGTCCGCGGAACTGGCACGTGATGCCCGCGAGGCAGATGGGGAGCGGCTCCGCGCCGATGTCCTCGGCGAGGCAGAAGTACTCGTAGTAGCCGAGACCGAACGACTGCCAGTAGCCCCAGATGTTCCAGATCGTCTCGCGGCGCTCAAGCGCGCCGACCGTGCGCTTCCAGTCGAACCAGCGCTCGAAACAATCGCCTTCCGCGACGCATCCGCCCGGGAAGCGCAGCACGCCCGGCTTCAGGTCCTTGAGAAGCTGGACGAGGTCCTTGCGCAGTCCGTTCCTGCGTCCGTTGAACGTCTCCTGCGGAAAGAGCGACACCTGCTCGAGCTCGACGATGCCGGGCACATCCATGAGGACGGAGAACGTTCCGTTCATGACCGTCTTCTGCGGAGCAAACACGAAGGAGTGCCTGCACCACTCCGGCGCAGTGGGGTCGAGCGCACCTGACTTCGGCGCGACGGACATCTTGCCGTTCGCGAGCTTCGCCTCGCAGACGACCTCCTGTCCGTCCTCAAGCACAAAGCGGAGTCCGCCGGCATATCCTTCGAGTCCGCGTGCGTAGAACGTGAGGTCGTACTTCTTGCCGGCCTCGACGCTGACGCCGTGGAAGCCCTTGTTCCTGACGCCGCAACCAGTACCGGGTCCGAAGCACTCCATGCGCAGGTGGCGCGCGGTGTTGGGGTGAAGCGGCGCATTCTCCTGCACCGTGATGCGCGCCATCGCGCCGCCGCGGTAGTCGGCCTCCCATCCCTCGAGGTCCTTCGTCTTCCAGTCGAAGCCGCGGTTCGCCAGCAGCTCCGGGTATATGCCTCCGTCGGCTGCATAGTTGATGTCCTCGAAGAAGATGCCGTACATCGTCTTCGGCATTTCAATGCCCTTGGCGTCGGGTGAAATCGAGATTCTCGCGCCGTCCGCGAGGGACGCACACGAGGCGGCGACCGCCGCAGCGGAAACGACAAGCGTATTTTTGATTTTCATGCGGCCATTATACGCAATCACCCGCCGCTTAAGCAATAGTCCATTCGGGTGACGGCGAAGTTCCGTCGCGGACGGAGCGCGCCGCGCGCCGCTCACAGCAACTCGCGGGCAAGGCGCAGGCAGTTCGCGGGCGTAAAGCCAAACTCATCCGCCAGCCGGGCGTAGGGACCCGACGCGCCAAAATGCTCGAGCGACAGATACCGCGTCGTCGCGGGCGCGACGGCGAACTCCATGAGCCCCTTTGCGACGCCCGCCTCGGCGAGGACGCGGCGCGTCATCGCCGCCGGAACCACGGACGCGCGATAGGCCGCGTCCTGGCGCGCGAAGAGCTCGACGCACGGAAGCGACACGACGCGCACGCCGCGGCCCTCCGCGGCAAGCGCCTTCGCCGCGGCGACGCAGAGGTGGACCTCCGAACCCGTCGCCACGAAGAGGACCGTGCGCTCGTCCTGCGGGCCCTCCGCCAGGAGGACGTATCCGCCGCGCATCACCTTCTCCGGCGTGGCGTCGGCAAGGACCGGCAGATTCTGCCGCGTCGTGAGGATGCAGCTCGGACCCTCCGTGCGGGCCAGCATGGCAACCCAGCACGCCCCCGTCTCGTTGGCGTCCGCAGGACGGTACACGTCGAGGTTCGGGACGACCCGGAGCGCGGCGATCTGCTCCACCGGCTCGTGGGTGGGTCCGTCTTCGCCGACGTAGAAGCTGTCGTGCGAGAAGACGAACAGGGACGGCAGGCCCATGAGGGACGCCAGGCGGAGCGCGGGCTTGCAGTAGTCGCTGAAGACGAAGAACGTCGCGCCGAACGGACGCAGCCCGCCGTACGCCGCCATGCCGTTGACGATCGACGTCATCGCGAGTTCGCGGATTCCGAAGTGGATGTTGCGCCCCGAGAAGTCGTCGGCCGAGATCCAGCCGTACTTCTTGAGCCCCGTCTTGTTCGACGGCTCGAGGTCCGCGCTGCCGCCGACAAGTTCGGCGCACCCTTCGGCGAGCGCGTTCATGACCATTCCGCAGGCGGCGCGCGTCGCCACGGCCTTCGCCGGGTCGAACGCGGGAAGAAGCGCCGTGAGCTTCGCGACGTCAATCGCCGGCGCCTCGCAGGCACCACGCGCCGACGCGTCCTGCGCGACTGCCGCCGCACGGCGCGCAAACAGGTCGTAGGCCTGCTGCGGAACGGCGAAGGACTTGTCGGGATCGTAGCCAAGAGCCCTTTTCGTCGCCGCGAGCTCCGCCGCGCCGAGGGGCGCGCCGTGCACCCCGGCCGTGTCGTGCTTGGTGGGCGCTCCCTGGCCGATGTGCGTATGGGAGATGACAAGGACTGGCCTCTCCGTTTCGGCCATGGCCGCGTCAAATGCGCCGCGGATGGACGCGAAGTCGTGTCCGTCGCACGAAAGGACCTTCCAGCCGTAACTCTCGAAGCGCTTCGCCGTGTCGTCCTTCATCGCGAGCGTGGCGTGGCCCTCGATCGTAATGTCGTTGGCGTCGTAGACGACCACGAGGCCGCCGAGGCCGAGCGTGCCCGCGAAGGAGCACGCCTCGTGCGAAATCCCCTCCTCCATGTCTCCGTCGCCGCAGAGAACCCAGGTGCGGTTGCGGGCGGACTTCATCTTCGCCGCCAGGGCAAGGCCGACGCCCATCGCCAGGCCCTGCCCGAGCGGACCCGTCGTCACCTCGATGCCGCGGATGAGCTCGCGCTCGGGATGGCCCGCCGTCCTGGAGCCGAACTGGCGGAAGTTCTTCACCTCGTCCAGGGAGAGTCCGTCCATGCCCGAGAGGTGGAAGAGGGAATAGACGAGCGGCGAGCAGTGTCCGCCCGAGAAGACAAGCCGGTCGCGTCCAGGCCAAAGTGGATTCTTGGGGTCAACCCTCAGATATTCGAGCCACAGCGTCGCCGCGACGTCCGCCTGACCCATCGAACCGCCGGGATGCCCCGAGTTCGCCTTTTCGACCATGTCCGCGACAAGTACGCGAATCGCGTCCGCCGCAACCTTCAGCTCTTCGTTCTTGAATTTCATGCGCGGAATTATACCTTTTTTGCCAAGTGCGCGACATCCCCCATTCGGGTCATTTTCGGGCGGACGGACCTTCTACCGGCCAACGGACGAATCGCCGCCGCGGGTCAGGCGGAAGCCGTCGATGTCGACGGAACCGCCGGACGGTGCGGCGGAATAGCAGAACAGCGCGAAGCGCGTTCCGACGAAGAAGCGCTGCCAGTCGAAGTGCATCCCGACGCGCGGCCCGATGCGGTGCCAGGACTTGCCGTCAAGGCTCCAGTCAAGCTCCGCCCAGTCCTGCCCCGGACGGAAATCCGCGCGGATGCGCATGTAGACGACGTCCGACGCGAGCGGAACCGACGCCCGCTCGACGGACTCGGTCTTCGCTATCCGGCGGTTGTTGTCGAATACGCTCTTCTCCTCGCTCATGACGATGCGTCTGCGCCCGTCCGCCATCACGACGGAAAGAAGCGCGCTGTCGGACTGGAACGCGGCAAAGCCCGCGCGGTCGCCGTCCTTCATTTTCGAGACATCCATCCTGATTTCGCCGGTGCACGCCGGGCCGATCATCCTCTGCGTCAGGGTGTTGCGGGCGAAGAAGATGTTCTCGGCCTTATGTCGCGCCTTCAGCCGCAGCCAGCCGGGCCGCTCGGAAAGCGACCACGCACCTTCCAGCGGATTGTGGTTCCACTGCCAGAGGAGGCTCAGCTCTCTTCCCCCGAAATCGTCGCTTCCTGCGATTCCCGAGAGGTCGGGATAGTCCCTTGAGACATCGTTCGGTATCCTCCCGTCCGAATCGCCGAGCATGGGCCAGCCGTCCTTCCACGCAACATCCATCAGGCACGGGACGCGTCCGATTCCGCCGCGGTCCTGAAAGACGAGCGCGCGCCACCTTCCGTCAGGGCACTCGACGACGCATCCCTGGCCGACGCCGCCGTACGACTCGAACGCCGTTTCGAGGATGACCTTCTTTTCCCATGCGCCCGTCAGCGAACGCGCGCGGTAGCAGACCTCACGCCGGACATGACCCGGCAGATAGGCCGACACCATCATCAGGTAGTAGTAGCCGTCCTTCTTGAACGCGGCGGAACCTTCAAGAAGCGCCGTTTCCTCGCCGCGTTCGAAGAGCTGTCGGTCAAGTCCGCCCTTCTTCACGGCGGAGAAGTCCGGCTCGAGTTCCGTCACGCGGCCGGACCCGTGGAAGCCGTACACCCTTCCGTCGTCGTCGAACAGGATGGAGCAGTCGTGGAGATGCGGCGCGCGCGTCAGGAGCTTCCACGGGCCCTCGGGACGGTCCGCGGTGTAGACAAATCCGCCCGAGCCGTTGGCGATGAACCAGGCGTAGAACTTTCCTCCGTGATGCACGAGCGAGGTCGCCCACTGGCCTCCGCCGTACGCGGACTTTCCGTCCTCCAGCGAATACTGCGGACCGAAGTCGAACCTGTCGAAGACGTACGACACCGTCTCCCAGTGAACCATGTCCTTCGAGCGCATCACGGGCGCGCCGGGGACGAAGTGCATCGTCGTCGTCACCAAATAGACATAGTCGCCCGCCCGGCACATCGTCGGGTCGGGACAGTCGGCGTAGATGACCGGATTGCGGCACGCGGCCCGTTCGCCCGCACCCGCGGCAAACACCGTCATCGCCGCCGCAAGAACCGCCGCGAGCGAAAGTAGCATCCCTGTTTTCATGGCACGGCAACTCCTGTAGGCGGTCTGGGCGTGCGCCAACGCCCCTTGGTGTGGTTACGGCAGCGGCTTGACCTTGAGCGAACGCAGCCAGGTGCGCCCGCCGGAGGGAGCCGAGTCGTGGTGGAAGAGGTACCATCTCCCGTCGACTTCCGTAACGCAGTGGTGCGTCGTCCAGCCGACCTGCGGCTCCAGGAGCACGCGCTCGTAGCGATAGGGCCCCTCTAGCGCACCCGAGACGGCGTCGCAGACGAGATGCGTGTCGCCGGTCGAATAGGCGAAGTGGTATTTCCCGTCCCTGAAGTAGAGCCAGCTCGCCTCGAAGAAGCGCCGCGCGTGGTCGCCCGCCCTGAGGGGCTCTCCGTTTTCGTCCACGATCACGAGATCCACGGGCGGCCCGGCGAAGGAGCGCATGTCATCCGCAAGGCGCGCAATCTTTGGGCAGAGCGCCGGTTCCGCATCGGCGGGCTCAAGTGCACACCGCGCGCCGTCGGGAAGCGTGTCTTCCGCAGCCGTGAAGACCGCCTTGTTGCCGCGGTAGCGCTGGAGCTGTCCGCCCCAGATGCCGCCGAAGACAAGGTAGTGCGCACCGGTCTTCGGATCCCTGAAACAACACGGGTCGATGGAGTAGCTGCCGGCGATGGGCTCTGGTTCTGCGACGAACGGCCCCTCGGGGCGCTCCGCTGTCGCCACGCCGATATGGAAGACGTCGTCCTTGTCCTTCGCGCAGAAGTAGAGGTAGTAGCGTCCGTCCTTCTCCGCCACGTCGCTGTCCCACAGCTGCCGCTTCGCCCACGGCACGCCCGCGAGGTCGAGGATCACGCCGTGGTCCACGACCGCGCCCGTCATGGGGTCGAGCCGGCCTTCCGCGTCGGGTTCGACGGAAAGCGCATGGTAGTCGACCATGTCGAAATGGTCGCCGTTGTCGCGCTCGGGGATGCCGCTCTCGCGGTCGTGGCTCGGGTAGATCCATATCCGCCCGTTCCACACGTGCGCGGCGGGATCGGCCATGTAGTCGGCGGGGAATAGATAGCGTGCGTTCACTTTGACCTCCTGGCGTTCAGTTCGAGCTGCATCTCCCTCTCGGTGCGCTTCGAAATCGGATAGAAGAGGAGCGCGACGCAGCCGACGGCGAAGAGCGCGGCGGGGATCAG
>CACYNF010000131.1 GCA_902775595.1 uncultured bacterium | reverse complement strand
AACCCTCGATGGAACTTGGGATTTCCACCTCGACGGCGGCGAGTGGCGCAGTGTGCGCGTTCCGCACGACTGGTCGATCGAGTCCGTGCCAAACAAGGACGCGCCGTCGGGAAAGGCTTGGGGCTTCTATGCCGGAGGCAAGGGCGAATACCGCCGCACCTTCTACATCGCCGAAGCCGACCTCGCCAGGCACCTTGAGCTCGCGTTCGACGGGGTGTTCCGCAACGCCGAGGTGTACGTCAACGGAGAACTCGCCGGGAAGGGCACGCGCTACGGCTACACGGGCTTCCGCGTTCCGCTCGACGGCAAGGTGAAGGTCGGGAAGAACGACCTCCTCGTGAAGGCCGACAATTCCGCGCTTCCCGGCTGCCGCTGGTACATGGGCAGCGGAATCTACCGCAGCGTGCGGCTCGAGAAGAGGGACTATCCCTACGTCAAGCCGCTTTCCGTCGACGTCCGCACCAAGCTTGACGGCGAAGTGAAGATATCCTGGACCGTTGTGATGACCAAAGACGGCCCGGAGCATGATGTCAGCGGGACGTGGAAGATCGAGAATCCCGTCCTCTGGACGCCCGAGACGCCGAAGCTGTACGAGAAGGATATTGGCGGAGAGAAGGTGCGGTTCGGAATCCGCACCGTTGCGTGGAGCGCCGAGAAGGGCTTTCTCCTCAACGGAAAGCCGGTCGAGATGCACGGCGCGTGCGTGCACCACGACCACGGTCCGCTCGGCGCGGCGAGCGAGTGGGAGTTCGAGCGCAGGAAGGCGCTCCAGCTCAAGCGCGCCGGGTTCAACGCGGTCCGCACGAGCCACAACCCTGTCAGCGAGGCATTCCTCGCGGCGTGCGACGAGATCGGACTCCTCGTCATGGACGACATGTTCGACGGACGTCAGCGCGCGAAGACGGGCGGAGACTACTGCGAGGTGTTCGACGAGGACTGGCAGAAGGACCTCGACTGGATCGTAAGGCGCGACAGGGTTCATCCGAGCGTCGTCATGTGGTCCGTCGGAAACGAGATTCTCGAGCGCAGCGAGCCCTTTGCCGCGGAGACGACGAAGAGGATGCACGAGTTCATCGACAAGCTGGACGGGACGCGTCCGGTGACCCAGGCGCTCTGCCTCTGGGGCGAGAAGTGGGAGGATCAGGACGCGATGGCGGCGAACCTCGACATCGTCGGGTACAACTACCTCGAGCACCTCACGGAGGGTGACCACAAGAGGCTGCCGAACCGCGTGATAGTCTACACCGAGACGTATCCGAAGGACGCGGCTATGGTGTGGGAGCGCATACTGAAGCATTCCTATGTCATCGGCGAGTTCGTCTGGACCGGCATCGACTACCTCGGCGAGACCGGAATCGGACGGAACTTCTACACGGACAAGGAGCCGCACGGAGAGCACTGGGAGGGACATCTCCCGCAGTTCCCGTGGCACGGGGCGTACTGCGGCGACATCGACCTGACAGGATACCGCAAGCCGATCTCGCACTACCGCGAGACGCTGTGGAACGATAACGCGAAGACGTACCTCGCAGTCCGCGAGCCGGACGGCTGGAAGGGCAGGATCGCGACTTCGATGTGGAGCGTCTGGCCGACGCACGACCACTGGACCTTCGCCGGATGGGAAGGCAAGAAGGTGACGGCCGAGGTCTACACGCGCCGTCCGAAGGTGGAGCTCTACCTGAACGGCAGGCTCGTCGGCTCGAAGGATGTCTCCGCCGCGACGGCGTGGAAGGCCGAGTTCGAGCTCGACTACGCGCCGGGCGAGCTCAAGGCCGTCGGCATCGCCGCGGACGGATCGAAGGAGGAGTGCGTCCTCAGGACGGCCGGAGAGCCGAAGGAAGTGCGGCTTTCCGAGGAGACGATCGGACGCTACACGTACGTGACGGCCGAGGTGGTCGACGCGAAGGGCACGGTGTGTCCGTACGCAGACCGCGACGTAGACTTCGGCGAGAAGGCCGTCGCGACGTGCTCGGGCGACCTTTCCGACAACGTCGTCGCGACTTCGCGCGTCAGGCGCACTTGGATGGGCCGCGCGCTCGGCGTCCTTCGCCGCTGACGTCGGACGGCTTACTGCTTTCGCGCATGGCGGACGGGGATTGCCCGAACGCCTTGCCGAACGCTGCGCAGAAATACTGCGGCGAGGCGAAGCCGGCGAGTTTCGCGATCTGTCCGATCGGGAGGTCGGTGGAGCTTATCAGTCTCTTCGCCTCTGACAGCCTCTGCCGGTTGATTTCCTTTTGGACGGAGGAGTGCAGCACGTTCCTGAACGCCGTGTCGACGAGAGTGTGTGACTTGCCGAGATGTCTGTAGACGTCTGACGCCGTCAGCTTTTTGGCGATGTTGCCGCGGATGAACACGAGCGCGGACGAGAGCCACGGCGGGTTTACCGGGAAGATGTTCGTGGAGCCGCGTGCGACGAGGTGCAGCGGTTCAACCTTTGCCGGGTCTGGCGTCCTGGCGGGGTTCGCGAGCATCGTGTCCAGTGTCTCGGCGGCCTTGAATCCCACGCCGCGTCCGTTCGGGTCTATGCTCGACAGGGTCGGCGAGAGGAATTCACACACGAGTTCGTCGTCTACGCCAAGAATGGCCACTTCCTCGGGAACGCGTATGCCGAGCGCATGGCATGCCTGGATCGTCTGGTACGCGCGCATGTCGTTCGCGCAGAAGACGGCAACGGGCTTGGCGAGGGATGAGAGCCAGCTCTGGAGCCTGCGCCCGTCAGACGGCTTGTGGAGAGACTCGTCCCTGCTGCGCTTCGAGCCCAGCTCCCGTATGACGCTGGCCGGAGTGCGGTAGACTTTGCAGTCGAAGTGGTTCAGGGCGAGACAGTGGACGAACGCATCCCTTCTCATGTCCGAATAGCTGAGCCCGTTGTATCCGCAGAACGCAAAACGGGAGAAGAGGTGCTCGATGAAATGCCGCGCGGCGAGCTGTCCGATGAGTCGTGCGTTCTGGTCAACGGAGGCGAAGCCTTCGTGCGTGCGTTCGCAGAATACGTCGACGACCGGCTTGCCGGTGGCGGCAAGCCGGTCGGCAAGCCTGTCGTTCAGGACGCGCGCGATGAATCCATCGCAGTCCGCCACTCGCGACGCCCGCTCGAACTCGTCGAATTCGACGATGCGGAGTGTCCAGTCGGTGTTTGCGCGCGCATAGCCGACGATTCCCTGGCAGAGTCGGCGTCCGTATGTGCGTTGCCGGTCAATTGCTATCCCTATTGTCTTCATTTCAGCAATACTCTACCACAAGCCGCTCCGCGCTGTCAACGGCGACTTGCGGGAAATGAAAAATGTTTTGCGATATTTGTAAGTGCCTTCTACAGTGTGAAGTGGTATAATCTACGGCATGAAAACTGTTAGCCATGTTGTCAGCATCGCGCTTTTCGCCATTGCGGCTTTTCCGCTCGTTGCGGATGAGTCCGTTTCCGTCGTCGCTGAAGGCAGAGCCGCCGCTGTCTACCTGCCGGCGGTCACGGAAACGGAGAAGTTCGTCTCGATGGACGACGCGCAGGCGCGCGAGATGCAGCGCGCGCGGTTTCCGAAGGCCACGGACGCGGAGCTCGACGACATCGTCGCTCGCTACCGTGACTGGCGCAAATGGGAGGCCTCGCGCGCCGGCGACGACGAGAGGCTCGCGGCGGAGGAGCTGCGCGACTATCTCGGGAAGATCGCAGGCGCCGCGCCGGTCGTGACGAACGCGGCCGCGCTTCCGCCCGCGCCGGCGGTGTGTCTCGGCTCGGAGCTCGCGCGCGCGGCCGGACTCGGCGCGGAGCTCGATGCGCTGGAGCCGGACGGATTCCTGATTGCGGTGAAGGACGGACGTCTCCATCTCGCCGGAAGGCGCGCGCGCGGTACGCTCTACGCAGTCTACGGATTTCTCGAGGGGCTTGGCGTCAGGTGGTTCATGCCCGGGAAGGACGGCGAGTTCGTTCCGAAGCTCGACAAAGTCATCGCCGAGGGGACGCGCAGCGAGAACCCCACGCACCGCGTCCGCTACTGGTGGTGCACGTACGGACACGGCGTGGAGTATCCGCGCTGGACGCTCCGAAACAAGGGCAACTTCATCCGCGCGCTCGGCGATCCCGAGATCGCGCAGGGGCACCACCTCGCCGCCGGAATCCAGTCCGCGCCGAACCAGAGCCCGGACTACTACGCGATGAAGGACGGGCAGCCCAACGGAATGATCCCGAACATGTCGAATCCCAAGGTCTGGGACGTCTACGCCGACTTCTACAAGCGCGAGCTGAAGAGCAATCCGTTCGGACAGTACGCGTCGATCTCCGCGGAGGACGCGCTGATGAACGACGAGCGTCCCGAGAGCCGACTTCTCGAGTCCAACGAGTTCGATCCGTTCATGGGCTCCTTCTCCGCGACGGACCGCCTCTGGTTCTTCCACCGCCGCTACATCGACAAGGTCCTCGAGGAACTGCCCGGACGCAGGTTCGGCGTTCTCGTCTACTCGAACAACCTCACGCCGCCGCGCATCGAGACGGTGCATCCCGCGATGGCGCTCGTGATGGCTCCGCTCGGCATCTCCCCGCTCTTCTCCGTCGGAGATCCGCGCAGCAGGGAGAACGCCGCATACAAGGGCTGGCTCGAGTCGTGGCTTGGCCAGGCGAAGGCCGTCGGCGCGGAGAGCTACTACTACGACTACGAGCCGCTCGGCTTCTCCTGGAACAAGGCGATGATATGTCCGCGCTGGTCCATCATCGGACAGAACTACCGCTACTTCCACAGGCTTGGGCTCACCGGTCACACGACGCAGGGCTGGGACGACTGGGGCTCCTGCGCGCTCGACCACTGGATGATGATTCGCATGTACTGGAACGCCGAGCAGGACTGGCGCGACATAGTCGCCGACTACTGCCGCAGGCGTTTCCTCGAGGCGGGGGATGCGATGCGCGCGTACTACGCCGTCTACGAGAGGCGCATGGCGGAGATTCCGGAGCTGTGCGGAAACGAGATATGGGGCGACCACCTCGTCCTGACGCCCGAGGTGCGCGCCGCCGCTCGCGCCGAGCTCGCGAAGGCCGAGTCCGCCGCGACGGGCGAGTTCGCGAAGCGCCAGGTCGCGATCGCGCGCGAGCTGCAGGACTCCACTGACTTCTTCTGCGACGGCATAGAGCTTGCCCGCGAGACGGGCGACTTCGCGGCAGCGGCGAAGTGTTTAGAGAAGTCCTTCGCGATAATCGAGAAGTCGCACGAGAGGTATTCGCACGCGATGAATCCGCGCGCCGGCAGGGCTGGCGACATCATCTACGAGCCGGGCGGATGGTACAACAAGTACCTCGCGTGGGACAAGCGGATCAAGGGCGCAGCGGCTTCGCTGCTCCTGCCGCGCAAGTGGAAGACGCGCCTCGACACGGACAACCTCGCGACGACGCGCGACCGCATGCAGCTTCCGGAGACGGACGTCTCCTCGCTCGATGACTGGGACGTCACGGTTGTTCCCGACGTTAAGTACCAGACGCAGAAGCAGGTCTCGGCCGTCTTCATGCGCGCGGACTTCGACGTGCCGGGCGAGTTTGCGGGGAAGAAGGTTAAGCTCTTTTTCCCGAGCCTCATAGCGCGCTCGCTGCAGATATGGGTGAACGGCGTTCCCGTGCAGTTCGACCACGGCAACTATTCCGACACGATCTGGCGCGGCCCTTCGTACTTCTGGTTCGACTACAACCACCAGCACGAGTACGACCTCGGCGATCTCGTCCGTCCGGGCGCGCGCAACACGATGGCGATACGCGTCTTCAAGAGCTTCGACCACGCTGGGAGCTACGACCGCGTGTTCCTGCTGGCGGAGGAGAGGTAAGTGGACTGGATCGACCTCCAGGTGAACGGCTACGCGGGCGTTGACTTCAACGCGCCCGGGCTTTCCGCCGACGCCGTGCGCCATGCGACGGAGCGGCTGAACGCGGCCGGGACCGCAGGATACCTGCCGACGTTCGTGACGGGCGATCCCGAAGTCGTTTCCGCGAACATGCGCGCGATTCTCTCGGCGAGGCGCAGGTATGCTGTCTGCGAAAGGTCGATCTTAGGCTTCTTTCTGGAAGGGCCGTTCATCTCGCCGGAGCCGGGCGCGATCGGGACGCACGACCGCGCCTGGGTGCGTGCGCCGGACATCGCTCTCTACTCCCGGCTTCAGGACGCGGCGGAGGGAATGATAAGGATGGTCAACGTCGCCGCGGAGCTTCCCGGCGCGGCCGACTTCATCTCGCGCGTCCGCGATGGCAAGGTGGTTGTCTCACTTGGACACCAGATGGCGAAGACGCCAACTGAGCTTGAGCCGGCGATATCGGCCGGCGCGTCTGCGTTCACTCACCTCGGAAACGGGCTGCCGAACCTGATACACCGCCGCGAGAATCCGATATGGGAGGCGCTCGCCGACGACAGGATGAAGGTGATGTTCATACCGGACGGACACCACCTCACGGACGCGATGCTGAAGGTCTATCTGCGCGCGGTTCCGCTCGACAGGCTGATCGCGGTCTCCGACGCGCAGTATCCTGCTGGCATGCCTCCGGGAGACTATCCCGTATGCGGGACCATGGCACGGCTCGAGCCCGACGGACTTCTGTGGAATCCGGAACGCAACTGTCTCGTGGGCGCCACAGCGCCGATGGCGGCGATGATGGACCTGCTTAAGAATCGGATCGGCGCGACAGATGCCGAGTGCAGGGCCATAGGACACGACAATCCGCTTGAGCTGATAGGAGGGTGCGGATGCTGATCGCGTCGCTGGCATGGGCTGACTACGCGGTTATCGCCGCGTTCTTCGCGGCGATGGTCGCGGTAGGCGCATGGTACGCCCGTAGGCAGACGGCCGCCAGCTTCACCGGGGCGGACAAGTCCGTCCCCTGGTGGCTTGCCGGGATATCGTTCTACATGAACAGCTTTTCCGCGCTGGCGTTCGTCATGTACTCCGCGCTTGCGTACCGCTACGGATGGGTGCCTGTAACCGTGAGCTGGCTTTCGGTTCCGGCCGTTCTCCTCGGCGCGAGGTTCCTGGCCGTGCGGTGGAGACGGGCGGCGAAGAAGAGTCCGATAGACTACATCTCCGAGCGCTACACTCCCGGCATGTGCAGGACGCTCGCATGGCTCGGACTCCCTATGCAACTTCTCGACAATGCTATGAAGCTGCTTGCGATAGGAACGGTCGTGGGCGTAGGTCTCGGATTCCCGCTCTTCTGGGCGATATGTCTCTCTGGCTGCGTGATCGTCCTTTATTCCTGCCTTGGCGGACTTAAGGCGACTCTTGCGTGCGACTTC
>CACYNF010000130.1 GCA_902775595.1 uncultured bacterium | reverse complement strand
GAATCTGCTGAAACTGCTGGTACTGCATTAAAAACAGTTGTTGCTCGTTTTGCTGAAGTTAAAAAGTTAGTTAGTGAAGGTGAATTAAAAGGTAACGACGATGAAGGCGAACTTGTTGATGTCAACAAAGTTTCTGCCGCTTTGAGAACAGCTGGTATTGATTTAAATAAATATTTCTTAGGCGAAGTTGGTATTGATGATATCTTTATGGAGCTTGCTGAGAAATGGGATAGCTTAAACTCTCTACAACAACGCTATATTGCAACTCAAGCCGCTGGTTCTCGTCAGCAATCTCGTTTTATCGCTTTAATGGCTGATTATGCTCGTACATAGGAATTAGTTGAAGAAGCATATAACGCCAATGGCGCCGCTGCGCAGAAAAGCAACCGCGTCTGCGTATGACCTGGACGAACGGCGCTGGCTCCCTACCTGAAGGACCGCGCCTGTCCGCCGCTGGGTTTCGAGGAGGATTTCACCCTCCCGAGGGCAGAACGCGCACGGCTTCTCGACATACACGGCCTTACCCGCGCGCATGGCCATTACCGCCCCCCAGGCATGCCAGTGGTCCGGGGTTTCGAGTATGACGCCGTCGATGGACGGATCCTCCAGCACCTTTCTGAAGTCACGCACCTTTTCTGGCGCGATGCCAGACGACGCGAAAACATTCCCTGCCGCCCAGTCCATGGCGCGCGAATCGACGTCGCACACGCAGGCTATGTCCACGCCCGGAACGCGCATCGCCGACTTCATCACCTGCTGTCCCCGCCCCCTTTCGTGGCATCCCACGATCGCGAGCCGCACCCTGTTCGACGGCGACTCGGCGCCGAAGACCCTTCCCGACGCGGCGATGAACGCCGACGCGCCGAACCCTATGAACTGCCTTCTGTTGTACATGAAATCTCCTTTATCGAATCTCCCTGATGCGCACATTGCGCCAGAAGATGTTGTGCCCGTGTCCGCACCAGTGTATGCGCCCCGACCTGTTGTGGAGCCCCGGCCTGCGGATTCCGTCCGCAGGCACCGTGCCGTCGGTAGAGTACCGCGACACGTCGGCGTCGACGAGGGTTGCGCCGTTGAGGACGAAGCGGACGCGCGGACCGTCGGCCGTGACCTCTACGCTGTTCCATTCGCCGGGGCGCTTGAGATAGCTTTCCCCGTTCACCTTGCGGGCAGGCGGCACAACCCCGTATATCGCGCCAGTGTAATGGACGTCGGCGAGCCTGTTCGAGCCATTGTAAAGGTCGCCCCAGTCGTCGAGCAGCTGCAGCTCCATGCCCTCGCGCGAGCACCACCCGTTCGGCGGGGTACGTATGCCCAGGCCGTTGTTTGCGTTCGGAGGCAGCTTTACGTCAAAGCGCATTACGAAATTGGTGTACTCCCTGACCGTCCAGAGGTTCTTGGCCCCCGACTCGCCGAGTCCATCAGTCTGCGTGCATGTGAGGTAGCCCTCAGACGTGACGCTGTAGGTGTCTGTCGCCCCTTCCCATCCGGTTAGATCGCGGCCGTTGAACATTGGCACAAAACCCTCTTCGTCCTCCGCCGACATCGCGCAGAAGGCCGGCAAGGCAGCGAGAAAAGCAGCGGCGGCGAGGCGTGCCGTCTTCATTCGGGCCTCCGTTCCCCTGCACCGAACCGGGCGGAGTCCAGTTTCGACGCAGCCGGCCCGTCCAGGTACATGGTACAGTCGCCGTGCCTGCGCAGGATAGAGGACGGGCACATATTCGAGAGAGGCCCGTCTACTGCGGCAGCAACCGCATCCGCCTTGCGGCCGTCCGGCACGACGACTATGATCGACCGCGCGGACATGATCTGCGGGACGGTCATCGAGTAGGCGTGCGTCGGGACGCTTGCGAGGTCAGGATACCATCCTTCCCCAACTTGCTGCCGGCGGCACTTCTCGTCCAGCTCGACGACGGCGTATGCCTCGCCGGTCTCGAAGTCGGCTGGCGGATCGTTGAACGCGATGTGCCCGTTCTCGCCGATGCCGATGCAGGCGAGGTCGATCGGCCGCTCACGGACAGCCGCCGCGAGCCGCGCACACTCCGCCGCCGCGTCGGGCGCGTCTCCTTCGACGAACGTGAAGGACCGCATCGGATTAGGAAGCCGTTCGAGAAGCCGTTCGCGGAGGAACCGCCTGAACGACGCCGGGTGGTCTGCCGCAAGTCCCAGATATTCGTCAAGATGGAATCCGCACACCTTAGTCCAGTCGATCTCCTTGTGCGCGACAAGCGCCTTTAGGAACTCGAACTGGCTCGCGGCCGACGCGAACACAACGCGCGCCACGCCGTTCGCGGCAATCGCCGCCGCTATCTTTTTTGCCGCGTCGTCCGCGGCGAGCCGTCCCATCCATTCCCTTGTGGACCCTATCACCATTTCCATTTCAGTTTTCTCCTATTAAAGAAAGGGGGTTGTCGTGCCCTATCGCCTGCAGCTCGCCCGCGGTCAGGCCGATCCGCCCGGACAGAAGCTCCATCATCCTGGCCATCGGCGCCGTCGCGCCGACGAGGCAGTTTCGCGCGGGATTCCACAAAAGGCCGTTCGGCTCAAGCCGCGCGCGCGCGCCGCACACCTCGTACTCCCCAGGGGGCATTCCGGCCGGATACTGCGAGTCGGAGACCGCGATCAGCCGCTTCAGAGGCACGGCGCGGCAGTAGAGCTTTAGCATCGTATCTGGAAGATGGTGTCCGTCGGGGATGAACATCACGGACGCGCGATCCTCGACGAGCGCGGCGAAAATGATGTTGTCGTGGCGGTCGATGAGATTGGGAATCCCGTTGCCGAGATGCGTGAACGCCTTCGCCCCGGATGCGATGCACGGCTCAAGCCGCGCTGGATCGGCCGCCATCTGGTGCCCGAGCGAGACGGCCACGCCACGTGCGGAAAGTTCACGCACAAAATCAGGCGACCCTGGCAGTTCGGCCGCGACATTCACCATCTTGACAAGGCCTTCGGCCGCGTCCTGAAAGCGGTCGAACAGCGCGAGATCCGGCGGATGCACCCACTCGACGGGATGCGTCCCGACGGCCCCTGGCTCCGGCGAGATGAACGGGCCCTCGAGAAAAAAGCCGAGAACCGCCCGTTCGCATTCGGCATACCGCCTACGCGCGGCGAGAACGGTGCGGATGTTTGCGACAACCATCTCGGGGTCTGCGGTGACAAACGTCGGCAGAAACGCCGCGGTGCCGTCGGCCGCAAGCCGGTCGACTACCGTCTTCACCGCCTCCACGCAGAGCCCCGGCGAGTTGAAGTCCACTCCGGCGTAGCCGTTCACCTGAAGATCGACCCAGCCTCCCTTCATCACATCAGCCCCCTGAAATAGTCGCGGGACTCGTCGATCCACTGCGGATTCCCGGGGAAGGCGTTGGCGAGCTCGAGACCGAGGCATCCGTCGTAGCCGATCTCGCGAAGCGCGTCGAATATGCCGCCGTAGTCGAACGCCCGCCCGGCCGGATTGACGCCAGACGAGCCGTTCGCCGCATCGGAGATGCAGCGGACATGCCCGTCGAAGATGCGCGAGGCGTATGTGCGCGCGACTTCCGCGCAGTCGAGGCCGTCGGCGTATGTATAGGCCCAGTCGACGCAGAAGCCCATGCGCGGCGAGAGATCCCCTATGAACTCGAACGTCTCCGGGACTGCCGGGTAAAGATTCGGGTTCCCGGTATTCGGGTTGCGGCCGTGGTTGTGTATCGCGAAGCGAATGCGGTATTCGTCGGCAAGACGCGAACAGACCTCGCACATGGCGCGGTCGCCGCGGCAGTCCGTCCACTTCGGGCCGAGGCGCCTTCCGGGAACGCCGACGATCAGCGGCACGCCGAGCGCCGCGGCGTAGTCGAACCTGCGCTTCGCCTCGTCCTCCGAGTACATGTAGATCGGCCCTGCGGCATACGGAACGACGCCGGCGTCTCCGCACATGCGGCGGAAGACGGCGATCTGCGGGCCTGTCGCGTCGAAAGGCAGATGGAAGTCTTTCACGCAGAGGTGCGTGAAGCCGTGGGCCCTGCAGAACTCGAGCGCCTCGGCGGTCTTGAACGACTTCAGCGTGTAGCCGGCCATCGCCAGCCGGAACTTCGTGCTGCGCCGCAGACGATGGAGAGTGCAGCCCGAGGCAGCGAACGCCGCAGCAGCGGAAATGAAAGAGCGTCTTGTCATGACTTGGCCTCCAGTTTTCTGAAAAACACATCCACGGCCGCGCGCGATTCGGGGTCATCCGGCCAGAGCAGCGAGCCGAGCGCAAGCGCGGCGGTCGTCGCCGCAGCCGTGATGGGAAACGCCCAGACCATATCGCGCAGGAACGCCCAACGTGCGCCCGCCGCAAAAAGAACGAGTCCGGACGCCGCACCGAAGACGAGTCCAGCCATGCCGGCGCGTCTGGAGATGCAGCGCACGAGCAGCCCGCCAAGCAGCGGAAGCGCTATGGGCGGCAGCAGAACGCCAAAGGCCTTGTTGGAGAGGTTGAAGAGATCGTCCGCGCCCTGCACACACTGCATGAGGAAGGCGAGCGCGACGACGACGATTCCGACAATGGCGGTCGCGGCGCGGGCTGCGGCCAGCTTCGCGCGCCCGGACGGATTCCCGCCGAGCCGGAGATACAGTTCGTTCACCGCAACCGACGCCGCCGCGTTGAAGTTCCCGGCGAGCGAGCTCATCGTCGCGGAGAACATCGCCGCGACCACGAGCCCCATCATCCCGGACGGCAGCACGTCCCGGCAAAGGCGCGCGTAGACGCCGTTCATCTCCGCATCGGAAAGCCCCGGCAGAAACACGCGCGTGGACATTGCGGGAAAGAAGAACAGCGGCGGGCCGACGAAGAGCAGCACGGCGACAAGGTACGCCATCTTCTTCGCGTCGCGGTCGCGGCGCGTCGTGTAGTAGCGCTGCACAAGCGACCAGTTCGTCGACAGAGTCGAGCCGACGCAGCAGAAGAAGACGAGCATGTACGTCCACGTGTAGCGGCCGGCGGTGAAGCCGAAGAACCCTGGCGGCGCACGATCGACGAACACCGACATCCCGTGCAGGAACCCGGCGCCGCCGTCAAGCGCGGCGAGGCGAGAGAGACACAGGAACGGCAATGCGACGACTACGACGAGAATCACGAAAAACTGAATGAAGTCGCAGGCGAGCGTCGCCTTGAGCCCGCCGAGAAAAGTGTACACGACTATGATCAGCCCCGACGCGACGATAGACAGATAAAGCGGGAAGCCCATGCCAACGCCGACGACCGTGCCGATGGCAAGCAGCTTGAGTGCGTTGTCTATGAGCTGCATCGGCAACCCGAGCACCGCCAGCGTGGAGCACATCGCGGGCGTATAGCGCGCCGCCACGAAGTCAATCGGGCTCCCTTTCGCCGCGCGCCGCCAGCGGACGGCCAGAAACCGCGCGCCAAGCAGAACGGCCGGGACCGACAGCCAGCTCACCGTCACCGGCACCCATCCGTACCGGTACGCCAGCGCCGAATACATCACGAACGCAAGCGCGGAAAAGCTGTTCATGTAGAACGAGATGCCGGAGAGCCACCACGGAACCGCCTTGTCGCCGCCGAAAAACTGGTCTACGTCCCTGGAGCGGCGGGCGTAGAAAACGCCGACGCCAGCCATCGCGGCGAAGAACACCGCGACGACGGAATAGTCGGCAATCGAGACGCCATCGTTCATTGCGACGCATATTATACACAATTCAATGCAAATTCAATATTGCAATATTTCCACCATTGCATTGTGCAACCCAATCACATATGATACAATAGATCGATATGAAGCTAAGATGCGTTCTCGTCCTCATGTCTCCGGCCTCGCAAGCCAGGCTCAACGGCATCGCACGCCTTGCACGCGAGCGCGGGTGGACGCTGATGCTCGAAAGCGACACCAGCCGTCCTCCCAGCGGATGGCGCGGAGACGGCGTGATCGTGGCGATGAAGGACAACGCTCCCGAACTCGCCGCCTTCGTGCGCGAGCTTACCGGCGTCGGCATACCGGTGGTGAACGCATCTGGGCGGTACGATGGAGTGCGCATCCCCGCGGTCTGCGGCGACGACTGGAAGATAGGCGAACTTGCGGCAGAACATTTCGCGGAACGGCGGTTCGAGAACACGGCCTGGTTCTCGACGGGATGGGGACAGATACACGAGCGGCGATTCGCGGCGTTCTGCAGATTCTGGCATGCTTCCGTGCCAGATGCGGCGATGCCGCTGCGTCTCGTCTGGTCGGAGACGTCGCCGAGCAGACCTCCAGCCGAATGGTCGAAGTTCTCGAGCTGGCTCGGCGACGCCATCGACAGTGCGCAAAAGCCCCTTGGCGTGTTTGCGTACTCCGACTACGACGCAACCCGCGTCATCGCCATCTGCCGCGAACGGGGGCTGGACGTTCCAGGCGAGGTCGCCGTACTTGGCGTAGACAACAACCCGATCATCTGCGAAAACCAGATTGTCCCCATCTCGTCGGTAAACCACGATCTGGAGCAGATCGGCCATGACGCCGCAGCGATGCTTGACAGCCTTATGAACGGTGCCGAGCCGCCTGCCGGACCAGTTCTCGTCATGCCGCGCGGAATCACATTGCGCCGCTCCACCAACACGATGGCGGTAAACCATCCCGTCCTGCGCTCGGCAATGGCCTGCATCGCGTCGCATCTCGCCGAACCGATCGGGGCGCCGCAGATCGCTGACGCCGTCGGCGTTTCGCGGCTCCGCCTCGACCGTCTGTTCGCGCGGGAACTCGGCACCTCGGTCGGGCGCGAGGTCATGCACCAGCGGCTCATCAAGGCGAAGCTGCTCCTGCGCGGGAGCGAACTGCCCCTTTCGCAGATAGCCAGGCTCACGGGATTCTGCGATGCCGCCTATCTCGCCAACGTATTCCGCCGCGAGTTCGGCATCACACCCGGCATCTGGCGCAAGTCATAGCGCAAGCCGATAAAGATTCCTACAAAACTGTAGGAGATTAGAGTAGTCGAACAATCGCCGCGCCTTGCCACGCCAAGCGCGGCAAATCTGCCGCGCATCCCGCGACTATTTTCATTGCCCGCCCAGAAACAGCCGCTTCGCGGGACACGCAGCCAATTATATTCCGCGGCATATTTGCCGCACTTTGGCATACAAAAACAGCAGCATCATCCGCTGAAGTCGGCTGTTTGCCAAAGTAAACGAAACTTAGAAAGGCTAAACGAAAGTTTAGCCGGAAGTTGGGTCTTGTCGTTTTGTTAAGGTTGGCAATCTGGCGTTGTCGGCTTCGTCCGGGCGGCTCGTCCTGCCGAACGCGCGAACTCATGAGTTCTTCGCGCTCGGGA
>CACYNF010000129.1 GCA_902775595.1 uncultured bacterium | reverse complement strand
CGTGTCGTTCCGCGACGGCGCGGCGATTCCCCGCGTATTCTGGCGCAAGGACGGCAGGCGTACGGCCGCGAAGCCAATGCCAATGAAAGTCTACCGCGACCAGGAGAGGACGCAGAAGGGATTTCTGCCGGCCGGCCTTGCGGTCGAAGTTCCGGCGGACGCCGACGAGCTCGTGTGCGACCTCGGGGCGTCTCTCAGGCTCGGCGAACACGTGTGCTATCTGCGGCTGGAAGTCTCTAACCTTCTCGACCCGGCCAAGCCAGTCAAGACGGCCCGCAGCGCGAAGTGGACGTTCGACCCCGCCACCAAGACGTTCTCGGACGGCGTCTGGACGCTTTCCGCCACGCTCGACAACAAGACGGGCACGCTGATGGCCAGGGGCTCGGACGAGAATACGGTCGGCTCCGGCGTGCTCGACTTCTCGACGGTCAAGGCCGACACGGGCTATGCCGTGACGAGACTTGCCAACCTCAGGAGAATACCGGCGATGACGGCGCTTGTCGCGCCAGACGTCACTTGGGTCGCCAGCGGCTGCCTTGCTGGATGTTCGAACGTGACGTCGGTAGTCGTAGGCGACATGAAGGTGCCTCCGGCGGCGACGAATGCGCCGTCGACTGTCCGAGTCGCGCGCCTCGGCAGCCTCGGCCTCCCAAACAAGTGCCAGACCGGGTTCCGCACGACCGACCACCGGCACAAGATGTTTGCCCACATGCGTCCGGAACAGGAGGTGCGCGTCAAAGGCGTCAAGCCGGGCGAACTCTATTCCGTCGGCCTGTCGATGAAGCGCCGCGGCCCCGGATTCGTCTTCATCAAGGCGCGCTTCCGCGGCAACGGGGAAAGCGTGAAGTCTAAGGAGGAATTCCCCTCGATTGCCATGTCCCAGCCGCGCGTCGAGGAGGATGTCTGGCGCAGCGGCGAGGTCGTCGTGCGCGTGCCGGAAGGCGCGGACGAGATATACTTCGACATCGAGGCGGAAATCACCGAGGGGTATTCCCGCTTCGAGTTTCGCGACTTCAAGGTGTACAAGATCGGCGAGCCGCTTCCGGTCTGGCCGCCCGAGGCACTGCGCGAGAAGGAGCGGAAGTGACACTGCGCCATTTTGCCGCGGCGTTCTGCGCGCTGGCGGCGCTCTGCGCTTCCGCGCAGGGCATCGCAAAGAAGGTCATCGCGACAGGCTGGGACACCCTGCGCATGTCGCCTGAAGAGGTGCTCGCCAATGCGTCCGCCTTCGCCGACACGGGGATCGACGGCATCAACCTCACGTTCTCCACGACGGTTGGCGGACGGAAGATGGGCTTCAACTCGATCTTCTCGAATGTTGAATTCAGGTACGACGACCTCAAGAAATACGTCCCCGTGTTCCAGAAGATCGCCGTCTCGCCGGGCCTAAAGGATTCGCTTCTGACGGTATACTGGACGCCTCGGCCCGAGCAGCGGATCAAATGGAGCGACGACGCCGGCTGGCGCATCGTCGCGAACAACATGGGCGTGATGGCCAAGCTCGCGAAGGAGGGCGGGCTAAAGGGGCTCTTCCTCGACTGGGAGGACTACGGAAACGCCGGGCAGTTCACCCGCAAGGAAGAAGACCCCGAAATGCCCGAGACGATTCGCCTGGCGCGGCAGAGGGGCCGCGAAATCGGCAAGGCCGTGTTCGACGAGTTCCCGGACGTCGCGTTCTTCTCGTACTGGTGGCTCTGCTCGTCTGGCTGGATTGCCCAGCTCTGCGCCGAGGAGCGCGACTATGCGCTTTCGAAGGCTGTATGGCCGGCCTTCGTGAACGGGCTCCTCGACGTCATGCCTGACGGCGCGCGCCTTATCGACGGACGCGAGCACTACCATCTCGAATCGTTCCGCCGCGACTTCTACGAACACGCGTCCAGAATCCAGGCCGCCTGCCTCGGGCTCGTCGCGCCTGAAAACCGCGCGAAGTACCGCCGCGCGATCTCGGTCTCGTTCGGGCACTACCTCGACATGTACACCAATCCCGAGACGGAAGCGCGCTGGTACTACGGCCCCGAGGGCGGCTCGCGGCTGGAGCACTTCCGCCGCAACCTCGAGCAGTCGTTCTGCGCCGCGTCGGAATATGTCTGGATCTACGGCGAGAAGGGGCTGTTCGTCCCGCTGACCGGCTGCGCCAACGGCTGGATCGCGAAGCAGCAGACATGGGAGGAGAAGCTGCCGGGCTGGCAGGAAGCGGTCAAGCGCGTAAAGCGAGAGTGCGGCGTTGCGCCGAGCGAAGTCGCCGCGAGGAAGACGGCCTCCTCCGCGGCAAAAGCGCCGCAGCCGCGAGCAACGCCAATGAAAAAGACGACGTCTTACGGGAAGAAGAAGGATGGCACGGCGAAGAATCAGGTGGCGCCAGATCCGCAGGGGAACCTGCCGAAGAAGTTCATCGCCGCCGGCGCTTCCGTGCGTGCCCGCAAACCGAAGGAGCTACTGGAGCTGGCGGAGGAATTTGCCGTGCTTGGATTTGACGGCGTTGCGGTATCGTTAAACATGACAGACAATTACGGCGTGCCCATGGGATCGGAGGGGATTGGCTCGCGCAATCAGTTCTCAGCCATGCGCCAGCGTCTGTTCGTCGATGACCTCAAGGCAATGGCGGCGCACGACGGACTTAAGGAGAGCCTCATCTACGTGAACATGTGTCCGGCGGGCAAGAACCGCGTGCCTTGGGGTTCTGAGAAACGCTGGGCCGCCGTTGCCGTCAATATGGGAATCATGGCGAAGATGGCGAAGGCCGCCGGACTGAAGGGGCTTTTCCTCGACGCCTCGGATCGCGACGGTTCGCGGCAGTTCGTCGTGACCGAGCGTGAGAAGGGCTACAGGTACGACACGCTCGTGAGCGATGCGCGGCGCCACGGCCGCGCCGTCGGCAAGGCCGTGTTCGCCGCCTATCCAGACATCGTCCTCTTCTCGACAGGCTGGTTTTCGGCAGAGGGGGATCTTGCGGATCCGTCGGAAGAACCCTTGCCGGAGCGTCTCAGGAAGCGCGGCACTCTGTGGCCCGCCTTTGTGAACGGCATTCTCGACGAGATGCCGGCGACGGCACGTCTCGTGGATGGCTGCGGCAACGGCGCGCGCGAAGCGTCCAAGAAGGACTTCTACAAGGTCTCGTCCGACATGTTCGTGGTCAGCCGCGCGCTTGTGGCCGAGGAGAACGCCGCGAAAATGCTGACCGCGCTTTCGCCTGCATCCGGCGAGACGCTGGGGCGCTATCAGGGCGACAACGCGGACAGCCTGTTCTGGCGCAATCTCGCGCAGGCGGCAGACGCATCTTCTGAATACGTCTGGATAGACGTCGGCGACGCGCCGGTCGCGGGGAAGGGCGCGGAGGCGCTCGACAGGCGTCTGCCGGGATGGCGCGACGTGGTGTTCCAGGTCAAGGACGAGCGTGGATGGATTCGCCGCTATCTGAAGGAACACGCAGGTTCGGCGCGCGACCTCGTGCCGGACCCGACTTGCGCCTGCGGAATAAGCAAAGGCTATTTCGCATACATCGACAAGAAGACGGCGCCGGACGCCGTAATCGACACCGACAACACGGTCGGCGAGGGCGATTCGGTCTCGTTCAGAATGACGCGGTGCGGGCTCGACGGCACGCTGATGTTCCGCGTGCAGGGCGTAAAGCCGAACGACGTCTACATCGTCCAGTTCTCGACAAAGGGGTACGGTGTGTCGGCCAAGGCGTCATGGCGCGAAGACTCGGCATTCCGCTGGAACGTGCCGAGCGTCGGACTGCCGGTCGCCGCGGAGAACGCCGCCGGCTGGCGGACCGCATCCCGCCTCGTGCGCGCGCCCGACATGAACGGCTACAACGAAATGTACCTCATGATCGACGCACGGGGAGCAGGAAAAGACGACGTCGCCTGGGTTGACAATATCCACGTGTATAAGGTAAAATGACAAAAACATGTTTACGTTTTCATGCCTTATGGCCGCTGCGGTGCTGCTCGCGGCGGAGAATCGGTCTACGAGCGAGGAGCTTCGCCTTGAGCGAGGATGCTCCGTCGCGCCGGCAAATCCACTGACGCCGCTCATGGGGTGGTCCAGCTGGAATACGTTCGCTGAGCACATATCGGAAGACATCATACTCGGTGTCGCGCAGGCGATGGCGACGAACGGCCTCAAGGACGCCGGATACGTCTACGTCAACATTGACGACGGGTTTTTCAACGGACACGGACCGGACGGACGGCTCCGGTTCAATCCAACGCGATTTCCAAACGGCATGAAGGGAACGGTGGACGGCATCCATGCGCTGGGCATGAAGGCGGGGACCTATTCCGACGCAGGCGATAACACCTGCGCCAGCTACGGTGGCGACAAGTCTGGCCTTGGCGCGGGGCTGTACGGACACGATGCCGCCGACTGCCGACTCCATTTCAACGAGCTGGGATTTGACTTCATCAAGGTGGACTACTGCGGGGCCCGCCACATGCACCTCGAGGAAAAGTCGCGATACCGCGAGATCGCGGCGGCGATTCGAGCGACAGGCCGCGACGATGTGCGGCTGAACATCTGTCGGTGGGCCTTTCCCGGAACATGGGCGGCGGACATCGCCGGTTCCTGGCGCACGACGCGCGATATCCGGGCAAACTGGAATTCGATCCGCGACATCATCGCAGAGAACCTCTATCTGAGCGCCTATGCCTCGCCAGGGCACTTCAACGACCTCGACATGCTGGAGGTGGGGCAGTACAAGGGCGCGCTCAAGTCCGCGTTCGGCGCGCACGGCGACACCGGGCTTACGCGCGACGAGGAGACCGCCCACTTCGGCATGTGGTGCATTCTTTCCTCCCCGCTCGTCCTTGGCTGCGACGTTCGGATCATGCCGCGCTCGACTTACGAGCTGGTGACCAATCCATATCTCCTGCGCATGAACCAGGATCCGCTCGGACTGCAGGCCTACGTCGCGGCGCGCGACGGCGATGCGTACCAGCTCGTCAAGGACGCCGAGACGAGGTTCGGCACGGCTCGCTACGTCGCCCTCTACAACGCGGGGGAGTCCGGGCATGCGTTCCATGTGCGAGCGCGCGACTTCGATCTCGGCGGGCGCGTCGCGATGTTCGACCTGGTCCGCCGCGTCGATGTCGGAGCTTTCGAGGGAGAGACTGTCGTCGACGTGCCGCCACACGCGGCGAGGTTCTTCCTGTTTGACGCGGACAGACGGCTGGACCGAGTTGTCTACGAGGCGGAGACCGCCTACCTTACCGACTACAGCGAACTCGACGCCGACGGCCTTGGTTCTCCGGAAGGATGCCGCGCGCAGGGGCGGGCGTACTATGCGCCTGCGCATGGGGCGTCTGGCGGAATGGCCGTGGTCAATCTCGGCGGACGCGACACGAACGACCTCATCTGGAAGGACGTGAACTGCTCCGCGCCGGGCCCACGCCGTCTCGTCTTCTGGTGCGCCTCGCCCGAGAAGCGCTCGATGATGCTTCAGATCGACGGCGGCGCGCCTGTCGAAGTCAAGGTCGGCGATACAGGCGGGAAGTTTGCCCCGTTTGCCCGCGATGTCGATTTTACCGCAGGACTGCACGCTGTCCGGCTTTCAAACCCGTGGGCGAAGATGCCCGACATAGACAGGATGACCGTGGAATGAGCAGACTTCCCTTTGTCATTGACCGTGGAAACGGCACGACGCTGATAAAGCAGCTCGTTGCCGGGTTCCGTCAGGCGATAGAGCTGGGCGTCTATCGTCCGGGCGACATCCTCCCCTCGTTCCGCGAGGTCGCGCGCGAGAGCGGCGCCTGCCTGATCGTCGTGCGCGAGGCTTTCAAGCGCCTTGCCGCCGAAGGGCTTGTCCTGCCGCGCCGCGGTGTTGGCAGCGTCGTCCTGGACTCCGGACGCAAGTTCTGGCGCGGTCACGTAGTTGTCGCCTCGCTCGAAGTGCGCGAGAACCATCTCCTTTCGGCATTGACCGGTGCGCTGCGCCAGTCGCTCATGAAGGCGGGATATCTCGTTTCGTTCGTCCCGTACGGCACGACGCCTGGGAACGTCGACTTCTCCCATCTCGAGTCCGTACTGAGCGGTCCCGTTACGCTCGTCGTCGCGTCCAGCGGATCGCCTCGGCTCGACGCCGTGATGTCGCGTTACAAGGTTCCGTTTATCGCGTTCAACTACTCGAAGAGGGCAGATATGCTCGTCAGGCTGGACTGCTCTGACGCCGTCGCGGCGTTTGTGGATCACTGCCGCCGCGCCAAGGTGAAGAGCGTGGTCGAAGTGACGGTCGGGAGTTCGATGGCCTCTGCCGCCGCCGCGCTCCACAAGGCAGGCATCAAGTGTACGAAGTGGCCGATCGTGCGACACGCCGGCTATGGCATCGAGGAGGTCTCGAAGGCGACGCTCAAGGCGTTCTACGACAGGATTCGCCGCAAGGGCCGCGACTGGCTGCCGGACGTCCTATACTTCAACGACAACTTCGCAAGCCAGAGCGCGCTGCTCGCGCTGGTGGACTCTGGCATCGATATTCCGGGAGACGTGCGCCTTGTGACATGGTCCAACGCAGGCGAGGGCCCATACTGGCGAAAGTCGCTTGCGAGGATCGAGATCGATCCGTTCGAGTCGGGGCGAATCTTCGCGCGCCACGTCCTCGCGTTTCTCGACGGGAAGCGCCTTCGGGAGCCCGCGTCCGTCTCGCCGCGCTACATCGTCGGCGAGACCTTCCCCGGAGCATAGCCTTCGGGGCTGGCGGTTCGGGTTTGCGTTTCCCGGTATTGGTTTTTGCCTGCTTGACGCAATGTGCCTATTGTGATATACTTCTCACCAGATGCTGCAAAAGGAGGGTTCGCTATGAATAGATTGGTTCCTTGCATGCGGCGCTTAGGAGTAAGCGTTTTTTCGGCGGTTCTGTTTGCACCGTCGCTTTATGCCGTTACGCCGGGCGGAGTGCAGAAAAAGTTCATCGCTCTTAATTTCGATACGATGTTCAATGCGCCATCGAACGTGTTCGCCCACGCCGAAGCGCTCAACGCCGTCACCTGGCTCGATGGAGTCGCCGTGTCGCTGCGCGATGTGCCGGTCAAGACGCTCGACGGCAAAACCGAGATGTCCGAGTCGACGAGACTTATGCACCTTAATCACGTATGGTCGTATGAGAACGTCGAAAATCAGCTTCCGTATTTGAGCGGACTTGTGAAATATCCGCGACTGAAGGATAGCTTCCTTTTGGCCTGGATCACCCCGGCCGGAAAGGAGAACCGGCTTTCATGGACCGATGGCGCGGCGTGGGCGCGTTTCGGCGACAATCTCGCCGTGCTCGCGCGTCTCGCTAAAAAGGCAGGTCTTAAAGGGCTTATGCTCGATCCAGAAGAATATTCCGGT
>CACYNF010000128.1 GCA_902775595.1 uncultured bacterium | reverse complement strand
GTGCGAATATTATACTATATTTTTTCTTCTCCCGACAAGTGGCTTTTCACCGGCGTTATTTCCGCTGCGTAGATTTTCGGACGACGAGCGTCGCGGGTGGTGTAGAAAGTGACGCGACGACCGAGGCGGTTGATGGACGAGCCAAGGCCATGCAACTCAGTGTTGTCGATTCAAGGATCGTGGATGTGGGATGGTTGTGTCGGAATCGTTCTTTGATTCGACACGAAGGACGGTTGTGATTGGTTCGCGGTTGGCTCGCGGTTGCGTGGTGGTTGAAGGACGGTTGTGGATAGGGTTGAGGTTCCCGATGGTTGGTACGGGGTTGGAAGGCGGTTGGGTAGTGGTTGGAAAAATGGTTGTGGTTGAGTAGCGGTTGGGTAGGGTCGAGTAGGGACGTATAGAGTCGGTTGGGGTCAGTTGGGGTCGCCAAAGGCCACCTATTGCCGCGCGTCAGTCCTGGGTCTTCCGGCGCATGACAAAGGCCGAAAGCAGAGAAAGGACGGCAGGCGCAAGCAGGAAGTCTGCCGCAAACGTCCCGAGCGCGTCCTTGGCCTCCACGCAGTCGTCGGACGCAAGCCGCGAGAGCGGCGAAAGCGCGCTCGGCGGCTTTGCGCATGCCCCCACGGCGCGGACGATCGCGAGGCCAAACCTGTCGACAGCGTCCGTCTCGAGGCTGTCCGGGTACTGCTCCGCGACGCTCGGCCCCATCTCGACGACGATGAGGGCGACGAATGCGACGAACATCGCCACGGGCCGCGAGAGCCCAGCGCCGAGGAAAATGCCGAGCGCGGCGACAAGCGCGAGGATCGAGACCATCACGATGTATGACCGCAGGAGGTTCCACGCGAAGGAGTCTGCGGGAAGAAGAAGCTCGACGTCCTGGCGAGGGCGAAGCATAACCGGATTGTCGCCCATGTTCCTGAACGCCATGGTGTCGTGATCCCACTCAAGCTGGCAAAGGTGCAGCGGCACAGTCACAGCCGTCTGCGTTATGTTGCTGACGATGCCGAAGAAACCGTTTGCCATGATCGTCCCGCGGACCTCGTCGCGCATGCTGTATGTGTTGGAAAAGCGGAGCCTCGCAGACGGCTCGACGAAGGGGCTGCCGCTGCTCCAGTCATAGAGGCCGGGGAATGTCCACGAGGCGGTCTCGTTCGTCTGCACCGTCTGGTAGTGGTCCTTGGCACGCTGCTCGAGTATCCTGAGGACGACCGGCTTCTTCGCCTTCTTCACCATGGGCGGCGTATCGGGGTCGGCCATGTACGAATCGTACATCTTAAGCGCCTCTTCACGCGGCGATTCGAGAAGCGGGCGGTATACGTGGCTGCACCGGCGGCCAGAAAACTCCGACGAGACAAGCAGCGTCGCGCAGGGGAAGGCAAGGACCGCAGCGGCGACGGCCGAAAGCGCGAGGAACTTCCCCCAGGCAATCGCAAGCCCGGACACCGGACGCACCAGCGTGAGCTGCAGTCGCCTTGACTCGCGCTCCGACGCGATCGCCCCTGTCGCGACCGCGAGAACGGCGACGACCAGCAGCGCGAAGACCCCTCCAAGCCCGTAGCGCACGAACATCTCCCTCGCCCCGTCCTCCGTGGCGTCCGTGACGACGATGAATTTCGCCGCGAACATCCAGCCGAGCGACGCCGCGATGAGGATCAGGGTCGTCCACGAACGGACGAGCGCCGTGGCCTCAAGCCAGAAAATCCGCAAGAGCGAAATCATCTCCGCTTCCCACCTTCGCGAGGAAGAACTCCTCGAGCGACTCGCCGAGTTCCGAGACCTTCCCCTCCGCGGCGCATTTGCCGCGGTTCAAGATCATCACGCGGTCGCAGATGTCCTCGGAGTCCGCGAGGAGATGCGACGTCGTGAGCACCGTCATGCCCTTCTTCGCAAGCGCCTTGACGAGGGTCTTCACCTCCTTCGTCGACACAGGGTCGAGCCCAGAGGTCGGCTCGTCGAGGACGAGGAGCTCGGGCCTGCCGACGAGCGCCGCGGCAAGAGCGACGCGGCGGGCCATTCCCTTCGAGAACCCGCCGACGGCGCGGGACGCGACGTCGGACAGCTTCACCATCTCGAGAAGCTGGTCGGTGCGCTCGCGCGCGACCCTGCGCGGCAGGCTGCAGAGGCCCGCATAGTACATCAGCGTCTCGCGGGCCGTGAGGAACGGATGGAGATAGCTCAGCTCCGGGAGATACCCGAGCTTCGCGCGGGCGGCCTTCGCCTGCGGGGGCAGCCCGAAGAGGGAGATGCGACCCGACGACGGCGGGAGAAGGCCGAGCAGCATCTTTATCGTGGTCGACTTGCCGGACCCGTTGGGGCCAAGAAGCCCGAACACCTCCCCGCGCCTTACCTCGAGGTCAAGCCCCGAGACGGCGTCGACCGTAGGCCTGAGCCAGAAGTCGCGAAAGGTTTTCGAGACCTTCTCCAGTTTTACGATAGGTTCTTCCATGTCAAATGCACAGGCGGTACAACGCCTTGATGCGGCCAACGAGTCCGCTCGCGACGGCGCTCGTGCCGAACGCGAAGTACGTCGGCGACCAGAAACTGAAGTCGGTCATTTGCCCGCCGCCTGGCTGTCCTTAGGCTCCTCGGGCCTGAGGATCAGGCAGCTGGTGCGGACTTCATGCCGGTTGACGAGGAAAAGGCTCCACGCCTTGCTGTCGTCTTCCGTGACCTTCAGCTGCGAGATCCTGCGCGAGCCGACGAGGTCCATCGCGTGGTTGAGGGAGACAAGGTTGTTGTCGATCGTCGCCTCGTCCGCGAAGAACTTGACGTCGAAGTCGTCCTTGATGTCCTCCGTGCCTTCCGTCCAGGGAAGACCCGTTGAGAGCGGAACGCACCACAGAAGCTTGTAGGAGAAGTTCTGCGTCACAAAGGAGGCAAGCGGAACCTCACCGTCGTTGATCGTGTTCGTCGATCTCCAGCGGGCGATCTCGGAATAGGAACTGCAGCCAGTGAGCGCAAAGGCGAAGGCGGCGAGCGCCGCGGCGGCAAAGGTCTTTCTCATCGTGTTCATTTCCATACCTCCTTACTTTTCTGCATGCTTGCGCGGGATGAGGACTGCCGAGATGCTCATCTGCGACGAGCCGAAGCAGGCTCCTATCGCACCGGCGTAGCTGGCGTCTGCAAACGACACGTCCGAATCGCAGAAGCTGACGTCCGCCAGATCGCAGTCGCGTGCATTCGCGATCTTCAGGAGCGTGTCCTGGAGTTCGTTGAAGCCGACCTGGTCGCTGAACAGCGAGAAGCCGCCCTCGACGTCGTTCTTCTCGTAGTTCCAATCGAGGTTGCCAGAAACCAGGGGTATAGTCCAGAACATGTAGTAGCCGAGCGTTGAGATCGAGACGACCTGCCCGGATTCTGCGCCGTCCACGCCTTTGACGGTTATGCCGGACAGCTTCCCGGGAGAGGAATATTCCACCGTGGCGCATCCTGCGAACATTGCGGCCAGCATCATCGCCGCACCAGCGACGACAGGCCTCGACGCATTCTTTATGATCATGGTTTTCCTTTCTTGTTCAGGCGGTCCGCCCGCCATGTTCCGTTATACGCGTATTATAGCAAAACACCCCCATGCCTCGTCAACCGCCTGACAAGGGCGGCTCAATACCGCCTCACTCCCTCGAGCCGCTGGCGGGCTTTCGGCGAGAGGGTCTTGTAGCCGAAGCGGCGGGCGGTCTCGCGGTATAGCGTGTCGGCGTCGCAGCGTCCGAGGTCTCGCTCGACTTCCGCCATCTTTGCGCGGAGATCGTCGTTCGAAACCTTGTCGAGGTCGGTGCGCGGCACATCTGCCGCGGACGCCGCGCGCCTGCGCTGGAACGTCACCTCGGGCTTGAAGTTCGGCTGCGGGAGCATCCCGTCCGGCGCGTGCTTTATCTCGTCCAGCTCCTTCATCAGCCGCTCCTCGGCGCGCGCGCGGTCTAGAGCCCAGTCCGCGGACCACACGTGGACGACGTTCCAGCCGAGCGACCTCAAGACCGACGCCCTGAGCTCGTCGCGGTCGCGCGCGGTGAGCGCGGACGCATACGACTCGCCGTCGCACTCAATCGCCGCGAGATACGAGTCCTTGCGCGACGCATCCTTCACGCCGAGGTCGATGCGGTATCCCGAGCAGCCGACGTTCCGCTCCACGGCGAAGCCCTTCTCCTTCAGGAACGCGCCCACCTCGTCCGCGAAGCGGTCGCGCAGCTTGCCCTCCCCGTCGTCCGCCGCGGCGGATCCGCCGCGCTCCGCGTACTCGAGGAACGCCTTCAGATGCGCCGCGCCGACAGCCTGCGTGCGGTTCAGGTCGATCTCCGCGCCCTTGCACGACGCGAACACGACTACCTGCTCCTTCGCGCGCGTGACGGCGACGTTGAGGCGCCGCTCTCCGCCGGAGCGGTTGAGCGGTCCGAAGTTCATGAGGAACTTTCCGTCCGGACCCTTCGCGTAGCCGACCGAGAACAGGATCACGTCCCTTTCGTCGCCCTGCACGTTCTCGAGGTTCTTGACGAAGAACGGCTCCTCGCCCGCGTCCGTGAAGAAGTCCTCGAATTGCGGATTCGCCGCGCGCCGCTCTTCGAAGATGTCTTCGATCAGCGTCTTCTGCGCCATCGAGAACGTGACGACGCCTGCGCTGCGACGCTTCCACGATGGATCTGCAAGGCGCTCGAACACGTAGTCGACAAGCGCCTCCGCCTCGGCTTTGTTCGTGCGGCTCGCCTTCGCGTCGTAGACGCCGTTCTCGATGTAGCGGTACGCGACGCCAAGTCGCGGAGTAGTGCGCGCGGCCGGGAAGGTGCAGAGCCGGTCGTTGTAGTAGTTGTGGTTCGAGAACGAGATGAGCGACTCGTGGCGGCTTCTGTAGTGCCAGCTGAGGTAAGCGGAGTAAAGTCCCGCCGCAAGACATTCGTCGAGGATGCTCTCAAGGTCCTCGTTCCCTTCTTCGTCTTCCTCTCCCGTCTCGCCCTTCTGGAAGAAGTTCGTCGGAGGCATCTGCTTCGGGTCTCCCACCACGACGCACTGCTTCGCGCGCGCGATGACGCCGATCGCGTCCCACACCGGAATCTGCGACGCCTCGTCGAAGACGACCAAGTCGAACGACGCCTCGGCGGGCAGATACTGCGCTACGGAGAGCGGGCTCATCAGGAAGCACGGCTTGAGGCGCCCGACCATGGCGTGCGCCTCGGCGAGCAGCTGGCGGATCGGCTTCTGGCGCGACTTCTTCGCGCACTCGCGGCGGATGATCCCGAGCTCGCATCCGTCGGGGCAGTCGCCGAGGCGTCCGAGCGGAAGCGACTCCGCGAGACGCGCGCGCACCGCGTGCTTGACGAGCTCCGCGTATTCCGCGTCCAGGCGGCGGAACTCCACGATCTGCTCCTCGCGCTTCAGCCCCGCGAACGACGCGAGCGCCGATTCGACGCGCAGTATCTCGTTCAGCGTCGCCTCCGCAAATGAGCGGTCGAACGACTCGCCGACGGTGTTCGGGTCGACCGATCCGTCCGCAAGCCCCACGGCAAATGCGTCGCCGATGCGCTTCGCCGCCGCGGTGACGGACGCGCGGTAGCGCATCGCGCCGCGCGACTCGTCCATCGCGGCAATCGCGGCGTCCAGCTTCGCGGCAAGATCTCCGCCGAATCCGTCGAAGCGCCCTACGACTCCGTCGGAGAAGCGCAGCACGCCGCTTCCGCCGAAGAGGACGGAGAGTCCGCGCAAAAATGAGCCCTTCGCGCGGAGCGCGGCGAGTTTGCCGCGGACTTCGTCCTGCGCGGACGGATTCCAGTCGAACGACGCGACGATCTTCAGCGCCTCTACGGCATCGCGCGTAGTGCCGCGCCAGTCGGCCGCCGCCTGCAGCACAAGCTCGCGCGCATCCGTGACGTCCTTCTCGCTCCAGTCGCACAGCTTTCCGCCGGCAATGGCAAAGGTCTTCGCACCCTGCGCGATCTTCGAGGCGAAGCAGTCGTATGCGGTGAGCCCGTTCTTCTGCCGCTTGTGCAATGCGGCGACGACTGCGTCGAGTTCGGAGCGGTAGTTGGAAATCTGGTCGACGGTTCGCTGCCATTCCCTGGGCGTCCCCTTGTCGACATAATCGAGCGCCTCCTTGAACTGCGCGAGGACGTCGGTCTTGCCGGACTTGTTCGAGTGGAGCTCAAGGCAGAACGGCTTAAGCCCGACCTTTTCGAGACGGCGATGGACGACGTCGAGCGCGGCCTTCTTCTCGGAGACGAAGAGCACCTTGCGTCCGTGCGCGAGGTTGTGGGCGATCAGGTTCGTGATCGTCTGCGACTTGCCTGTTCCGGGCGGACCGTGCAGGACGAACGACTTGCCCATCGCGGAGTAGAGGACCGCGGCAAGCTGGGAGGAGTCGGCGGAGAGCGGAGTGAACAGCTCGCCGTACTTGATGTGCGCGCCTACTTCCTCCGGCGGAAACACCTCGACGCCGTCGTCGTAGTCTCCGCCGCCTTTCATGAGGTGCGCGACGAAAGGATGGGCCGATAGCTGGTCGGCGCGCGCGGAGAGGTCCTTCCACATCACGAACTTGCCGAACGAGAAGTTCCCGAGCGCAGCGCCTTCCTCAACCGCCCACTCGGGAAACGCCTTCACCGCCTCGCGGAAGACATCCAGGACTTTCGCGACTGCGACGCCGGAATCGTCCTCGGGAAGCGGATCGAGTCCGTCGATCTTGATGCCGAACTCGGCCTTCAGGAACTCGACGAGCGTCGCGTTGAGTTCGGTGTCTTCATCGAGGCGAGAAAGGACATATCCTTCGCGGACGTTCTTGCGCGTTAGCCCTACGGGCATGAGGAGGATCGGCGCGCGGTAGTCCTTCGCGTTCGCGCCTTTCGGACGCCACTTGAGGAAGCCAAGCGCAAGGAAGAGCGCGTTGACTCCGCTCTCCTCGAGTTCCGTCTTCGCGAGGCGATATAGCTCGCGGAGGCGGCGCGACGTCTCCTCGGGCGTGAGCGACGAGCGGAGCGCGTCGGGCTGCTTTTTGTCCGAAGCCCCTTCTATCGCGATTGGACGGTCGGCGGAGAGCCGGTTCTCGAGTTCGGCGACATCGCCGCCTTCGAGGGGCAGGAGCTGCTTGGAGTCGCGTGCGTTCAGCAGGCGGTTCCTGAGCGAGAGGTCGAGGAGTTTCTGCGTCCACCTCGTGACGCGGTTTGTAGCTTTGTCTTCCATTGACGTGTAGGTGAATTGCAAGTGAAGTGAGTCAATTTTCTGAAAATGGATCCGAGGGGTCTCGGGAGCAGTTCGAACATTTTCATTTGCGTTGTCTCCTTTATGCCGCCCTGGCGTAGGCGGTGTCGTATTCATATGCAGTCTTCCCGTCGAGGAGCTTGCGGTGGATCGAGTTGATGACGCGCTCGAGCCTGTGCATGTCCGCCGCCGTGCACTTGCCGAAGTCGGTTCCCTTCGGGTACCA
>CACYNF010000127.1 GCA_902775595.1 uncultured bacterium | reverse complement strand
GGGGCCAGCAAAGAGGAGAGGAGAGACTGATGACGACGATTTCTGTCGTGGTTCCGTTTTATAACGAGAGGAGTACGCTGGGCGCTGTTGTCGCAGCGCTTAAGGCGTTACCGCTTCGCAAGCAGATCGTACTTGTCGACGACTGCAGTTCGGACGGATCTCATGAGATTATGGATTCGCTTTTGGGCGACGACGACAATGAAATCGTCAAGCTTCATCACGATGTGAACCGCGGCAAGGGTGCCGCGCTGCGCACAGGATTCGCCGCCGCGACAGGAGATGTCGTCATCGTGCAGGATGCTGACTTGGAATATGCCCCGACCGAAATCATGAAAGTTATACAGCCGATAATAGACAAAAAGGCCGACGTAGTCTTCGGGTCGCGCTTTATGGGAGGAGAGGCGCATCGAGTCCTCTATTATTGGCATTCCGTTGGAAACAAGTTCCTGACTATGCTCTCCAATTGGTTCACGAATCTGAATCTTACCGACATGGAGACGTGCTATAAGGCTTTTCGCCGCGAGGCGCTTATGGAAATCTTGCCGCACTTGCAGCAGGATCGGTTCGGTTTCGAGCCGGAAATCACGTCGCGTGTTGCGCGCGCCGGGCTGCGTGTCTATGAAGTTGGCATATCATACTCTGGTCGCACCTATGCCGAGGGCAAGAAAATCGGTTGGAAAGACGGCGTGAAGGCAATTTGGTGCATAGTGAAGTACCGGTAGGATGGCTGCTCCGGGAGATAGGATTCGCATAGTTCTCTCAGTAGCCGATTTATGCTATAATTACCACCATGATTTATGCCTTGCGAAAGCTGATCGCCTTCGTGTTCCTCGGCGGGATGTTCTGGTTCATCTACCAGGACCTGGACAATCTCGACAAGCCGTGGTTCATGCACGCGCTCGGCCTAATTGCGGTGGCGTTTGCGTTTTTCTGGCTTGTGATACCGATGGTCGTAGTCTGGACGCGGCGCAGGAGCCGCGTGCGCCGCAACCGCGAGCGCCATGCGAAGTGGCTTGCCGAAGGCGGGACTTCCGGCCTTAGCCCGCATCCCGCGGGAAGGGGAAAGACGGCGAGCCTCGCGTCCATTGGAAAGACAGACCTTATATTCTTCCATGAGAAGGGGACGCTCTACACTTCCCTCTCCGAGCCGCCGTACGACGGCTACGCCGGGCCGAGCAGGCTGGGACGCCCCAGCGACGTTGCGCTCCCTCACTTCAGGCAGAAGTGCAACGTCGACCAGCGCACGCACTGCTACATCACGAGCAGAGGTATCGCCTTCGCGGGCAAGGAGCTTGACTTTGCGATCCCGTTTTCGGAGTTCAGGTCTTTCGCCGTCGAGCCAGGTGGAATCATCTTCGAGACAGACCGCGGCACATTTACCGCGCGCTTCGCGTTCACGTTCCAGAATCCCCTTGTCGCCGCGGATGTCCTCGCATTTGCGAAAGAAGGCAAAAAATGAAATCTGGCAGCGCAGTTGACATCGACAGCGTCTCGCGCTCTTTCGGATCCGTGAAGGCCGTCGACGGGCTCTCCCTCGTGCTTGCGCCTGGAGAGATCGTCGGTTTCCTCGGCACCAACGGCGCAGGGAAGACGACGACCATAAAGATGACGCTCGGGCTTCTCGCCCCCACGTCCGGCACAGTCAAGGTGCTTGGCGGCGATCCTTCCGATCCACGCGTCCGCGCGCATATCGGCTATATGCCCGAGGTCGCGACGTACTACCCTTACCTCGACGCGCGTGAACTGCTCTCGTTCTACGGCGGGATATGCGGGCTCGACGCGAAGACGGTGAGGAGGCGCACGGACGAGCTCCTCGATGCCGTCGGGCTCGCCGATGCCGCGAAGCGTCCGCTCAAGACATATTCCAAGGGGATGCTCCAGCGCGCCGGAATCGCGCAGGCGCTCCTGAACGACCCAGATCTCCTTGTCCTCGACGAGCCGTTCACGGGGCTCGACCCGCTCGCGCGCATCCATTTCCGGGAACTCCTGCTGGATCTCAAGAGGCGCGGCAAAACAGTGTTTTTCTCCTCGCACGAACTTGGCGAGACCGAGCTTCTCTGCGACCGCGTCGCGATAATGAAGAAGGGCCACTGCGTCTACCAGGGACCGGTGAGGGATCTCGCAGGAGACGGAGCCGCCAATCTTGAGCGACTTTTCCTCAAGACCCTGGAGGAGGCGAAATGAAACTTTTCCTCAGGCAGGTGCGCTCTCTCGTTAAGCTCTCTTTCCTCGAGCTGTGGCGGCGCAATGATGTATTCGCGCTCTTGCTGCTTGGCCTTGCGCTCATGGTGCCGCTTTCGATGGCGACGCCTTTTGGCGCCGCGGGTGCGTCGCGTTACCTCGACGAGATGGCGCTCCTTCTCGTCTGGGGCTTCTCTCTCTTCATCGCGCTCGGTGCGGGGCAGCGGCTCTTTCCGCCGGAATTCGAGTCGCGCACGATCTACCCGCTTCTCGCAAAGCCGATCTCGCGCGGACGGCTTCTCGTCGGCAAGTACATCGGCGCGGTCGCAGCGGCGTGGTCGGCGCTTGCGTTCTTCTATGTCCTCTTCGTCGCGAGCGTGCTCCTCAGGGGCGGCGCATTTGCCGCGGAACTGCCGCAGGCCATCGTGCTTCATTTCGCATTCGTCGCGCTTGCCGTCGCCGTGTCGCTCCTCGGCTCGCTTCTCGTGACGGCCTCTGCGAATCTGTCGCTTTCCGCAATAGTTCTTGTCGGCATGTTCTTCTTCGGGCGGCGGCTCCCCGAATACGCCGAAGGCCTCAATCCCGCGCTCGCCTGGGTCGTGAAAGCCGTCTACGCGGTCGCTCCGCACGCCGAGTTCTTCGACATGCGCCAGCGCCTCGTCCACGGCTGGGGCGCAGTTGACGGAATCGTGTTCTCGGTCGTCTTGCTCTATGCTGCCGCGTACGCCGCGGCGCTTCTCGGGCTCGCCGCGCTCGTTCTCCGCAGGAGGCGCCTGTGAGGCTTGGCGCAACAGCTCTCGCCGCCGCGGCCTTCGCCGCGCTGGCCGTTCCGTCCGCGATGCGCCAACTCCGCGGCGGCGACGCGATGCCCCAGGTAGTGAAGGGCGAAGGCGCTCTTGCCGTCGCGTTCGGCGACGCGCGCGGGACGATCAGCCGCGCGCTTGTTCACAAGGCGGACACGTATTACCACGGCGGAATCGACGTGGACTGCGACCATCTCGGCTCGCACAATCACGACGAGCACGGAGAAGGCGATCATCACGTCTGTCATGAATGCGAGCATGGGCATNNNNGGATCAATGAACATGTCCGTGCGCCGGAAATCCACAGGCATCTCGCCGGGGCCGAATCTGTCGAGATGATGCCGTGGTTCTGGGCGTCGGTCAAGGCCGACCCCCACAACATCGACGCCTGGACTACCGCGTGGTTCATCGCCGACAGCTCTATGAAGGACAAGGCCCTTGCGCTTCGCGTCGTCAGCGAGGGCCTCGGGCGGAACCCGGACGATCCAGAGCTGCTTGTGTGCCGCGGCAGGACTTTCTACGACCGCGGGCGCGGCGACATTGCTGCGGCTCGCAAGGCATTCTCCGCGGCCGTTGAAGCGGCCGACAGGATCCTTCGCGCCGGCGGAGACCCGGCTGACGAGCGCATCATATGGGCACGCAGGTTCGCGACGGCATATTTAGACAGGATAGAGAAGAAGGCTGATTCCAGGTAGGGTGGAATTTGGTATAATATACGCATGAAAATTGCGGTGATTGGCGATGGTGGATGGGGAACGGCGAATGCGCTGCTTCTCGTTGGCTATGGGCATGACGTGACGGTATGGGGCGCGTTCCCGGACTACATAGAGGAGCAGCGCCGCACCAGGAGAAACGAGAAGTTCCTGAAGGGCGTCGTTCTGCCCGACGCGCTGAAGCTTACTGCCGACCGCGAAGAGGCGGTGAAGGGCGCCGAAATCGTCGTTCTCGCGCCGCCGAGCAAGTTCTTTGCGTCGGTAATGGAGGGCTTCAGGGGTCTCATAACCGACGACCAGCTCGTCGTCTCGCTCACGAAGGGGCTTTGCGAATCGTCAAACAAGCGCATGACGGAGCTCGCGAAGGAGATACTCGGGATAAAGAGCGTAGTCGCGCTCGCAGGGCCGACTCACGCCGAGGAGGTGAGCCGAGGGATCCCGACTACAATCGTCGCCGCGTGCGAGGACGAGGAGAAGGCGAAGAAGGTCCAGCGCGTCTGGTCTGGCCCCAAGTTCCGCGTCTACACTTCGCCCGATCCGGTCGGCGTAGAGATAGGCGGCGCCGTCAAGAACGTCATCGCGATTGCCGTCGGCTGCTCCGACGGGATGGGCTTCGGCGACAACACGAGAGCCGCGCTCATCACGCGCGGCCTCGCGGAGATGAAGCGCTTCGTACTCGCCTACGGCGGTAAGCCCGAGACGCTTTCCGGGCTCGCCGGGATAGGCGATCTCATCGTCACCTGCACGTCGGTTCATTCGCGAAACCATTCCGTCGGCGAGCGGCTTGGGAAGGGCGAGAAGATTAAGGACATTCTCGGCTCGATGCAGATGGTGGCCGAAGGAGTCTGGAACTCGAAGGTTGTCCACGACCTTGCCGCGAAGCTCGGCGTCGAGATGCCCATCTGCGATCTCGTCTACGCGCTTTGCTACGAGGACTTCGACGCCCGGAAAGCCGTCGAGTCGATGATGGGCCGCGAACTGAAGAGCGAGTGACATGAATCAGCACGCCAACATCCTAAAAGAACTTATGCCGATATTGGCGTTTTTCAGCTTTTGGCTGGGGGCGTGCATTGCGTCGTTCCTCAACGTCGTCATCTGGCGCGTGCCAAGGGGCGAGTCGATCGTCTCCCCGCCGTCGCACTGCCCGAAGTGCAACTCGCCGATCAGGTGGTACCAGAACATTCCGATCCTCTCGTGGCTTGCGCTCAGGGGCAAGTGCGCCAACTGCCGCGCGCCGATTTCGCCGCGGTATATCTGCGTGGAGCTCCTGGGCGGTCTGCTGTTCCTTGCGGTGTTCTTGCATCTGTTCGGCGGCGACGGGAAGCCGGTCGTCGCTCCGTTCGGGCAGGTCACCTACATTGGTGGAATCTTCATCCTGCTTGTCTGGTGGATTTGGATATCGTTGATGATTGCCGGTTCGTTTATCGACTTCGACCACCAGCTTCTCCCCGACTTCACGACGGTCGGAGGAATGGTGCTCGGCGTCCTGTTCTGGGCGTTCGTCAGCGCAAGCACTCGAAACTTCGCGTTCGACTTCTCCGACTTGAGGATGTACTTCCCGCTCGCGTACTCCATAAGTGGCCTTGTCTTTGGCTTCGGGCTCCTGTGGCTTGTGCGGCGGATCGGTTCGAAGGTCTTCAAGCGCGAGGCCATGGGAATGGGCGACGTATTCCTTATGGGGGCGGTCGGTGCGCTCTTCGGACCGATTGCGGTTCTTGTGACGCTCATCCTCTCCTCGGTCGTCGGTAGCGTCGTCGGCGTGTCGTTAATTCTTCTTTCCAAGACAAAACTTGGTTGTTTTACGCCAATACCGTATGGGCCGTACATCTGCATAGGGTGTCTTTCGTGGATGTTCTTCGGTCCGCAGCTTGTGGATTGGTATTTGCGTCTCGTCGTTCCTTAATGTATAATAGCATCGTAAGCCTCAAAATCTTCGAACTTCAAACCTAAACTTTAAAGGCCAAACATCAAACTCTCAACTCCCAACTTCCAACTTTAAACTTTAAACTCTCTTATGCATACAGTCCTGAACCATCCACTTGTAAAGCACCGCGTCACGCTTATGCGCGACATCAACACAAAGCCGAAGCAGTTTCGCGAGCTTGTAAACGAGATCACGGAATTTCTCGCAATCGAGAGCCTCAAGGACCTGCGGACCGTCGAGATCCCGGTCACTACCCCTGTCGCGAAGACGACGGGAGTGAAGATCGAAGACTCCATCGTGATCGTTCCGATTCTCCGCGCCGGAATGGGCATGCTTGACGCGATGCTGCACGTCCTTCCGTACGCGAAGGTCGGCGTTCTCGGCATGCAGCGCAACGAGGCGACGGCCGAGCCGATCCCGTACTACGCGAAAGTTCCGCCGGCGAAGAACGACGAGCTCGCGATTGTGATCGACCCGATGCTCGCGACGGGCGGGAGCGCGTGCGATGCGTTCGCCCAGCTCAAGAAGCTCGGATACAGGCGAATCGTCTTCCTCAACCTCATCGCCGCGCCGGAGGGCATTGCGAAGGTCGAGAAGGAGCATCCCGACGTCCCTGTGTTCACCGCGGCCAAAGACGAGCGCCTGAACAGCCATTTCTACATCGTTCCTGGTCTTGGCGATGCCGGCGACCGCATTTTCGGCACCCTCTGACCGCTTCAGGCGATACTGGTAGATGAGGGGAGGAGTCTATACACTGTCGGCTGCGGCGCTCGTTCTCGCCGCGCTGCTTTCCGCCGGATGCAGCGGGCGCGACGCTGACGCGCCGCCTCCTCCTCCCGCCCGCACGAACAACGTGCTTTTGCTCGTCACCACGACTGACACCCGCCCGTATTCCTACTGCGACGACGAGACGGGCGAGATAGTCGGCCTGGAAATAGACATCGCGCGCGCGGCGGCGGCAAAGCTTGGGTGCAAGCTCGAGATACGCAAGGAGAAGTTCCCGAACCTGCTGACCATGGTAAGCGCAGGGGAGGCCGATATGGCCGCGTCCGGCATAACGATCACCGAGGGCAGGCTTCAGACCGTGGACTTCACGGTTCCCTACGCGACGGAGGGAGGGATGTTCCTCTACCGCGCGGGAGAGGAGATGCCGACGATGATCCGTGCCGAGAAGATGCGCATCGGCACGATGGATGCGTCGACCTACGACTTCTACCTGACCTCGCATGGGCTCGATCCCGTCCGCTATGGCTCCTACGTCGATGCGATGGATGACCTCAGGGCGAAGCGGCTCGACGCGATGTTCTTCGACAGCTGCGCGGTTCGCATAGACGCGGAGAACTCGAACGGCGAATTCGCCGCGTCCCGCCTCGAGACGCGCGAGAACTTCGGCATAGCCGTGCGCAAGGGCGACACGCGGCTCAAGAAGGCGCTCGACAAGGTGATAACGGCCGGCAAGAGGAGACGGCGCAGATGGTGATGGGAACTGCACAGCGCAAGCTCGCGCGGCGTCTCGTCGGCGCCGTTGCGCTCGCGTTCGTCGCCTCGCTCGTGCTTACGTGGATGCTTCACGAGCAGCTTACATGGCGCGACACGAAGCACCTCATCGACAATGTGTTCAGCGACGTGGCGGTGGATATACGCGAGCGCGTGGACGCGCGCATGTTCCGCCAGGCGATGGTGGTGCGCGACAAAGTCTACGAGATGCAGGAGCAGCCGTGGTGGAACGACCCCGACGAGTCGAGCAGGCGCCTCCGCGCGCTCGCGGACGATCTCGGGGTGGACGAGGTCTGCATAGCGGATGCGGACGGGAACCTCTCCCACAGTGCGCGACGCGAAGAGGTCGGGGCGCTGAACTTCAACACGGCCGAGGGCCAGGCGCACGAGTTCGCGTCGCTTCTGACGGAAAAGTACGAGCTGGCCCAGCCTCTCCTTCCCAACACGCTGCGCGGCGAGATGATCAAGTACGTCGGCGTGTGGATGCCGGAGGGCGGGTTCGTCCAGGTCGGCGCAAAGGAGAAGTCGGTCCGCAACCTCGCGCGCTCCGCCCTCACCGGCCTCACGCACGGCTGGCACGTGAGCGGAGACGAGGGGGGCATCTTCATAACTACGGACAACGGGACGATCATCTCCCATCCCGTCGCTGGGCAGGAGGGCGGGCAGTGGCGCGACCCGGGCGCGGACAACTACTGGGAGAAGCGCATGTTCGAGGGCTTTCCCGTGTACGTCGTGATTCCGAAGAGGACGGCGGTCGTCGAGAGGCGGGTCCTTGTGGCGACCTCCGCGTTCCTGAACGGAATGGCCCTGATACTCGCGGCGATCCTCGTGGGGCTCGTGATCGCGCGCTATGTGCGCGACCAGCTCGCCGCCCAGCGCAGGCACGAGATGGAGATGGCCACGAACATCCAGGAGAGCGCTATTCCGCGCGTCTTCCCGCCGTTCCCCGACGAGACGCGGATGGACATCGTGGCGACGATGCAGGCGGCGCGCGACATAGGCGGCGACTTCTACGACTTCTACTTCATCACCTCCGACAGGTTCATGTTCATGATCGCGGACGTCAGCGGGAAGGGCGTTCCCGCGGCGCTGTACATGATGCGCGCGAAGACCACGATCAAGGGGATCGCCCAGACGGGGCTTCCGCTCGCCGAGGTCGCCAAGCGGGCGAACGAGGCGCTGAGCCGCGACAACGACGCGAGCATGTTCGTCACGGCGTGGCTCGGCGAGCTGAACCTGGCGACAGGCGTCGTCACCTTCGTGAACGCGGGGCACAACCCGCCGATCCGGACTTCGTCCGGCTCCGCGCCGGAGTTCGTCCGCGACAGGTCTGGCCTGATGCTCGGCGCAATGGGGGGGATCACGTACAAGTCGCACGAGCTGACGCTCCGCCCCGGCGAGGCGCTGTACCTCTATACGGACGGAATCACCGAGCAGCCAGACGAGCGCGGAGACCTGTTCGGCGAGGAGAGGCTGCGCTTCTCGCTTGAGTCTATGCTCTCGAACGGCGTCGCGGCGGTCGAAGGCGGGTCGTCGCCCCTGCTGCGCTCCGTCTTCCACGCGGTCGTCGCGTACGGCGGGCTTGTGGAGCAGGCGGACGACTGCACGCAGCTGATCGTACGATACAACGGATGAAGAAATTCCACACTAAAGAGGCGCTATTTGGTATAATCGCAAACAGGAAACTATGACCTTTGCCGCCAACAAGTTCGCCAGATTCCTTCCCACCGCGACTTTCGCGATGGCGGCGGAGTACCTGATGGGGCTTTCCGACAGCGTCATCTGCGGGCAGATCATAGGCGAGGAAGGGCTTTCCGTCATAAACCTGATGCAGCCGATGTTCAACGTCGTGTCTTTCGTCGCGCTGCTGGTCGGAACAGGGACGAGCGTCCTCTACGCGATGGAGATGGGGCGCTTCGACCGCAGGCGTGCGAGCGAACTGCTGACCCAGGGCCTTTGGTCTGCGCTCGGGTTAGGGCTTCTCCTCATGGGCGCGCTCGCGCTTTCGCGCAACGCCGCGACCGCGGCGTTCGGCGTATCCGGCGCGGTGCTGGCCGGCGCTCGAGAGTACTGGGTGTGGTTTCTCCCGTGCGCGGTTCTCGAGCCGCTGTCGTTCTACTTTTCGTCCATGTGCTATGCCGACGGCGACGGGCGTGTATGCGCCGGCGCCTACATCGCGCAGCTTCTCGGCAACTGCGCGCTATCCATTCCGCTCACGATGCGCTACGGCTACACAGGGTGCGCCATCGGCACGACGGTCGGGCATCTCATGGCGCTGTGCGTCCTCCTTATGCACCTTCGCCGAGAGGAGAACTCGATGGCGTTCGTGCGGCATTTCTCGCTTGCGGACACCGGGCGAATCTGCGCGTGCGCGCTCGGCGACGCGAGTATACGCCTCTGCCAGGCGGGTCTCACGCTGATGCTCAACCTCTACATCATTTCGCGTTTCGGCGAAGGCAGGCTTCCTGTGCTTGCCGCGGTTCTCGTGGTACTCGGGGTGAGCGAGGCCTTCGACGGGGTCGCGACCGCGGCGCAGCCGCTCGCGAGCGTCTACATCGGCGAGGGCAACGACCGCCTCACGCGCCGCATAATGGGCCTCGCGGCGCGCGTCTCCGCGGCCGAGGGGCTGGTGCTTACGCTTCTCGCCGTCGCGTTCCCGCAGCTCGTCGTGTCCATGGTCGGGATCACCGATCCGTCGCTCGCCGAGGCCGCCCGCACCGCGGTGCGCATCGTCTCGCTCGGGCTCGTCGGCACGGCGTTTGTGATGCTGCTCAACTCCTACTACACCTTCCGCGTCCGAGAGGGGCTTGCCGTCGGCGTGACGGCGCTCGCGACTTTCGTGCTGCCGGTCGCGCTCGCTCCGGCGGCCGGCTGGCTCTTCGGCGAGTGCGGCGTGTGGTCCGCGCTCGCGGCAAGTCCCTACGCCGCCATTGGCCTCGTCGCGGTGTATGTCGCCATCAGGTGTGGCCGCAGGGCGTTCCCGCTTTTCCTCGACCGTGCGCGGATTCGCGCTTCGCGCGTCTACGACCTGGTGCTTGACACGAAGGCGATCTGCGACGCGTCCGCCACGGTCGGCAGGTTCCTCGGCACGCGCAGGGGGATGGACGACCGCAAGTCCGGGCTCGTCTCGCTGCTCATCGAGGAGACGCTGATGCTCGTAAAGGACAGAAACGCGGGCAGGCGGACGCATGCGGAGATATCGGTCGACTGGTCGAACGGCATCACGGTGGTGATCCGCGACGACGGGAAGCTCTTCGACATAACCGACGCCGACTCGACGGCTTCGTCGCTGCGCTCGTATCTCGTCGCGAACCTCATGGTGGCGATTCCCGCGCGGCGAAACATGACGACAACGGGGTTCAACAGAAACATGTTCAAGCTATGAAACGACTATGCATGCTGCTTGCGCTCGCCGTGTTCGCCGGCTGTTCCGACAAGGACAGGCGGGAAACGGTCGATCCGCGCGTCACCGATGCGTCGCGCCCGCTCCTCTTTCTCGCGAATCCGACCGAGCCGCCGTGCTGCTACAGGAACGAGGCCGGCGAAATCATCGGCACGGACGTCGAG
>CACYNF010000126.1 GCA_902775595.1 uncultured bacterium | reverse complement strand
GAAGCGACCCGATTTTGACGCGCCGCCATTTTGCCGAGAGGCTCGACGGCACGGGCAAAATGTAAAAGGCCGCAAAATCGATGTCGCCACCGGCTTTTTTGCCGGAGCTTTGACGCGTATTCGCGGCAAAGCTAGCGAGCCCTAAGCCGAAACACAGCCCGAAGCGGACGCGACGCAAAACCCTCGGGCGGCGGTTCAGCGATATACCTCGTCGTGGGAACCGACGTCGTGCAGAATTATCTCGTTTTCGGTGATTTCAATGCGCAGGACGATTCTGTACGAGTAGGTCAGACTGACGGCATGCTTTCCAGCGAGTCTGCATGAAAGCGGATGAAGACGAAGCTCCGAGTCGTAGGGATTGCTTTCGAGCTTGTGCAAGACGAGTGAGAATGTATCCGCAAAAACCGTCGGGGACAGGCCCCACGGAACCGTTGTAAAAGGCCTGTTTGCGCGGCGGTGGCGGAAATTGAGGCGGTGGGGCGAGGGGTTATAGGTCGCCGACGAAGGTGACGTTTTGGCGGCAGTTGAGAATTGAGATTATGCGGCAGTCGTTCTCGCGGATGATATAGAACACGCGATAGTTGCCGTAGGTCAATTCATGGATGCCAAGTTTTGCCAAGTCGGGGATGCGAGAAAGAGGGGCGATGGTTGGGAAGTTTTCGATGAGGGAAGTGTTGTCATAAAGACCTTTAAGCCATTTCCCCGCAGTAGCCCGATCGCTGTTTTCGACAATGTTCCTGACGTGTTCGCGCAACTTGTTGATGGCGTTGTCGGACCAGTTGAGCGTCATAGCCCGAATTCCTTTTGCATCATGCCGAACACCTCTTTGTTGGAGTGAAACTCCCCACGTGCGAACTGTTCCTCGCTTGTCTGCAAATCTGCAATAACCTGCTCTGCGATGCGCTGCTCGTTTTCCCAACTGTTGGATAGCGGTTCCCAGTCTACTATGCTGACGATTACCGAAGTGGGCTTGCCGTTCTGCGTGACGACGATGGGGCGATGAGTGCGGCGAGTCTTCTCGAAATACTCCCCGAGCTTACCGCGACATTCGGTGAATGAAATGACATCCTCCGAGAGTATCGGGCGGCGAGGCCCAGTTCGGGTTGGCTTAGCCGGAGTTGAGAGAGTTTTAGGCGACATACGTTATGCTCCTTAAATTGACGCGAATATTGTACCATATTCGCGTCATAGTGGTCAAATGCCCAATTGGTGCGACAAGTGAGGCGGTGGAGCCTTCGTCCGCCGCCGAACGATGCTTCGCTGGCGATTATTGGCGAGTGCTTGCGAGAGCGGAGATGCGGTCTACATAAGAGGCGTAGATCTTCTCAGCGTCGATCTCTGATAGAAGCGAGTCGAAGTCGGGCGTTGACGCTTGAACTTTCTTCGCCGTAGCCATGAACGAGTTGGCGTCCTTTGCGTCATAGACCGCGCCTGCGCTGTGCTTCTCGAGAATCGTGGCACATTCGCCGCGGAGCGACGTCACCATCCTGAGGTTGTGCGCCGCATAGTCGCCGAGTTTGTAGGGAAGCCCGACGAACGTGTCGTCGGAAAGCGGGATGACGCCGATCGACGCACTGTCCAGGAGCCTGTCGAGCTCGCCGCCGGAGAGATAGCCGTGGAAGCGGATGCGCGGCGAATGCGCCGCGAGAGCGCGCCACTCGGCTTCGCGCTCGCCCGCGCCCGCGATGTCGAGCGTCGCTTCTTCGTTTTCGAGGACTGCCTTTATTGCCGCCGAGAGGTCGTAGCCACGGCCGAAGTTGCCGGCGTATACGAAGGAGAGCCGCGACTCGCGGTCGGTGGCTCGCGCTCCGCGCTCAGCGGGGATGGATACTCCGTGGTAGAATCGCGCGTAGCTGCGCGCGCCGTAGGAAAAGGCGATTTTTTCGTAGGCGTCGCAAACGCCCGTCACGAGGTCTGCGCCGCGGTAGGCGCGCGACGCGGCGGCGTGGAGCGGAAGAAGCGGAATCGCGCCGAGGAACCGAAGAGGCTTCGGGAGAAGCCGGTAGAAGGTCTCGGGCCATGCGTCCATAACGTCGACGACGATCTTAGCGCCGAATTCCCTCTTCATCGCAAGCGCGGCGTCTGCAGTCGAAAGCGGAGGCATGGAGACGACTATGACGTCGGGCTTCCCTGACTCCCTCGCCTCGGTGCGGGCGTCGGCAAGCCAGTTTGCGGCGTACGCGCGGTGGCTCGCGATTCTCCTGAACGACACGTTGCCTGAATAGGGCGGCGTCTTGACGAGCTTGAGACGGAAGGGCGCCTCGACTTTTGAAAGGGTGCGCGGCGCCTTCTTCGCGTGGGAGAAGTCGCTCGTCCACAATGTCACGGCGTGCCCGGCGCGCGCGAACGCCTCGGCCATTAGCCAGTACCGCTGCGGGCGAAAGCCCTCTGCGGGGAGGTTGTCGAAGGGGTTCTCTATCCAGACTGTCATCTGTGCGTATTATCCTAAAAAATGGCACATGAAGTCAAGCGGCCGTTGTTTTGGTATAATACCTTCCTCAAGGAGCATAAGATGAACGTCGTATCTCTCGTAGGCAGGCCCAACACGGGCAAGAGCGCGCTTTTCAACCGCATCGCGAAGAAGCGCGTCGCCATCGTATTCGACCAGCCGGGCGTGACGCGCGACCGCGTGACGCGCGAGGTCGACGTCCTTGGGCGCAAGATAATGCTCGTCGACACCGGCGGCATTGCGTTCGACCGCAGCGTCACGAACGATCCGCTTGACGAGGAGACGAAGAGCCAGGCCGCGCTCGCGGTCGAGGATTCCGCCGTCTGCGTCGTCGTGGTTGATGCGCGCGCGGGCATCACGCCCCTTGATTCGGAAGTCATCCAGCGCGTCCGCAAGTCCGGCGTTCCGTGCGTCATTGCGGCGAACAAATGCGACACGCCTGACGACGACTGGCGCGCTGCGGAGTTCGAGCGGTTCGGCCTTCCCGTTTTCGCGACGAGCGCGGAGCACGGTCGCGGTGTGGATGCGCTCGTGAAGGACTTCGTCTCGAAGCTTCCCCCGGTGGATATGGAGGAGGAGTCTGCGAAGCGTCCGCTAAGGGTCGCCGTCGTCGGTCGGCCTAATGCCGGGAAGTCCTCGTACATCAACCGGCTCCTCAACGCGCCGAGGGTGATCGTCTCCGAGATCGCGGGCACGACGCGCGACGCGGTCGAGGTGCCGTTCACGATCGGCTCCGGGCCGGAGGCGCGGCGCTACATGCTCGTCGACACCGCGGGGATGAAGCCGCACACGAAGATGTCGAAGACTTCCGTCGACAATTTCTCGCTCTTCCGCTCGGAGCAGGCGATCGAGGAGGCGGACGTGGTGGTTCTCCTGCTCGACCCCGTGATGGGTCCGACGATGCAGGACAAGCGCATCGCGGGCAAGATACTCGACGCGCACAGGGCGTGCGTCCTGATGCTCAACAAGTGGGATCTCGCGATCAAGGACGGAATCACCAACGAGAAGAAGGCGGAGGATGCGGTGCGCAAGATGATGCCGTTCCTCAACTTCGCGCCGATTGTCTTCTGCTCCAACAAGTCGGGCTACAACATCCGCCGTACCGTAGAGGCGATCGACCGCGCCGCGGCGTCGGCGAGCGAGAGGATTCCGACAGGGATGCTCAACAACTCCATCGTCAAGGCGACGAAGAAGACGCAGTCGCCGATGGTGAGGGGCAAGCGGCTCAAGATCTACTACGGGCTGCAGGTCTCGACGAACCCGCAGACGATACGCCTTTTCGTGAACGACCCGAAGCTCGTCACCCCCGCGTACTTGAGCTACATCGAGAAGAACATCCGCGCGCGCTTCGGTCTCGAAGGGGCTCCGCTCAGGATGTTCCTCAAGACGCGCACCCGCAAGACCGCCGCCGTTGGCGGCCAGCCAGAGAAAGTCGAGACTGCATAGGTCCGTTCTTTTTGGTATAATGCTCTCGTGGACGGTGATTGGCGAGAGACACTTGTTCCCGGAGGCATCTTCGGGAATCTTCGCATCGTGAAGCGGCTCGGCTCGGGCGGCACGGGCGTGGTGTTCCTTGCGGAGAACCCCAAGGGCGCGAGATGCGCCCTCAAGGTGCTCGCGCCGTCCGACGACCAGAGCTTTGCCGAGCGGTTTCTGCACGAGGCCGATTTCGCGACCAGGGCCCGCCATCCGAATCTTGTCGAGGTCTGGGACGCCGGGCGCGACGCAGCGACCGGGCTTTTCTACCATGTAATGGAATATCTTCCCGGCGGTTCGCTGAGGGATCTCGTGTCCGCCTCGAAGAACGGACTTCCCGTCGAGAGGGCGGTGCCGATTGCGCGCGATGTCGCGCATGCGCTTGTGCACATAGAGCGCAACGGGATGGTGCACCGCGACATAAAGCCAGACAACGTCCTCTTCGCGGCGGACGGCACCGCCAAGCTCGCAGATTTCGGCATCTCCCGCTTCGAGCAGCGCGGCGACGTGCGCGCGACAAGCGCTTCCGCCGTGATCGGCACCCCTGCATACATGGCCCCTGAGCAGATGCTCGACTCGCACTCCGTCGACATACGCGCCGACATCTACTCGTTCGGCGTCATGTTGTACGAGCTCCTGGCTGGGTGCAGGCCGAACGCGGGCGAGAACGCGATGAACACGCTCGCGAAGGCCATAGAGGGGCGCGCGTTCCCAGACGTGCGCGAGGCGCGTCCGGACGTGCCGCCGGCTCTCGCGGCGCTTGTCGCCGAAATGACGCTGCCCGATCCCGACGACCGGCCCCGTTCCGCGGCGCTTGTGCTCGCGCGGCTGATTCCGCTGCTTGGCGTCGGCACCGTTCCAGAGCAGATCTGCGAGGCAGCCCCGGCCAGGCCGCCGTGGTACCGCGACCGCGGTGTGCTGTTCGCTGCGACGGCGACGGTCCTTGCACTCGAGGCGCTTGTCCTTGTTGTTTTCAGGGCGTTGAGGGGAGGGTAGCCGCCATGCTGTTCGGACTTGTCGGTGAAAGACGCAGATTCAAGGTTGACGTCGCTTCCGCCAGCGAATGCGGGCTCGTGCGCAAAGACAACCAGGACCATCTCGTTGCAGATCCCAAGACCCTCGTCTTCTGCGTTGCCGACGGAATGGGAGGCGGCGAGGCAGGTGGACAGGCGAGCGACATCATTTGCCGCAGCATTGATTCGGCGCTCCGCGAACACGTTGGCTTCGCCGATCGCGTCCGGCTTGTCGACGACGCGATTCGCCGCGCCGACGACGAGATAAGGGCGATAGCTTCTTCCGCCGGATACAGGCAGATGGGATCGACCGTCGCCGTTCTGATAAGCGACGGCAAGCGCATCGCGGCAGTCGGGAACGTCGGCGACAGCAGGGTCTACCGCCTGCGCGACGGGAAGCTCCAGCAGCTGACGCGCGACCATACGCTGACGGAGGCGATACTCGCCAACCGTCCTCCGCAGGGCGGTAGGCCTCTTGCCGACATCAGGGCGCTCGCCCTCTCCCATGTTCTCACTCGCGCAGTCGGAGTGGGGCAGGATCGGCTCAAGGTCGACTGGCGCAAGTTCGACGTCAAGGACGGAGACGTCCTGCTTGTCTGCTCGGACGGCGTGCACGGCGCGGTGCCGCCTTCGGCGCTCTCCGTCGCCGTTTCAGGTGGCGGCGACGCGAAGACAATCCTCGCCCGCATATGTTCGCTTGTCGTCGCCACCGGTGCGCACGACAACTATTCCGCCGTGGTCGTCAAAATCGGAGGGGCCGGATGAACTTCGGCAAGCCGGAGATTTTCCACTCGGGCGACAAGTTCCGCGGCTATGTCGTAGAACGGCTTCTCGGCAACGGCTCGCTCGGCGCCGTTTACCTCGTGAGGCACGAGCTGCTCGACACCGTCTATGCGCTCAAGGCGCTTTTCCCGGATGTCGCGAAGGAGAACTCCGACTACGTAAAGCGTTTTCTGCGCGAGGCGAAGATAGCGACGCGCATACGCCACCCCAACCTCGTGGCGGTGCACGACTGCGGCTTTGACGAGGCGCGCGGCATCTACTTCATCGTGATGGACTACGTCTCGGGCGGAGACCTCAGGCAGGCGCTCGCCTTCGCCGGAAAGTTCGCCCCCGCCCGCGCCGTGGAGGTCGTTCTGCAGGTGGCGTCGGCTCTCGACGCTGCGCAGGAATACCACGTCGTGCACCGCGACATAAAGCCCGAGAACATAATGATCCAGCCCGACGGCACGGTCAAGCTCGTCGACCTCGGCATAGCTAAGGCCGATGGCCTGCGCGACTCGCTCTGCACCAAGGCGGAAAGCGTCTTCGGAACACCCGCATACGTCGCCCCAGAGCAGGCGCTCGACGCGTCGGCGGTGGATGTCCGCGCTGACATATACTCGCTCGGAGTCGTTCTCTTCGAGATGATCGCGGGCAAGGTGCCGTACGACGGGCCAAACGCGCCGCAGATCCTCGTGCAGACGCTTTCCTCGGATCCGTTCCCGGACATTCGCGACATAAACCCGGAAGTCGATTCCGCGCTTGCGACGGTCATTCGCAGGATGTGCGTCAAGGAGTGCGACAGACGCATCGCGACGCCTGCCGCGCTCATCGCGGAGTTCGCGAAGATTGGCTACCACCTCAAGGCCAGGCCTGCCGGCGAAGTAAAGTTCGACCGCAGCGCGGATTCCGCGCCGACGCTCGTCAGCATGCGCTCGCTTCTGCAGAAGAGCGCCGATTCTCACGACGACCACGCCGACCCGCTTGCGTACGAGACGCAGGACGTGGAGATACAGGATTTCGTAAACCGGCTGAAGCGGCGCAAGAGGATGCGCAGAATGGCTTCGTGGGCCGTCATGGCCGTTGCGGCGATTGCGGCTCTGCTCGTTTTCGCCTGGCTTGTCGGCGCGATATGATGGGGGCTTAACGAAAGGAGCGACGATGGAGGAATCTGTACTTGGAGAATGGCGTGAACTTCTCGCGTTCGAGTCGATAGGCGCGGACGCAGCGCATCTCAAGGAATGCGTCTCGTGTGCGTCGTGGCTGCGGAAGTGGCTTTCGAAGCTCGGTTTCGAGGTGGAGCTCCTCTATCCCGGGCGCGGCGAATCCGCCGCGGAAGCCAAGTTGCCGCCGCCGGTCGTCTTTGCCGAGCGGAAGGGGGATGAAGGAGGGTCGACCGTACTCGTCTACGGGCATTACGACGTCCAGCCGCCGGATCCGCTCGGGGAGTGGAAGACGCCGCCTTTCGAGCCGGTCGTCCAGGATGGGCGCATGTACTGCCGCGGCGCGAACGACGACAAGGGGCAGACGTTCGCGCTCCTCTGCGGCATGCGCGACTACCTCGCGTCGGAAGGGCGAAAGATCAACATCAAGATCGTTCTCGACGGCCAGGAGGAGTCGGGCAGCAGGGCGCTTTCCGAGCTCGTCCCGTCTCTCAGGCGCCGCCTCGCCGCTGACGTGCTGCTCGTGTGCGACACCTCCGCCGCGCCGGACCTGAGGCCGGCGATCGTCGCGGGCCTTCGCGGAGTCTCGCACTTTACGGTCAATCTCACGGGTCCGTCGCGCGATCTCCACTCCGGCGAATACGGCGGCATATT
>CACYNF010000125.1 GCA_902775595.1 uncultured bacterium | reverse complement strand
ATGACGTAGGGAACGCCGCCCTCGGCGTTCCGCACGTAATATTGACGGAATACGGAAAAATTGTAAATGACAATATCAGAAAAATAAATGAAATATACAGGTATGTTTCGGTGATAAAATATGTTGTAATGCCCGACCATATCCATATGATATTATTTGTTTCTGACCACGAAGATAATGTGGGCGGAACGCCGAGGGCGGCGTTCCCTACAAAATCGGTTTCGCAAATCATAAATGCATTGAAATCAATCTCAACAAAACAAATTGGCTTTTCGATATGGCAGAAATCATTCCACGACCATATTATCAGAAGCGAGGCGGAGCTCCGCGAGATATGGCAATACATCGACAATAACCCCATTAACTGGGCAAATGACATATACGACCAAAATTCATGGAGGTAAATCATGAGTCAGCAGAATAACAATTACGACGAGAACGATATACAAATCCTGGAGGGTCTGGAGGCTGTCCGAAAGCGTCCGGGAATGTACATCGGCTCGACAGGTCCGAGCGGTCTGCACCACCTTGTTTACGAGATCGTGGATAACTCGATAGACGAGGCGCTCGCGGGCTACTGTTCGATGATCGACGTCATCATCAACCCCGACGGCTCTCTCACTGTCCAGGACAACGGCCGCGGCATTCCCGTCGACATGCATCCGACGCAGCACAAGCCCGCAATCGAGGTCGTGCTCACGATTCTCCACGCCGGCGGCAAGTTCGACGGCTCCAACTACAAGGTCTCCGGCGGTCTCCACGGCGTCGGCGTGAGCTGCGTGAACGCTCTTTCCGACTGGATGAAGGTCGAGGTGAAGCGCGACGGCAAGGTGCACCACATCGAGTTTTCGCGCGGCCACGTCACGAAGCCCCTGGAGGTCGTGGGCGAGTGCGGCGGCGAGACGGGCACGAAAGTCACGTTCTTCCCCGACCACACGATCTTCTCGTGCCACGCGTTCAAGTGGGAGATCCTCTGCGCGCGTCTCCGCGAGCTCGCCTTCCTCAACAAGGGGGTGACGATACACTTCCGCGACGACGAGGGCGATTCCCACCACGAGGAGACCTTCCACTACGACGGCGGCATAGACGAGTTCGTCGAGTACCTGAACCAGAACAAGAAGCCGATCTCCCCCGTCATCCACTTCGAGGGCTCGAAGGAGGGCACGACAGGCATGGTGCAGGCCGAGGTCTCGCTCCAGTACACCGACAGCTACTCCACGCTCGAGCAGACGTACTGCAACAACATCCACACGATCGAGGGAGGCACGCATCTTTCGGGCTTCCGCCGCGCGCTCACCGCGACGATCAAGAAGTACGGGCTCGACAACAAGCTCCTCAAGGAGAAGGAGTTCGATTCGCTTACGGGCGACGACATGCGCGAGGGCCTCACGGTCGTCGTCAGCGTCAAGGTCCCGCAGCCGCAGTTCGAGGGCCAGACCAAGACGAAGCTCGGCAACGGCGAAGTCGACGGAATCGTCGGTTCCATCGTCGCCGACAGGCTGATGACCTTCTTCGAGGAGAACCCAGCCGTCGCGAAGACGGTGATCGAGAAGACCCTCCTCGCCGCTCGCGCCCGCGAGGCCGCGAGGGCCGCGCGCGAGTCGACGAGGCGCAAGGGCGTGATGGACGGTCTCTCTCTTCCCGGCAAGCTCCGCGACTGCTCCGAGCGCGACCCGGCGAAGACCGAGCTCTTTCTCGTCGAGGGCGATTCCGCAGGCGGCTCGGCGCAGACCGGCCGCGACCGCGCGACGCAGGCGATCCTGCCCTTGCGCGGCAAGGTGCTGAACGTCGAGAAGGCGAGGATCGACCGCATGCTTGCGAACAACGAGATCAGGACCCTCATTACCGCGATCGGCTGCGGCTTCGGCGAGGAGTGGGATATCTCGAAGGCGCGCTACCACAAGATCGTGATCATGACCGATGCCGATGTCGACGGTGCGCACATCAGGACGCTTCTTCTTACGTTCTTCTACCGCAAGATGCCCGAGCTCATCGAGAAGGGCTACGTCTATCTCGCGCAGCCGCCGCTCTACAAGGTCGAGCGCAAGAAGAAGATCGAGTACGTCCTCACCGACGGCGAGCTTACCCAAAAGCTGCTGACGCTTGGTCTCGACGACTTCGAGGTGAAGGGCAAGGACGGCGCGGCGCTGGAACCTGAGCGCGCGAAGGCGCTTATGACGCTTCTCGCCGAGATCGAGGCGACATGCAAGATGGTCGAGGAGCGCGGCTTCCGCCCCGAGGAGCTCGTTCGCGACGAGACTGCGGCCGGCTCTGGCGCGTCGATGCTCAAGAAGGAGTTCTCGTCGCTCTCCGCGTTCGGATACGGTCCCGACGACTACTTCGGCCCGCCTTCCATCACCGGCACCGCGCCTGCGAGCGGAAAGCTGAAGAAGCTTCTCGACGACGTCAGGGCGCACGGCAAGCAGGGACTTTCGATCTACCGCTTCAAGGGGCTTGGCGAAATGGACGACACCGAGCTCTACGAGACGACGATGAATCCGGCGACGCGGCACATGCTCCGCGTGAAGCTCAACGACGCCGTTGCCGCAGACCAGATGTTCTCGCTTCTCATGGGCGACGAGGTCGAGCCCCGCCGCAAGTTCATCGAGGACAACGCGCTCAATGTCCGCAACCTCGACTTCTGATTTGGGCGACGACGCACGAAGGCTCCTCCTCGGGGAGCCCTCGGCGAATACGCCGAATCCCCTCGCTCGGACCTTCGCTGCGCCGTCTAAAGTGCTGGTGCTTGGCAAGGGCTCGAGCGGTACGGCCGCAGCGGCGCTTGCCGAGTCGCAAGGGAGTCAGGTCGAGTTTGCAGATGGCGTCGGGCTTGTAATCGCAAGTCCTGGCGTGCGCGTCATGAGCGAGCTTGAGTACGGCTGTCGCGAGTTGAAGCGCCTTGGCGTGAAGATGCTCGCCGTCACCGGATCGAAGGGGAAGTCGAGCGTCGTGAAACTTGTCGCAGACGCGCTTAACCTCGCTGGGTTTCACGCGACGCCGTGCGGAAACTACGGTCTTCCGGTTTCGGAGCTCGCGCTATCTCTCCAGCACGCAGCACCAAGCACCCAACAATGGGCGGTCGTAGAAGTATCGTCGTTCATGATGGAGACGACGAACCTCCCGCCCGGGACATTCGAGGCGGCGGCGATACTCAACTTGCAGGAAGACCATCTCGACAGGCACGGCTCGGCGGAGGCCTACCACGCGCTGAAGCTGCGGCTTATGGACTTTGCGAAGGTTGGGTTTGCGCCGGGCGATGCACGATGCGACACGGCGGCCGTACCAAAGGGGTGTTACTTCGACAACGACGTGTTGCGCGTCAATGGCGCATACGCCGTCGCGCTGATGCGCACGGCGGGACTGGATGACACGGTGATTGAGCGCGCGTTCCGTGAGTTCAAGCCGTTGCCACATCGTTTTCAGACGGTCGCAGAACTGGACGGCGTCAGATATGTAGACGACTCTAAGGCGACCTCCATCGCGGCGCTTGTCGCTGGAGTCGCTATGTCGGGCGGGAAAACGCGACTGATCGCCGGAGGGCTCCCCAAGGGCGATGACCCGAAAAGCGCCTTGCCCATCTTGACAAAGCAGGTCAAAAAAGTGTATCTTATAGGGCGTTGTGCCGAGGAGTTTCGTTCCGTCTGGTCGTGCGCCGTGGACTGCGAAGTCTGCGAGACGATCGACAAGGCGGTCGAGGCCGCGAGGCGCGAAGCGGAGAAGGGCGATACGGTGCTCCTTTCGCCTGGAACCGCGAGTTTCGACCAGTTTAAAAGTTTCGGGGAGCGCGGGGAAGTCTTCGCGCGACTCGTCAAGAAAGAAGGATAAAAAGAAAATGAACAAGCTCGGCATCGTTCTCGGAATTGCCGCGGTCGCTGTGATCGCCGGCTGCAAGGATCCCAACTATCAGCGCAAACCGTCGCAGACGGCCGACGTGAAGGATGTCGGGACGCAGGTCGAGCCTGACGCCGCTCCTGTCGGCACTCCCGTCGTCGTCGAAGAGAAGCACTGCACATGCGCGCCTGGAACGAAGCATACAGAGCCTTGCCAGTGCGGCGCCCCCGACTGCCAGTGCATCGTCGTCAAGAAGGAAGTGAAGCCGCTTCCTCCGCCGGAGCCTGAGTACACGGTGTACATCGTCCAGCGCGGCGACTACCTCGCGAAGATCTCCAAGAAGTACAACGTGACGATCAATTCGATCAAGCGCCTCAACAACCTCAAGGACGACAACATCCGCATCGGCCAGAAGCTCAAGCTTCCCGGGAAGCTCGATGTCGGCGAGCAGAAGGTTCCGGAAGGCGCCTTCGCAAAGCCGCAGGCGCAGAAGAAGGCCTACGCCCCATACACTGGTGCGACGAAGGAGTACGTCGTCAAGTCGGGCGACACGCTCGGCGCGATTGCCTACGGCAACGGCATCAACATCCGCCAGCTCAAGGAACTCAACGGTCTCGAGTCCGACGTCCTCAAAATCGGCCAGAAGCTGAAGATCCCGGCCGAGAAGGTCGTCGTCGCCAAGAAGGTCGAGGCCAAGGCCGTCGAGAAGAAGGCTGCCGCGCCAGAGGTCAAGGCGCCCGCAGAGGTGCCTGCCGAGCCTGTCGCGGCGCCTGTCGAGCAGACGGTCGAGGCGCCCGCCCAGACTCCCGTCGTCGAAGAATCTGCCCCCGTTCCGACCTATACCGTCCAGGAGGGCGATGATTTGACCGACGTGTCCATCCGCTTCGGCGTGAGCGCGGCCGCAGTGCGCGAGCTCAACAATCTCGGCGAGAACGACAAGCTTGTCGCAGGCCAGATCCTGAAACTCCCTGCCGACGCGCAGCAGCAGTAAGCCGAAGTGCGCAAGTCCGCACTATTTGCATTCGCCCTGGTTGTCGCGGCTCTCGTGGCGCTGGGGCTTGTTGTTCTCTCGAGCGCAAGCGAGGCGAACGGGATTCGCCTACACAAGGACGCCTACTTCTTCATGAAGAGGCAGTTCATCTACCTCGGCATAGGCATCGTCATCGCGGTTGCGGCCGCTCTTTTCGACTACCACGGATGGCGCGACATCCCCGGCCTCGCATGGCTGTTCTATATCGCGGTGGCCATTCTTCTGCTGTTCGTCTTTCCCCAGCTTGGTGGTCGCGAGATCAACGGGTCGTTCCGCTGGATAAAGCTCGGGCCTGTCAACGTGCAGCCGAGCGAATTCGCAAAGCTCGCCATCGTGATCATGCTCGCCGTCTGGCTCGACAGGGCTGCCTGGCGCGTGGAATTGTTCGTCAAGGGCCTTGTCGTTCCGTGCTGCCTTGTGGCTGTCTATGCGCTGCTCGTCATCAAGGAGCCCGACTTCGGTTCGGTGATGGTCATCGGCGCGGCCGGCGGGCTTGTCATGTTCGTGGCGGGAGTGCGGCTTCGCCACCTTATCCCGGCGGGGATTGCCGGCGCTGTCGGAGCCGGCGTGGTGATGGCCTTCAACGCGAACCGTGTGCGCCGCCTGCTTGCTTTTCTGAACAGTTCGCAGGAGACGGCCGAGAAGGTGACTACGGCGAACATGGATGCCGCGGCGTACCAGGCGCACATGGCGCTTGTTGCGATAAAGAACGGCGGCATCCTTGGCGTCGGCCTCGGCAAGTCGATGCAGAAGCAGTACTACCTTCCGGAATGCCACACAGACTTCATCTTCGCCGTGGGCGCCGAGGAGCTCGGGCTCTTCTTTTCCATCGCGGTTGTCGTGCTGTTCCTTGTCTTCTTCTGCATCTCGGTCTACATCGCACGCAACGCATCCGACAGGTTCGGGCGTTTCCTCGTCATCGGCATGGCGTTCATCGTGTTCTTCCAGGCGGTGTTCAACCTCGGCGTCGTGTGCGAGGCGCTTCCGACAAAGGGAATGGCGCTGCCGTTCTTCAGCTATGGAGGCACCAACCTCCTGAGCGCATTCTTCGCCGTCGGCACGATACTCTCCGTAGGCATCCATTCCTACCGCGACAAGAAACGCATTCTCGCGCGGAGCGTTCTGACGAGAGTATGACGAAATGGCCGCGGCTCATCCAGAGTTTACCGTATCCTCGCTGACCGCCGCGCTGAAGCGCACGATCGAGGGCGGTTTCTCCAAGGTCGTCGTCGAGGGCGAGGTCAGCGGATGGAAGCGGTATCCGTCGGGACACTGCTACTTCACCCTCAAGGACGAGGGTGCGCAGGTTTCCGCCGTGATGTTCGCTGGGCCTTACGAGTCGTGCATCGCGCGGCACCCCGAGCTCGCCGACGGCCTGAAGGACGGCGCCAAGGTCAAGGTCTACGGAAACGTGACTGTCTATCCGCCACGCGGAAACTACCAGATCGTCGTCCTCTCCGCGATGCTCGCCGGTCTTGGCGATCTTATGCAGCGCTACATGGCGCTCAAGTCGAAGCTCGAGGGCGAAGGGCTCTTCGATCCCACGCGCAAGCGTCCTATTCCGTTCATGCCGCGCCGCATAGGCATCGTGACGAGCGAGGCCGGAGCGGTCATACACGACATGTGCACGGTGCTGACCAGGCGTTTCCCGAACCTCGAGATACGGCTCTTCCCCGCGCAGGTGCAGGGCGCAGACGCCCCGAAGACGATCATCGCAGGCATCGAGTACTTCAACAGCGAGGATTCCGGTTTCAGGCCCGACTTGCTGATTGTCGCGCGCGGCGGCGGGAGCTTCGAGGACCTTTTCTGCTTCAACGACGAGTCTCTCGTCCGCGCCGTCGCGGCGTCAAAGGTCCCTACGATCTCCGCCGTAGGCCACGAGACGGACTATACGCTATGCGACTTCGCCGCGGATGTCCGCGCGGGGACTCCGTCCATCGCCGCGGAGATGGCGGTCCCCGTCCTTGACGAGTTGCGCTCGCGGCTCTCTACGCTCGACAACGGGCTTGTCAAAACTCTCCGCGCTAAGTATGAATGGTTTGCGCAGCGCACCGACCATCTTTCATCCGCGCTCGCCCCCGCGCTTCAGGCGAGGGCCGCCGACGCTGCGCACAGGGTGGAGGTGCTTTCCTCGGCGCTCGGCGTCGCGCTGTCCGCGCGCGCCTCCGACTTCTCGCACAGGATCGATTCGCTCTCGGCCGCGCTGGGATCTTCCGTCGTCCTGAACCTCACGCGCAGGGAATCCGAGTTCGAGCGGCTCCGGACCAAGCTCGCGATGCTTTCCCCGTATTCTGTGCTCGAGCGCGGATATTCGCTTACCACAGACGCGTCAGGAGCGGTTGTAAAGTCTGCGGAGCAGGTCTCGAAGGGCGATATGCTCTGCACGCGTCTCGCAAGCGGCGAAATCGTCAGCGAAGTCCGCTGAGGCACGGTGAATTGCAAGTCAAGTGAGTCAATTTTCTAAAGATGGATCCGAGGGGTCTCGGGAGCAGTTCGAACATTTTCATTTGCGTTGTCTCCTTTATGCGGCTCTGGCGTATGCGGTGTCGTATTGGTAGGCTGTAAGCCCGTCGAGGAGCTTGCGGTGGATCGAGTTGATGACGCGCTCGAGCCTGTGCATGTCCGCCGCCGTGCACTTGCCGAAGTCGGTTCCCTTCGGGTACCA
>CACYNF010000124.1 GCA_902775595.1 uncultured bacterium | reverse complement strand
TCATCGTCGAAACCGTCCTCAAAATCGTCCTCTGTGCCGTTTTCTTCGAGGTCGGATTCCTCGTCGTCCGGCTCGTTCGCAAGGTCCGTCAGGACAAACAGCCGCGGCTTCGCATCCGCAGCAGCGGTCAATGCGGTCAATAGCGCAAAAGCGGCAACTGCAATATTCTTCATCTGGACAAGTCCTCCTTATTTAATCCGGAACCAGTCGAAGTCGGCGTATCCGCCGGACTTGAGCGTCGAGTACATGTAAAGCGCGAAGCGGTAGCCGGTGAAATGCGGCGCGGTGTATTCAAGGTGGAACTTGCCGCCGATGGGCGTCCACGACTTGCCGTCCGTGGAATACGCGAACCACCCTTCGTCGCGCCCGGGGAAATTCCACAGCTTGTCCTTTTCGGGTTCGCGCGAGAAGTCGCCGTAGGCACGCACCCATACGGTCCTCGCGCAGGGCGAGACCTGGACGCGCGCAACCTCGCCCACATTTCCGTCCTCCGCCCGGCGGAGGACGAGGTACGACGTGCCGTTCTCCTTCGTCGCCGAAAGCGAAACGTAGTCGCGCTGGAAAAGCGCGAGCCCGGCGTTGTCGCCGTTGGCAAGTCCGCTGATGTCGATTTTCGCCGCCGCGGAGCATGTCGGACCCCAGCAGCGCTGCGTCAGCGTGTTGCGCGCGGAGAGAAGATCGCCGTCGATCCTGTCGGTCCTGAGACGCAGCCACCCGCGCCTGTCCGTCAGCGACCAGAGGCCGTCAGCGGGATTGTGGTTCCACTGCCAGACGAGGGAAAGCCTGTCGGACGCGAAATCGTCCGCCGACACGATGCCGGGCCTTCCAGACGGATGCGGGAGGCTTTCCTCCGAGATCACCGGCCAGTCGTCGTTCCATGTCATAGGGAGGATGTACGGGCAGCGTCCGACGGCGCCTCTGTCGCCAAAGAGATACGCGTACCACTTTCCGTCGGGAGTGTCGATGAACGAACCCTGGGCGATTCCGGCGTGCTGGAACACGACTCGTCCCTCCCATGGTCCTTGCATTGAGCGTGAGCGGTGGACTACCACGGTGCGGCAGTTCCCAGCGGGCCAGCAGATGTTGACGATGTAGTACCAGCCGTTGCGCTTCATCACCTGCGCGCCTTCGCCGAGCCCCTCTCCGCCAACGCAGTCGGTGACGTTGTCGAGCGTTATCATGCCGTCGTCGACGAAACCGGAGAAGTCCGGCTTCATTTCCGTAAGGCGCACCTTGTACGGCTTGCCCGGCACCGTGGCGAAGACCCAGAAGTGTCCGTCCTCAATCCAGATGGACGCGTCGTACTGGTTCTTCTTCAGGCGATGGAACTCCCAGCCGCCCTTCTCCGGATCCTTCGTCCTGAAAAGATACGTGTCGTCGATCCTCACGTTGACGCTGATGACGTAGAAGTATCCGTCCGACTCGTTGTACCTTATCGAGGAGGCAAAAGTCCCGAAGGCGTAGTCGTTCTCGCCGTTCTCCAGCCTGTCGCAGGGACGGTTTTCGACCGTCTGGTAGCAGTAGCTCGCCATCTTCCAGTTTACGAGGTCCTGCGAGACCATGACGGGGATGCCGGGGTTGAAGTGCATCGTGGTCGAGACCATGAAGTACTTTCCGCCCTTGCGGCACATGGAGACGTCCGGAACGTCCGCCCACAGCGTCGGCTCCCTAACCTCGCCGGCGGCGACTGAGGCGCATACGCACAGAGCTGCCGCAAGCGAGGAAACTACAGACCTTTTATGCATTTTCATGGTACACATTCTACCATGCCTTCGCTTGCTTCGGTATCACCCCACAGGATGATTTGCGGGCATCGGGGGAATAGGGTATAATAGCGGCATGAAAAAGACAATACTTTCCACAGTTGCGGTTGCGGCCGCCTTCGGCGCCTTCGCGGCGCCTTCGCCAAAGTTCGAGAACGGCGAGTTCTTCGGGAATCCGCTGCTCGACCACCACTTCTGCGCGGACCCGACCGCAGTCGAATACAACGGACGCCTCTTCGTCTACGGAACGAACGACCACCAGCAGTACGACGAGTCGCCCGTGAAGACGAACAACACATACGAATGCATCAAGACCCTCTCCATGATGTCCACCGCAGATATGGCGAACTGGACCTACCACGGCGAGATACCCGTAGGCGAAATCGCCCCGTGGATCGTCAACAGCTGGGCGCCTGCAGTCATATCGCGCAAGGAGAAGGACGGGAAGACGCACTTCTACATGTACTTCTCGAATTCCGGATGCGGCACCGGCGTCCTTACGGCGACGCATCCGCTCGGGCCCTGGACGAGTCCGCTACAGAAGTCGCTCGTCGACCAGCAGTCCGACTTCACGAAGAAGTGCAAGGTTCCGTTCGATCCGGGTGCGGCGATCGGTCCGGACGGCACGGGATACCTCGCCTTCGGCGGGGCGGAGTCCCGTCTCATCAAGCTCGGCGCCGACCTCATCTCCGTCGTCGGCGAGGCGACGATTCCGCCCGCCCCGTTCCACTTCGAGGCCAACGAACTCAACTTCATCGGCGACACGTGCGTGTACACGTACAACGTCGACTGGACGGACCACGAACCCTGGCCGTACGCAGACTGCCCGAAGCCGATCGGATGCTCCATGGTATACGAGACCTCTAAGACCCCGCTCGACGAGAAGAGCTGGAAGATGCGAGGGGAATACAACCAGAACCCGGGCATGTTCGGACACATGTTCTGCAACAACCACACGCACCTCCACAAGTTCAAGGAGAAGTGGTACCTCATCTACCACGACCAGGAGCTCCAGAAGTCCCTCCTGCCGCAGACGGGCGGTTTCCGAAACATCAACATCGACATCTGCGAAGTCGACGAGGCGACCGTCACCTTCAAGCCCGTGAAGAACACGCGCAAAGGCGTGGAGCAGGTCGAGAAGCTCGACCCCCGCCGCAGGGTGCAGGGCGAGACCGCCGCAGCGACGTCCGGCATGGCGTTCACCCGCCTTCCCCAGCTCGGCAACCTCGCCGCGAAGCCGAAGGAGGACGGAGCATGGGTGGCGGTGCGCGGAGCGGACTTCGGCGCGAAGGCGCCCGCGAAGTTCACCTTCTCCGCCCGCGGCAAGGGCAAGGTCGAAGTCAGGCTCGACAAGCCGGACGGAACGCTCGTCGCCTCGGGAACGGTCGACGCAGGCGATTCGTTCAAGACAACGTCGATCAAGACCAAGGCGCCGGCAACCGGCGAACACGCAGTCTTCGTCGTCCTCGCCGGCAACATGGAGCTCGACTGGTGGGCTTTCGGAACTCCGGCAAAATGACCGCGCATTTGCTATAATATGGATAGATGAAACGCTTCATATCCATTCTGGCGCTCGCGGCATTGCCGCTCTACGCAAACGAGCCGCAGACCGAATCGGTCCGCGGCACCGTCCTATACTGCCAGGCGTGGCAGTTCTTCCTGCTGAAGACCGAGGACCGCGTAGTCCGCGTGCAGACAAAGCAGGGCGCGCCGGAGCTTTCGCCAGGCGACTTAGTGGAGGCGCGCGGCGTGCCGGCGAGACGCAACGGACGCATCACAGTCGAAGCGGCGAGATACGAGAAGAAAGGCGAGAACGGCGTCGTCCCGGAGACGCAATCCATCGGACCGAAAGACCTTCCGCGCGTCTTCGACGAGGGGAAGACTTCCGACCTCTACGGAATGCCCGTACGCCTGAAGGCGCGCGTCCTTAACGTCATCCCGAGGGACTGGGCGTTCACGGACTTCGACATCGACTGCGAAGGCGCAGTGATTTCCGCAAGCCTTCAGGGATACGCAAGCAAGGAACTCTCGGAGAAGCTGTCCCTGCGCCCGAACGTCGAGCTTGAGGGATTCCTCATAACCCTGGACATCGACCTGCCCGAGGGCGAAGTGCCGAAAATCGACATCAGGCTGCCAGACGAGAACGCAATAACCATAATCCCCGATGCGGCGTTCAAGCGCAGGTTTGTCGCCTACAAGGCGTCAAAGGCCGCAAGATACGCCCCGTGGCTGCTTCTCGTCGTCGTAGCCGCACTTTCGTTCAAGCTCTACAGGGCGCACCAGACGAAAAGCCGGCTGCAGGCCGTCATCGCAGAGCGCCGCAGGATGGCGGCGGACCTGCACGACTCGATCGAGCAACACCTCGCGGGCGCGAGGCTCTACCTCGACAGCATGCTGCCCGAGGACGGATCGCCGGCCCCCGAGGAGCTGAAGCCAGTCGAACTTGTACGCGACATCCTCGTCACCGCGAAGCGCGAAATACGCGAGACAATCTGGAACCTGAGAATCGACGAACTAACACAGAAGCGCCCGAAGGACGTGCTGATGTCGCTTGTGCAGAAACTCGCATCCACCACCGCCGTTCGCGTAGAGGCCATCCTAAAGGGGCTTCCGGAGATCCTGCCCGAAGCGCTCTTCTCCGACATCCTCTACGTCGTGCAGGAGTCCGTCACGAACGCAATCAAGCACGGCAAGGCCACGCGCATCCTGATCGCAAGCGACGCGAGGGGACCGAAGAAGTTCGAGCTCAGGATCGTGAACAACGGAACGCCCTTCGACACGCAGCACGCACTCGGTCCGGAAGCGGGGCACTTCGGTCTTTCCGGAATGCGGGAACGGGCGCGCAGAAGCGGCTTCGCGATATCGCTTGCGTCAAAGCGGCACACAACATCCGTTAGGCTGGAGATCAAGACATGACGAAAGTAGCAGTAGTTGACGACCACAGCGTTGTCCTCGCAGGCATCAAGTTCGTCCTCTCGCGCGCCGAGGGGATGGAGGTCGTCGCGACGGCGGAAAGCGCGGAGGACATACTCGGCTTCTACGAAAAGGCCAAACCGGACGTCCTGCTGCTCGACATCAGGATGCCGTCGGTCAGCGGGCTTGACGCGCTTGAGACACTGCGAAAGTCACATCCAGACGCAAAGGTCGCCATGCTGACGACGAGCGAGCTGGAGGAGGACATCTTCCGCGCGCTGAAGCTCGGCGCGAACGGCTACATCCCGAAGGACTCGCGTCCGGCCGAAATAGCGAAGGCCGTCAGGGAAATCGCCTCGGGCGGGAGATACATACCCGAAGACATCCAGAGGATATTCGACATGCGGCAGGGCGTCAAGAGCCTTTCCGCGCGCGAGATTTCCATCATCCAGCTCGCCGCCAAGGGGTTCTCGAGCCCCGAGGTGGCCGAGATGCTCGGGATCAGCGTCAATTCCGTCAAGACGCACTTCCGCCACATATTCGAGAAGATGGACGTAAGCGACCGCACGGAAGCGGTCACTCTCGCCATCTCGCGCGGCATCATCGAGAACTAGCCGCCACGCGATTAGGTTTGAACGAAACCGCCGCGCCGCCGCCGGGCGCCGCGCGGAGGCGCAGAGTGTCGGCAGACGACACTGTGCGCTTCTCGATGACGTAGTTGCCCGCCGTCTCTGTGCGGTACACCGCGTCCGGCGCGTCGGCGTAGATCGTCGCCTCGTAGGCCTTTCCGGGCGTCAGGAAGTCGAGCCTGATTTCCGCCGCGTGCGCATTCTCGTCCGTCTTCATCCCGAGGTACCACTCGTCTTTGCCCTTCGCCCTGCGGACGATCGTCAGGTAGTCGCCGATCTCCGCCTCGAGGTAGCGCGACTCATTCCAGTCGCACGGAACGTCCTTGATGAACTGCAGGGCGTCGAGCCGCTTCTCGTAGCTCTCCGGGACGTCCGCCGCCATCTGCAGAGGAGAGAACATCGTGACGTAGAGCGCGAGCTGCCCCGCGAGCGTCGAAGAAATGCGCTGCCTCTTCCAGGAGCATATCTTCGAAAGGTCCGTCTCGAAGATGCCGGGCGTGTAGTCCATCGGGCCTCCCACAAGCCTCGTGAACGGAAGTATCGTCGTGTGGTCGGCGTTGTTGCCGCCGAACGACTCGTACTCCGTCCCGCGCGCGGCCTCGTTGCCGATGAGGTTCGGCCAGGTGCGGCAGAGGCCGGTCGGACGCACCGCCTCGTGCTGGTTCACCATGATCTTCCTCTTCGCGGCCTCCTTGATGCAGTAGAGGTAGTGGTTGTTGCTCCACTGCGAGTAGTGCGTTTCGCCGTGCGGGAGGATGTTGCCGACGTAGCCGGCCTTCACCGAGTCGTAGCCGAGGCGGTTCATGAGCGCGTACGCCTCGTCGAGATGGCGCTCGTAGTTGCGCGTCGAGGCGCTTGTCTCGTGGTACATCATCAGCTTCACGCCCTTCTCGTGCGCGTACTTGTTGAGCCCCTCGAGGTCGAAGTCGGGATACGGCGTCACGAAGTCGAAGACCGCGTCCTTCTCCTTGCCGAACCAGTCCTCGAAACCGATGTCCCATCCCTCGACGAGGACCTCGTCGAATCCGTGCTCCGCCGCGAAGTCGATGTGGCGCATGACGTTCGTCGTGTTCGCCGCGTGCATCGACGGATCGGGCATGTACGCCCAGTTCTTCGCGCCCGTTATCATCGTCCACCACACGCCGATGTACTTTACCGGATGTATCCAGCTCGTGTCCTCGATGGCGCACGGCTCGTTGAGGTTGAGCGTGATGCGCGAGGAGAGGATGTCCGCGCCCCTATCGCCGACGATAAGCGTGCGCCACGGAGACTTGCACGGCGTCTGCATCCATCCCTTCGCGCCTGTCGCGTCCGGCGTGAGCGAAGACTCAAATGCCATTCCCCGTTCCCCATTCCCCGTTACCCGCAAATGCATCGTAGAGTAGTCGACGCACGCCGCCTCGTGGATGTTTACGAGGAGTCCGTCGTCGTACTTGAGCATCAGCGCGGTCTGCACCGCCGGGAAGTCGGTGAGCGTGGACGAAAGGTTCGCGTCCGGCGCGGCCTTGAAGAGGCCCGGTATCTCGCTGACGCGCGACTTCGTGTAGCGGTACTCCTGCGTCTCGTAGTCCGCCGGAATCCACCACGCCGTGGCGTCGCACGGAATGTTGAAGCGCGTGCGCTCCTCGACGATCGTGAAGTGGGTGAGCGGCTGGGTCTTTCCCTCAGGCGCGATGTTCTCGCCCGGAACGAGCCGCGCAACGGAATTGTCGTCATCCGCGGGAAATTCGTAGCGGAATCCCATTCCGTCGTCGAACACGCGAAAGCGCAGGTCCATGCGGCGTCCGGTGCCCTTCTGCACGAGCTTGACGAGCATCTCCTCGTGGCGGTCGCGTATCTCGCTCTCCTCGCCCCACACGGGCCTCCACGTCGCGTCCGCGCTCGCGCGCTCCACTCCCGAGAGGACGAATCCCGTCCTCAGCTCCCCGGGCTTGCGTCCCTCGAAGGCGTCCTTGCCGAGCGCCTTGATGTCGAAACCGAGGGTGGACGGCTCGACGACTTTTTTGCCGCGGTAGGCGAACGAATACGTCGGCTCGCCCTTTTCGCCGAGCGCAAAGGTGAGCGCGTTCTTCCCGTCGGGGGATGCGCAGGTCAGGGGCTCCGCAAGCGCGACGACGCACGCAGCAGCCACCGCGAGGGAAAGTGCAAATTTAGTTTTCATGCCCCCATTGTAGCAAAACCGCAGTTTCCCCCGCCATCACCCAGCGGAATGATACGGCGGCGCGGCAAAATGCCGCGCCGCCAATTATTTGCTCCCTAGTCCATTTGGGTCATAACACAAGGAGCAATTCGCCCTTCCCGGACACGCGCTCTCGATTACGCCTCGCGCCATACGCCGCTGTCGCCGAAAATACTC
>CACYNF010000123.1 GCA_902775595.1 uncultured bacterium | reverse complement strand
CACTCCTCCAGCTCCGCCGCCTTGACGGCGCGCTTGAGCGTGAACGTGCCCTCGGACTTGATGGGCTTGTTCGCGATAAGCCCCGTCACTTCCCAGGTCACGACGCCCGAAGTCGTCTCGCTCGCGTTGTACTCGAAATTGATCGGCTGCGAGTGTATGCCCTGCTCGTGCCAGGAGAAGAAGAGGCGATTCGAGATGCTCCACAGTTCGGGCTTGACGGGACTCGCGTAGTTCGCGAAGTCGTCGCCCGAAGGAGCTTCGCCCTGATAGTCCGCCTTCTTGCCGTCGTGGTCGGGATGCCAGGCGTGGCGGAACGGATTGTCGCGCGCCGTCGGAGCGATGGTCCACGTGAAGTCCGCCTCGTCGCCGAACGCCGAGCCGCCCGCCGCCGCGACGACGGGCGTATCGACGCTCATCATCACCGTCGAGAAGCGCTTGGGCGCCTCAATCTCCGCCGGCACGTTCGCAAGCTCCTTGAAGAGCCGCGCCGTGCCGTTCGTATCCATCCCCGCCGCGACGCGCTGGAGAAGCCTGCACGTGCCGTTCGTGTCCACATGCATCATGACGCTCATCTTCAGCGTTCCGCCGGCCTTCACGGGGATGGAATTGGTATCGTCGATCCAGGTGACCTGCGTGAGCGCGATCTCGCCGACCCAGAGTCCGGCGGGATAGGGGATGGTCCCTGCCTTCGCTGGCAAAACGACGAGCGGCAGACGCACGCGCATAGCGCTGCTGCCGAGGTCCTCTATCGTGAGAATTGCGCCATGCTCCTTCCCGGGCTCTATCTTGGAACGGTCGAGCTTGAAGACCTGCTCCGTCGTCTCGTCCGGGCCAAGCGAAACCGTCCATGAGACCGATTCCTCGACATTCGTCCATTCCGCTGCGCTGACCGCATCGACGCGCGGCAGGCGGCGCGAAAGGCCGTTGGGCATCGGACCGTCGCTCTCGAGCTCCGAATTTCCCATCGTGAAGCGGAATTCATGGTCCTTCGTGCCGCAGTTCCTCACCGTAATCGACGCAAAGTTCGCGTCCGCGCCGAAATAGACGCTGTCGCTCGAAACCCCAATCACGCCAGGCCACGCGCCGTCCTTCGTGGCCGTGAGGGCGTAGGCCTTGCCGGCGTTGACTTTTGGGGTGGAGGTGATTCCAAGCGAGAGGAACGTCGGCGCGTCCGTCTTTGTCCCGCCGACTTTGTAGGCTGCGCCCGACGCGGCGCCGAAGGGACCCTCGCCGAAATACGCCCGCGCGGTCACCGTCGCCCCGGGGCGCGCGGAGACGCCAGCGAGGTTCATGAAGCCGGTGTCGCCCGACGTGGCGCGCCATGTCAGCCGCGGCGCGGCGGGAACGCCGAAGAAATTCGTGGACCAGTTGTCGGTCGTGTAGATCATATAGACCCGGCCACCGGCAAGCGACGCCATCGTCGAGGCTTCTTCATCACCACGGACCCACACATTATAGGAAATCGGCTTCTGGGCGATCTCCGTTCCGTCGTCCGCGAGCTGGCGCGTGGATGAGTAGGCGTCAGACTGGTACGACGCGACGCGCTCGACAGGCGCGCCGGCGAAGAAGTCCGCGCACGCCGCGTTCGTCGGCGTCGATTCGAGGTAGATCGCGTTCCACCCCTTCGCGAGCGTCATCGTCTCTTCGATGTGCACCGCAAGGGACGGAAGCGACACAAGGGACAGAAGCAGCAGCGAAACCGCCAATTTGCAGCTCTTGTTCATTTTACTTGGCCTCCACTTTGAAGAACTGGCTCTTTGCGCCTTCGGCGGGCACGACGTAGATTGTCGCCACGCCCACGTCATCCTCGTCGGCGGACGGCATCACCTGTTCATGCTCTGCGTCCGTCTCTGTCTTCTTGACCTTCTGCAAGGCCCACTCGGGATTCGTGAGCGAAAGCGTCGTTTCGACGCCATAGACGTGGCCGCCGGCATATTCAAAGCTGAGCGTGTGAAGAGCGTTTTGCGGCGCGGTGTAGGCGGTAATCGCGAGCCTGTCCGTATCGTCGAAGGGATTCGTCCCCGCGCGGTATTCGTCGTAGTTCGACGCGCCGTCGTTGTCATAGTCGGCGAAGGGATCGTAGTCGCCCTCGATCTCGTATGCCTCCATCCAGGGGGCGATCGTGTCGACGTACTCCGCAGGGACGCTCGCCGTCGTGCCCGTGCCATTGGTCGAAGTGTAGTCCTTCATGTTGACGTACGCAAGAGCGACCGTAGAGACGGTATTCGCCTCGCCGACCTTGATCGGACTGACCGCGAGGGAAAGCCCGGAATCCTGCGCGAGGACGCAGTTCAGCTCGTCATCGACGGCCGCCGTCGAGTCGGTCGCCGTCGAGGAAAGCGGAATCTGCAGGAGGAAGTTGTAGCCATCCTCCGTCGGATTCGCCACCTTCGTCGAGGCGATGACCGTGCCGTTCGTCGCGACGGCCTGGATCGTGACCGCGGCGGATGAGGTAAGAACCTTGTTCTGCCAGTCTTTAAGCGTCCCTTTGACCAAGTGGGTCCCGATCGGGAAGTTCGCGGCCGCTGCGGCGCCCGCGGCCGTCATAGCCGCAAAAGCAGCAACAAGCACGACCAATGTCGGGTTGTGTCTTTTCATCATTTGCACTCCAATTTTATATCAGATTATTGCTTTCGCAACGATTTTTGTTTTCTCCTGCATGCTCTTCAAATTTTCACCGTCATTTTATCAAAATTTCCCCAAATCGGGTATAACTTTTTTGCAAAAGTCTATACCGACCGTGACATTTGCTCCTTTCTACCATGTCTACCCACAACTCAGCAAAAGGTTACATTGGATCCCAAGAAAGATCTATACGAGAAGAAGAGCCCCCCGGCACGTCGAAGGTGCGCGCTAATGGGCGCGTCGTGACCCAGAGGCCGTCACGGCGGAATATCGCAAGACCGTCCACCGTTGTACCGGCGGGCTCGGTCAGCGAAATGAAGAGCGGCGTCGCCTGCTGCGCGAGAAACTCCACATCATATCCAGACTCGGCGAGATACTGGAGATTCTCCCTCGTGTTCTCTGGACTCGCGACAAAACGCCTCACGCCAAGCTCGGAAATCGCAGCGAGAGCATGAGAATTGAACGCATAGAGAGTCCAGTCTGCCGTAATGTCGGTGATACCGGCGGCGTTGAGCATCTTCAGCGTCGCGAGGTCGCTCGCCTCCCACTTCTCAAACCCCTCGCGATGGAGCCGCTTCACGAAAACACGCAGTTTGCCGAAGTCTGGCTCGGCAGTGTAGACTGGCACCGCGAGTCGCGGCATCTTTTCAAACGCAGATACGCTCAAAGAGGCAGAGTCGGCGTCGGGGTTGACCGCGACGACGACTTCGTCCCACTCTCCTGCGGGGACCTTCTGCCCAAGGCGCACTTTTACTGTTCTTAGCCGCGGCAAATCCGCCGCGGCAGGTGTCTCGCCATCACCTATCGCCGCGTCAACCTTCGCTAATCGCGCTTTTTCACGCGAATCATCAATGTTTTTGACAAGTTCGCGGCGAAGATCGTTGAGAACGCCCATTGGCGCGAAGAGACGGTTAGTGTCGACGAGATTGAGAGACCCGAGCACGTAGTCTGTCTCGCCGAGCTTTGAAAACGCCTTCTCGACAGCAGAGTACGTCTTTTCAGGATTTTTCGCCGCGGCAAATGTGCCGCGCACCGAAGCCTCGACCGCGATTCCAGAGACGGCCGTCGCAGCCGATATCGCCTCGGGCCCGATCGTGACACTCACATCGAGCTTCTTCGTCCCCGGATAGTCGCTCGGCCGGAATCCCGGCGCGGGGAACATGCGCTTCACGGCGTTCGACATCGAGCAGTAGACATTCTCTCCCTCGCGAATCGGGAAATCCTCCGGAAGCTCTATCTCGACGTCCGTTCCCGCCGAGACCTCGAAAACAGGCGTCCTTGAAATCGCAGGGCGCATCTCGCGTATGCCAAGCCCGAGATGGCGGCCTTCTGCCATGGTGTCGAACTGCAGGCCGTCGTGGACCTCGAGAGCGCGCGCCGTGTGGAAGCGGAGCCATCTGCGGCCTTCGCGGTCTTTCGTCACGCGCTTCACGGTCCCGATGGGCGCGCCGAGGTGTCCAAGCGACTCAGGGTCGATTGGCGAATCCTTGCCCTTCCCGTCGAAGTAGAGCTCGGTCGTGCGGCGAGAGAATATCGTCTCAAGGTCGGCGAGCGTCACGCGCTTGGATGAGTTGAAAGTTGAATGTTGAAAGTTGAAAGTTGTGGAATGGCCTTCATTTCCCGGCTGCAGTATCTGCCTATAGAACTTCGTTACGGCCGCGACATACAGCGCGGATTTCATGCGCCCCTCTATCTTGAGCGAGACGACGCCTGCGTCAACGAGCTTCCTGACGTCTTCGCCAAGCCGCAGGTCCTTCATGGAGAATATGTAGGGTCTGGATGGACCACCATAGGCCATGCGGCAGCAGTAGGGGCATTTGCCGCGGTTGCCGCTCCTGCCCTTCTCCATCGCGCCGAATAGGCAGAGCCCGGAGATCGAGTAGCAGAGCGCACCGTGGATGAAGCATTCGAGCTCAAGGCCGCCGCATCGCTTCGAGATGGACGCGATTTCCGCAAGCGACAGCTCACGAGCGAGGACCACGCGCGTGAAGCCGAGCTCCTTCAGCGCCATTACCCCCTCGAGGTTGTGCGCGACGAGCTGGGTGGAGGCGTGAAGCTTGAGGCCGGGGAAATGGCGGCGGCAGATGCGCGCCACGCCGAGATCCTGGACAATGAGCGCATCGGGGCCAATCTCCTCGAGCCGCGAAAGCGCCTCGACGGCAGACGCGACATCCGCCTCGTCGACAAGCGTGTTGAAGGTGACGTAGACCTTCCGTCCCTTCGCATGCGCGAAGCGGACGAGGTTACTGAGATCGTCGAGGGAGAGGTTCTTCGCGAACGCGCGCGCGGAAAAGTCTGGGAGCCCGCAGTAGACAGCATCCGCGCCTGCGTCAAACGCCGCAAGCGCGGTCTCGAAATCACCGGCCGGAGAGAGAAGTTCTGTCGGCCTCATCGGGCGGGTCCGGCCGTCAGCGGCCGAAGTTGAAGTTTACGAAGGGGAAGCAGGGAAGGATGCCCGCGCTGTTGATGTTGACGAGCCCGATCTGAAGCCCCTCGTGATGCTTCGCGAAGTTGACGATTCCGAGCTGAAGGCCATTGGAGGTCGAAGCCGCGACGTTGATGCCGCCCATCTGCGCACCGGACACGTCCTTTAGGCCGTAGTTGAAGCCAGCGACAGACCAGCCCGTGAAATCGTTGCGGCTGGCAAGCATCGCGTCGAACGTCACGCCGGAATACCTGCCGAGCATCCAGCTGATGCCGCCTATCTGGAACCCGGTGAACTCGCCGCCGTAGTTGACGGTGCCTATCTGGACGCCTGCGGAGTCGTCTTCGTTCCAGTTCACGACACCGGAGATCTGGACGCCGTGGAAGTCCCTGTCCCTGTTCGCTATGGCACCGATCTGAAGCCCCTTGACCGACGCGAGATCGGAAAGATTGAAGCCTGTGACCTGAAGGCCCGTCATTCCTTCGTCGAGAACGCCAACGACACCAAGATCGGCACCGACGAGCTTGCCGTCGTTGTTGCCGTAGGGGAGGTCCAGCCTGAGGCCGTAGACGTCGCTGCGCGCCCAGGGCAGCATGAGGTCGCCAGGCGAGTAGAAGCTGAGCTGGAACCAGGTTGCGTCTGCCGACGCCACGGTGGCGGAGAGGATCAGTGCGGCTGCTGCAATGAGCTTTTTCATCTTGGATGTCCTTTCGGTTGCGTACAATTATATCAAAATTCCAGCGCGGCGTACATCATGGAGAGAAATTCCTGGTAATTCATGCGCTTCTGCTCCATGGAGTCGCGCTCGCGCACGGTGAAGGTGCCGTCCTTCGTCGTCTGCTCGTCGACGGTGATGCACCAGGGCGTCCCCGCCTCGTCCTGGCGGCGGTAGCGGCGGCCGATCGCGCCGGAGACGTCCCACATGCAGTTGACCTTCTGCTGGAGCTTCCTGAAGATGTCGCGCGCGAAGTTGAACTGCGCCTCGTCCTTCTTGATGAGCGGGAATATGGCGACCTTGATCGGGGCGACCTTCGGGTTGAAGTGGAGGACCGTGCGGATGTCCTCCTTGCCCTTCTCGTCTGTGAGCTTCTGCTCCTCGTACGCCTCGCAGAGGAGCGCGAGCATCAGGCGGTCGACGCCCGCCGAGGGCTCGATTACGTGCGGAATGTACTTGCCGTCGAAAAGGTTCTCGCAGAACGCCTTCGCCTTCGCGAACACGTCGGCACGTTCCTCCTCGGTCAGCACGATCTCCTTGCCGGCCTTGGCGGACAAGGCCTTCTCGCGACGCTCGACCCACTCCTTCTGCGTCTTCTCGATGAACGCGGCCTTCTGCTCGTCCGTCAGCTTCTTGCACGCCTGCTTGAGCGGATCGTCGAAGACGAGCTGCGGCACCTTCGAGTAGATCTGGTGCTGCGTGAGGTCGAAGTCGCTGCGAGCCGCGATGCCCTCGAGCTCCTGGCGCCCGAACGGGAAGTCGTACTCGATGTCGACGCAGGCCCTCGCGTAGTGCGCGAGCTCGTCGGGCTTCTGCCAGTACTCGACGAACTTCTCGGTCGGCAGGCCCACCGCGTTGAGGAACTTCTTCCTCTGCTCGACCCAGTACTTGTGCCAGACCTCCCAGCCCCAGTCGTCCTGTACGGGGCCCGTGATGTCGGGATTGTCGGCGAGAGTCACCACGTGGCCGTACTGGAGCTCGATCGCCTCGTCGGGGCGGATGAAGAACTCGAGCTCCATCTGCTCGAACTCGCGCGAGCGGAACGTGTAGTTGCGCGGCGTCACCTCGTTGCGGAAGCTCTTGCCCATCTGCGCGATGCCGTAGGGAACCGTCATGCGCGAGGTCGCCGTGACGTTCAGGAACTGCGCGAAGATCGCCTGCGCCGTCTCGGGACGGAGGTAGGCGACGTTCGACGGGTCGTCAATAGGACCGACCACAGTCTTGAACATCAGGTTGAAGGGCTTGGGCTCCGTCAGCTCGCCGCCGCAGTAGGGGCAGAAGAAGTCGGACCCCGCGACCTTCGGCTGGGGCTTCTTCTTCTGGTCTGCGTAGATGTCCTTGATCTGGTCGGCGCGCATCAGCTTTTTGCAGTCCTTGCACATCGTCATCGGATCGGCGAAAGTGTCGAGGTGCCCCGACGCCTTCCAGATCTTCGGGTGCATGATGATCGTGGCGTCGAGCCCGACGACATCCTCGCGTCCGCGGACGGTGAACTGCCACCAGGCCTGCTTCACGTTGGCCTTGAGCTCGCAGCCGAGGGGACCGTAGTCCCAGAACCCGGGCATGCCGCCATAGATTTCAGACGAATGGTAAATGAACCCGCGACGCTTGCACAGAGCCGAGAGAGCGTCGAGCGACGATTTGTTTTCTTCTGCCATAGTGGGGCGTATTATACCATATTTGCCGCACCACTTGGGCAAAAAACGAATTTAGCTAATCCGAGATTATGCCGCCGATTAGTCCTTCCCCTCGTCCGTACTCCAACCGTTTCCACTGCGACACGCAGGAATCCCGCCTTCACTCAACAACCATCCCCCAGCCATTTCTTCAACCGCAACCAAACCACGCCTCAACCATCCTTCGTGTCGAATCCAAGAACGATTCCGACTCAACCATCCTCCATTCGTGATCCTACAACTCCGACTCAACCATGCGCAAAAAGATTCGTGAG
>CACYNF010000122.1 GCA_902775595.1 uncultured bacterium | reverse complement strand
CGCACTGATGATCGTCGTCTCGTTCGCGTATCCGCTGATCGACAACTACTGCGGCAACTACCGTCTTGGAGTGAACGAGATCGCGTTCAAGCTCGGCGGCAGCGAGCAGAACGGCCACACCTTCGGCTGGCAGTTCGGCGCGTACCAGCTCGACGGCGCGAAGGCGGTGAAGGAGCAGATTGTCGCAGACGAGGAGCCGCTTCCCGATCCCGACTGGCCGCCGGCGATGGATCCGTTCTCGATCTTCTTCGGCGGGACCGACCCGGGGCGTTTTGTCCCGACGTACATGATCTACTCCGCGGACTTCCGTCCCGACGTCTACCTTATCACGCAGAACGCCCTTGCGGACGGCACCTACATGTCGGTCGAACGTGATCTCTACGGCGACGAGATATGGATTCCGTCCAACGACGACTCGGCCGAGGCATTCAACGTCTACGTAGACGAAGTGCAGCGCGGCATAAGGCCCGCGAACGGCGACCTCAAGATTGAGAACGGACGCGTCCAGGTTACGGGTGCGCTCGGCGTCATGGAGATCAACGGGATCCTCACGAAGATGATGTGGGACCACGACCGCCTCCGCCACAGCTTCTACGTCGAGGAGTCGTACGTAATTCCGTGGATGTACCCGTATCTCTCGCCCCATGGCCTCATCATGAAGCTCAACGCCGACAGGACGCCCTACGACCCGAAGACGGCGGCGAAGGACCGCGACTTCTGGGACTGGTACGTTCGCCGTCTTCTGTCCGACCCGATGTACCGCCGCGACTTCGCGGGGCAGAAGTCGTTCTCGAAGCTCCGCGCGGCGATCGCGGGCCTCTACTCGAAGCAGGGCCGCCACGCAGACGCGGCGCAGGCCTACCGCGAGGCGTGCCTCCTCTATCCCGCCTCGCCCGAGGCGTCGTTCCGCTATGCGCAGGAAATACTGCTGCCGTCGCGCCGCTGGGACGCCGTGCTGGAGCTGATGGACTACACCGACTACCTCGACCCGAACAACAAGCGCACGGCGAACCTGCGCGGCTACGTGGAGTCGCTGCGTTCGCTCCTCGCGCAGATCGACGCTTTCGAGCCGAAGCGCCGCGCCGGGACACTGACGGGCGTCGAGCGCGTGACGCTCGCGAACTCGCTCTTCCAGCTCGGACGCGTCGGCGAGGCGGCGCAGCTCGTCCGTCCTCTCGCCGACAGCGCGGCGAATCCGTCGGAGCTTCAGGTGCTCGCCCAGATATTCATCGCAGCGCACTTCGATGTCGAAGCGGAGAAGGTGCTGCAGAAGTTCCTCAAGGCCGCGCCGGACGCGAGCGCGGACATGTGGATCGAGCTTGCGAAGATACAGCACCGCTCCGGGCGCAGGACCGCCTCGCAGCAGAGCTTCATCGCCGGCTACCGTCTTGACCAGAAACGCATATTCGAAAGACTTCAGAAAGACCAGGAACTGTACGAGCTCGCGGCTCCTCTGTTCCAGAAGAAATAGTCCTCGACAATTTCTTAACGAGCAAACCCCATGGCAAAAGCATTTAACCGTGTAGAACATGTAGAACGTGTAGAGAGATCCTACATGATCTACATGTTCTGCACGGCTAAGAAGAGTCTTGCAACGAACTTTATCTTCAAACTTCAAACTTTAAACTTTCAACTTTAAAAGGAGTAGTCTATATGAAATCACCAAAGAAGGGAATAAAGTGGGAGACCCTCGGTTTTGGGTTCTCCGATGTCAACTGCCACCTCCGCATGACGTGGAAGGACGGCAAATGGTCAAAGCCGAAGTTCGTCAAGGAGCCGTGGATCAACATGCACATCGGCGCCGCGTGCCTTCACTACGGGCAGGAGTGCTTCGAGGGCATCAAGGCGTTTAGGCAGAAGGACGGCAAGATCGCGATCTTCCGCCCCGACGAGAACGCGAAGCGCATGTACAGGACTGCCGAGCGCACCTGCATGCCGCCCATTCCTGTCGACACCTTCATCGATTGCTGCAAGGCGATAGTCAAGAAGAACGCCGAGTACGTGCCTCCGTTCGGCACCGGCGGGTCGATGTACCTCCGTCCTCTCCTCATCGGCACGGGTCCGCAGATCGGCGTCGCGCCCGCGAAGGAATATACCTTCATGATCATGGTCATGCCGGTAGGCGCGTACTACAAGGGCGGCCTCAAGCCCGTCCGCGCCGTAATCTTCGACCAGTGGGACCGCGCGGCTCCCCACGGCATGGGCGACGTCAAGGTCGGCGGCAACTACGCCGCGGGCATCTTCGCCCACGAGAAGGCGAAGAAGGAGGGCTGGCCCGTCGAGCTCTACCTCGACGCGAAGACGCACAAGTACATTGAGGAGTTCGCGACTTCCAACTTCGCGGGCATCACGAAGGACGGAACCTACGTCACGCCCGATTCGTGCTCGGTTCTCCCGTCCGTCACGAACATGTCGCTTCGCCAGTGCGCGAAGGACCTCGGCATCAAGGTCGAGGTGCGTCCCATTCCCTACACGGAAGTGAAGAAGCTCAAGGCCGTCGCCGCTCTCGGCACCGCCGTCGTGATTACCCCCGTCTGGGAGATCACGCGCGGCAAGGAAGTCATCAAGGTCAGCGACCCGAACGTCGTCCACCCGACCTTGCAGAAGCTCTACGACCGCGTCCAGGGAATCCAGTACGGTCTCGTCAAGGACACGCACAAGTGGTGCTTTGAGGTGAAGTAACTGCAGAAGGCGGTACGCCGTCATGGACACCATACTTATACTCGACTACGGTTCGCAGTACACCCAGCTGATCGCGCGCCGGATTCGCGAGCAGCACGTCTACTCCGAAATCGTCCCCTTCGGCATCACCGCCGAAAAGGTTCGCGCATACGCGCCGAAGGGCGTCATCCTCTCCGGCGGGCCGAACAGCGTCTTCGAAGACGGGGCGCCAGGCATCGACCGCGGCATATGGGATCTCGGCGTTCCGATTCTCGGCGTCTGCTACGGCATGCAGCTCATGAGCCAGGAGCTCGGCGGCAAGGTCGAGCCGGGCGAGAGGCGCGAATACGGCAAGACCGAGATGACGGTCGAGCCGGGCAACGAGCTCTTCAAGGGGCTGCCCGACAAGTTCGTAGTCTGGATGAGCCACGGCGACCGCGTTTCCGCGATCCCAGGCGGGTTCAAGGTCAGCGCCAAGTCCGCGAACTGCCCGTTCGCCGCGATACGCAACGAGGAGCGGCGGTTCTTCGGCATCCAGTTCCATCCGGAAGTCGTCCATACCGAGCACGGCAAGCAGATACTCTCAAACTTCGTCTTCAACATCTGCCGCGCGAACGCCGACTGGCAGCTCACGACGTGGATAGACGACACGGTCGAGAAGATGAAGGCCCAGGTCGGCGACGACGAGGTGGTCCTCGGGCTTTCGGGCGGCGTGGACTCTTCCGTTGCGGCAGTCCTTCTCCACAGGGCGATAGGGCCGCGTCTTCACTGCATCTTCGTCGACAACGGGCTTCTTCGCTACCGCGAGGCCGAGCAGGTCGAGGAGATGTTCACCAAGAACCTCGGGCTCGACCTGACTGTCGCGCGCGCGGCGCAGAAGTTCTACGCAGCCCTCAAGGGCCTCGACGAGCCGGAGGCGAAGCGCAAGGCGATCGGCAAGACCTTCATCGACGTGTTCGCCGACGAGGCGCGCAAGTTCAGGCACTGCCGTTTCCTCGCCCAGGGCACGATCTACCCTGATGTCATCGAGTCGTCGCACGCGGTGAAAGGGCCTTCACAGACGATCAAGTCCCACCACAATGTCGGCGGCCTTCCGCCGGATCTCAAGTTCGAGCTCGTGGAGCCCTTGCGCGACCTTTTCAAGGACGAGGTTCGCGCCGTGGGGCGCGTCCTCGGAATGGCCGACGAGCTTCTCGACCGCCAGCCGTTCCCCGGCCCCGGGCTGGGCGTCAGGATCCTCGGCGAAGTGACCGAGGAGAAGGTTAGGCTTCTCCAGCTCGCGGACGTCCGCGTGCAGGAGGAGGTGAGGAAGCTCCCGAACTACAAGTCTATCTGGCAGACGTTCGCGGTGCTTCTCCCCGTGAAGACGGTTGGCGTCATGGGCGATCAGCGCACCTACGAGTATACTTGCGCGATAAGGTCGGTCGATTCTATTGACGCGATGACGGCAGACTGGACTCGGCTTCCCTACGAGACGCTCGGCGTCATTTCGAACCGCATAATCAACGAGGTGCGCGGCATCAACCGCGTTGTCTACGACATCTCCTCGAAGCCGCCCGCCACGATAGAGTGGGAATGAGCGACGGGGATGTGATTCCGCGGCGGGAACGCAACGCGATGATAAGGCGCGCCTTCGTCGATTCCGTTCCCGTGCTGATGGGCTATACGACGATGGGCTTCGTCGCGGGCGTTCTTCTTGCGGCGAAGGGGAACGTGGTTCTCTCGCCGCTCTGGGGTTTTCTGACGTCGGCGCTTTGGGTCACGGGAACGATGTCGATCGCAGGCGTGGGGGCGATCGCGCAGCGCACTTCCTGGGCGGCTTTCGCGCTCATGACGCTCGCGGTGAATTTCCGCTATGCGTTCTACGGTTTTACGATGCTCTCCCGCTGGAAAGGCGTTCCGGTCCTGCGCAAGATGTACCTGATTCTGATGCTGACAGACGAGAACTATGCGCTTGAGGCGGCTTGCCCGATAAAAGATTCGGAAAAGAACCTGTACTACTGCACGGTGCTTTCGGCGTTGAACCACTCCTACTGGATTGCCGGCGTTACGGCCGGCGCCGTGGTTGTGGCGGTTCTCGGCCATGTCGTCGATCCAGAACGCCTTCGCGCCTGGACGAACGGCATGGAGTTCTCGATGGCGGCGCTCTTCATTGTCATCTTCACCGATCAGATTCGCAGAAAAGTGGCCGCGTAGTCGAATCCCCCGCGGGCGGGTGAAATATGATATAATACCCCTTCATTCCGCTCGGCATGGGAAAACCCGCCCGCAAAGGAGGGGGCTTGCCGCAAGGGGCGGGGAAGGGCACATGGACAGTAAAGAAAAGCGCTACCTCGGCATCGACATCGGCTCGACGACTTTCAAGGCCGTCCTCCTCGGAGGAGACGGCAAGGTGGAGCGTACTGTCTACAAGCGAACCCAGCCGGTTGACTCCGGCAAGGTCGCCTGCACCGGCCATTGCTCCGGCTGCGGCGCCTGCGGCGGCGGAGCGTCGAAGCGCCTCGCGCTTGAGTTTCTCAAGGTCGCTGGCATAACCTCCTTCAAGGACGTCGCGGCAATCGTCGTGACGGGCAGCCAGATCGTCGAGGATACGCGCAAGTTCATCCCGTTCGACTTCCAGGTGAGCGAGGTGACGGCCCATGTCGCGGGCGCGAAGTTCCTCCACCCCGATGTCGACGCGATCATCGACTGCGGCGGGCAGGACTCGAAGTGCATGGTCTACAACCCGACGATGAAGCTCTGGACGAGCATGATGTCGGGCGTGTGCGCCGCCGGCACCGGCAGCTTCCTCGACTCGGTCGCCGCGAAGCTCGGCGTCAAGATCGAAGACGTCGCGGAGAAGGTGAACTACGATTCCGACACCGAGTTCAGCTCGGTATGCGCCGTTCTCTCGGCGACGTCGATCAACAAGTTCAAGAACCGCGTGCCGATCGGCGACCTGCTCGCGGGGGCGTGCAAGGCCCAGGCGCGCACGATCCTCAACTCTGTCGGCCAGCTCCTCCTCAACGCGCCGGGCCGCAAGATTCTCTTCCAGGGCGGCGTCGCGTTCAACAGCGCGGTCGCGTTCTTCCTCAAGAAGCTCACCGGCAGCGAGATCGTGATCCCGCAGTACCACGAGGTGATGGGCGCGCTCGGCGCGGCGGTGATTGCGCGCCAGCTCCACGACCTCAGGGATTCCGGCAAACTTGACCTCGCCAAGGTGGAATACGAGCCGACGCGCGGCAAGTCGGTTCTGCTCAGGATCAAGTCTACGAAGCGCGACTTCTTCTCGACCGACAAGTCGAAGCCGCTCGTGTGGCGCAACCTCTTCTTCCCGACCGAGATCCTTAACGCGATGGACTGCCGCGTCCGCACGCTCGAGACGTACGCCGCGCTCTTCGGGCGCAAGGCCGACAAGGTAAAGGAGGCGCTCGGCAAGGCCGCGCAGAAGGGCTTCGACGGCCAGACGTGCTCGTTCCTCAGGATGCTCGAGGGCATGGAGCTCGAAAAGCCCGACTACATCGTCTCCACGATGCAGCCATGCCAGCAGGCCGAGCGCGTGTTCGCAGACCTTGCGCGCGAATACAAGATTCCAGACCGCCTCTACTCTCTTCAGACGCCGATCAACGGCCAGAGCCGTGCCGCGATCGAGACGATTGCCGACGGCCTCGCCGAGTCCGTCTCGCTTATGGAGAAGGCGTTCGGGCGCAAGCTCGATCCCGCGCGCCTCGAGGAGGCGTGCGTTCTCTCCAACGAGGCAGCCGAACTTGCGCGCCAGTGCACGCATCTCCGCTTTACGTCGCCGCCGCTCGTCAGGGGCAGTGAGGCGATCTACAACGCGATCGTCTTCTCTCAGCTCTGGGGTACGCAGGATCTCGTCGACATCCAGACGGCCTACCGCGACGAGCTTATCCAGAAGAAGCTTTGGGCCGAGAAGCGCTACTCCATCGACGACACCCACCGTCTTCTCTGGCTTCACCTGCCGCCTTTCTACGACACGAAGCACCTCACTTTCCTCGAAACGACGTGCAACGCGCCGATTGTCTTCGAGGAGACGAACTTCGTCGGCTGGGAGCCGCTTGACCCGAAGGACCCCTACCGCTCGCTCGCGCGAAAGCTCCTTCAGTCGGGCTTCCTCGACCCGGCGCAGCGCGTCGAGTACGTCAAGAAGGCGATTCCCGAGGGCAAGTTCAACGGCGTCGTCCTCTACACGCACGGCTTCGGCCGCTGCTCGCTCGCGGACCGCGCCTTCTCGAAGCTGCTCCGCGAGACGCTCGACTCGATCGGGTGCCCGCTTCTCGCGCTCGAAGGCGACTGCATGGACGCCTCGATCGACCCCTGCTCAACCGTCACGAAGATATCTTCTTTCGTCGAGGCGCTGAACCTCAGCCGCTACGGCAACATCTTCGGAAAGACGGCATAGCGCCGATGGCAGTCGGAGACCGCTGGAATATGATATAATATCCCAAAAACGGTCCTGTAGCTCATCTGGACAGAGCAGCTGCCTTCTAAGCAGCGGGTAGTGGGTTCGAGTCCCGCCAGGACCGCCATTGAAAGAACGCGAACATGAAACTGCTTGATGAACTCAAGGCCCGTGGGCTCGTGGAGGCCTTGACCGACCCGGAAATAGAGAAGGCCCTCGAAAGGCCCATGACGATATACTGCGGGTTCGATCCGTCGGCCCGCTCGCTACAGGCTGGCAACCTCGTCTCGATAGTTGTTCTCCGCCGATTCCAGATGGCCGGACACAAGGTCATCGCGCTCGTCGGCGGCGCGACTGGGCTCATCGGCGACCCGAGCGGGAAGTCCGCCGAGCGCAACATGCTCACCGTGGAGCAGGTCGAGGAGAACAAGAAGGGCATCCGCGAGAACCTGTCGCGAATCCTCGACTTCGACGGCCCCAACGCCGCGGTGATGGTCGACAACTACGACTGGTACAAGGGCACGAGCGCGATCGAGTTCCTGCGCGACATCGCGATCAACTTCCGTGTGCCGCAGATGCTCGCGAAGGAGTCCGTGAAAAAGCGCCTCGAGGCGAGCGAGGGCGCGCTCACTTTCACCGAGTTCAGCTACCAGACCCTCCAGGGCAACGACTTCCTCCACCTCTACGACAAC
>CACYNF010000121.1:3830-11728 GCA_902775595.1 uncultured bacterium | reverse complement strand
GTCGGCGACTTCGCGCTGTGGAAGGCGTGGGAGGAGTCCGACGGGCCCGTCGGCTGGGATTCCCCGTGGGGACGCGGCCGCCCCGGCTGGCACATCGAGTGCTCCGCGATGTCGATGAAGTACCTGGGCGAGACGTTCGACCTGCATACCGGCGGCATAGACAACCTCTTCCCGCACCACGAGAACGAAATCGCACAGGCCGAGGCGGCGACAGGCAAGGAGTTCGTCAGGACTTGGATGCACTGTGCGCACCTGCGCGTCAACGGCGAGAAGATGTCGAAGTCGGCGGGCAACTTCTTTACGCTCCGCGACCTCCTCGAAAAGGGATATACCGGGCGCGAGATACGGTACGTCCTCATCAACGCCCACTACCGCACGGGCCTCAACTTCGCGTTTGACGCGCTCGAGGACGCGAGGAAGTCGCTCAGCCGCATTGACGCATGCGTCGACCGCTTGGCTCGAGTCGCGAAAACATCCTCCTCGGGTGACTCCGCTTCGCGCCTCCCTCGCGCGGAGTTTTCCGCGCCTCTCGCCAAGTTCACCGAAGCAGTCAATGACGATCTCAACATCCCAAAGGCCTTTGCCTCCCTCTTTGAGCTTGTAAGGGTGTGCAACGGAATGGAAGTGGACGCCGAAGCCGCGAGCGAGGCCCTGGGCGTGTTTAAGCGCATGGACGAAGTGCTTGGAGTCATCTTCTTCGAAAACGAGAAGAAGGAAGTCGAGGTTCCCGCCGAAGTCCAGTCGCTTCTCGACCAGCGCGCCGAGGCGAGGAAGGCGAAGAACTGGGCGGAGTCCGACCGGCTCCGCGACGAAATCGCCGCGCTTGGCTGGGCGGTAAAGGACTCCCGTGATGGTCAGAGCGTCGCGAAGAAGGGCTGAAAGTCCGGAGTTTAATGTCTGAAGTGCGGGCGCATGGCTAAGCGGATAATCATCTTGGGCGCGACGGGGTCGATCGGCATGAATGCCGTAGACGTCGTGCGCTCGCATCCAGACGAATTCTCCGTCGTCGCAGTTGCCGCGCACCGTTCGAGGGAGAAGTGTGAGGAACTTGCCCGCGTGCTTGGCGCGAAGGCGTATTGCGGCGAAGACGCCGCGGTTCGCGCAGTCGAAGGGAACGACGCCGACATCTGCCTCGTCGCGACCGTCGGGATGTCGGGCCTCAAGCCGACGCTTGCCGCGATCGAGAAGGGAATGGACGTCGCGCTCGCCACGAAGGAAGTGATGGTGATGGCGGGCGAGTTCGTCACGCGCCGCGCGAAGGAAAGGGGCGTACGGCTTCTTCCTGTCGACAGCGAGCATTCGGCGCTTTTTCAGTGCATGCAGGGCTCTCCGCGCGAATCGGTGGAACGGCTCGTGCTGACGGCGAGCGGCGGTCCATTCCTCGACGAGCCGGCCGACCTTTCGTCTGTTGCGGTTGAACAGGCGCTCAACCATCCGCGCTGGAAGATGGGCCCCAAGGTCACGATCGACAGCTCCACGATGATGAACAAGGGCTTCGAGATACTTGAGGCGAGGTGGCTTTTCGACATTCCCGTTGGCAAGATTGACGTAGTCGTGCATCCAGAATCAATCGTCCATTCCCTCGTCACTTTCTCGGACGGCGCGACGCTTGCGCAGCTCTCGCCGCCCGACATGCGCGTCGCGATACAGTACGCGCTCACGTGGCCTAACCGCCTTCCGAGCGAACGCGCCGCGCTCGACCTTGCGAAGCTCGGCTCCCTTACCTTCCGCGCGCCGGACCCGGTGCGCTTCCCGTGCCTGCGGCTCGTAAAGGAGGCGTGCGATCGCGGCGGATGCGCCGCGGCTGTGCTTGCTGCCGCTGACGAATGGGCGGTAGATGCTTTCTTGAACGGCAAAATCAAATACACGGACATAGCGAAGACGGTAGAGGAGTGCCTTGGGAATGCGCCCGACATCCCCTGTGACTCGCTTGACGCCGTGTGGGAGGCAAACGACTGGACATGGAAATACTTGTCACGATAGGGTATATTGCGATCTGCATCGTGTTCTTCTCGCTCGCGATCGCGATTCACGAGTTCGGGCACTTCATCGTCGCGCTTAAACTGGGTCTCAAGGTCGAACGCTTCTCGATTGGCTTTGGCCCGGCTATTTGGAAGAAGACCTGGCGAGGCGTTGAATACCGCATTAGCTGGATTCCGCTCGGCGGCTACGTGATGATCCCCGATGTGGACCCTGAGGGGACGAAGAAGCTTGAGGGGGGATCTGAAAACGACAAGCCGGGAGCGGGGAAGAAGGAGATTTCGCCGTGGAAGGAGATCGCCGTCGCCGTGGCGGGCCCGGGAATGAACATTTTACTCGCAGTCGTTCTGGCGTTCATCCTTTCCGCGCTGTCGGCCGACAAGTTCGGCGAACTGACTTGCGAGGTAAAGGATACACTAAAGGGGATGCCTGCGGAAAAGGCCGGCGTAAAGAAGGGCGATACCATTGTCTCTGTCGCCGGGAAGAAGGTGAACACCTGGTCGCAGATGCAGGTGGAGGTCCAGATCGCAGGGGGGAAGGAGACGGAGTTCGTCATCCGCGACAAGAGCGGCGCGGAGCGCACCGTTGTGATGACGCCAGACCAGGACAAGGTCACCGGCGTGTTTGCGATTGGCGCCCTCAGCCTTCCGATGGAGAACGGCCTGAGGCACTGGCTCCCGGCAAGGAGCCCGCTGAAACAGCTTCTCTGGGACGCCGGGTCGATATTCCGGGTGCTGAAGGGGCTTGTGACTCCGAAGGAGACGAAGAACACCGCAAAGGCCCTGGGCGGTCCGCTGATGATCGTTGAGGGGATTTACAAGTCCGTGCGGCACGATTTCTGGGACGGAATCGGCTTTCTGCGGTTCCTTAACGTCAACCTCGCCGTTCTCAACCTGCTGCCGATACCGGTGCTCGACGGAGGGCTCATCATGTTCGCGCTTATCGCGCTGATATTCCGTCGGCGTGTGCCGGAGAAGGTCGTGTCCGCCGTATCAACGGTTTTCATGTTCCTTCTTCTTGCTGCGATGGCGATACTGATTTTCCGCGATGCGCAAAGGAGCTGGCGCATCCACACCTACAAGCCGGAAGCCGCGGAGACGGCAGAGACGGATACCGTTACGACAGTCACGAATGAGACGAGCAACACGAGCAATTAAGGTCGGCGCGCTTGCAGTCGGCGGTGAAGCGCCGGTTAGCGTACAGACCATGGCGAACGTAAGCCCGCACGATGCGGCGGCGCTCGTCGAGCAGGTCCGCTCGTGCGCGGCGCTCGGCTGCGACGTCTTTCGACTGACCGTCCCCGACGTCGAAGCGGCGAAAGTCCTCGGCGAAGTAAAAAAGTCATCTCCGATCCCGCTCGTCGCCGACATCCACTTCGACTACCGCTGCGCGCTCGCGGCGATAGAGGCGGGGACAGACGCGCTTCGCCTCAATCCAGGCAACATCGGCTCGCGCGACAGGGTCCAGGCAGTCGCCCGCGCGGCGAAGGAGAAGAAGGTCCCGATCCGAATCGGCGTGAACCTCGGCTCCCTCGAGAAGCCGCTTCGCGAAGAGCTCGACACCGGGAAGATCGACGTCCCCGAGGCGCTTGTCCGCTCTGCACTCGGGCACCTGAAACTGCTTGAGGACGAGGGCTTCCGCGATGTCGTCATTTCCGCGAAGGCGTCGAATGTCCTTGAGACGCTTGCGACATACCGTCTTCTCGCCGAGAGGACCGACTGCCCGCTTCATGTAGGCGTCACCGAGGCGGGGACGCTCATCCCGGGGGCGGTCAGGAACTCGGTCGCGCTTGGCATCCTTCTTTCCGAAGGGATCGGCGACACGATAAGGGTGTCGCTCACCGCAAAGCCTGAGAAGGAAGTCAGGGTCGGCATGGAGATCCTTCGCGCCCTTGGCTTGAGGGAGCCGGGCCCCGCGATAACGTCGTGCCCTACCTGCGGACGCACTAAAGTGGATTTGATGCATGTCGCCTCGCAGGTAGAGATTGCGCTCGAAACGCTTGCGAAGGACGGCGTGAAGCTGCCTCGCGTCGCCGTAATGGGCTGCGTCGTAAACGGCCCCGGCGAGGCGAAGGGCGCGGACGTCGCGCTCTGCGGCGGCGACGGCGAGTTTCTTCTGTACGTAAAGGGCAAACAAATCTGCAAGGTGTCCGAGGAGGACGCCGCAGGAAAGGTAGTTGAATATGCGCTATCTCTACGATAACGTAGTCGTCCTCGCCGTGTTTCTCGTGCTGGCCGCTTTCGCGTGGCTCTTCGGCGGCACACGGGCGGAATACCTCGTCGGCGTTATGCCGTGGCTGACGGCGATCCTGATCGAGGCGATGATATGCTTCCCCCAGCAGCATGAAGGCGAGACGTCGTACGAGGCGAGGGCGCGCGTGTGGTCGGACATGAAGAAGGATCCGCTCGTATGGGTTTCGCTCGGCTTCATCGCGCTTCTGCTCATACCATTTCTCAACCATGGCCTCTGCCCGGTGTGCGACTATCCCGAGATACAGGCCGGCGCCGACCCAAGCCCGACGATCCCGTTCTTCCCGTTCTGCGTCAACAGACTCCAGCACCTCAACGTCGTGATGTGGTTCGTCCCCTCGCTTGTCGCGCTCATCGCCGTCAAGCATGCGCTGCTGAAACGCGGCAAGCGCAGCCTGCTCGCGCTCGTAGTGTGGAACGGCCTTGCGCTCGGCATACTTGGCGCCGTGCAGCAGGTCACGCACGCGAAAGGGCCGCTGTGGGTCGAGGAATGCTTCCAGAACGCATATTTCTTCTCGACCTTCGGATATCCGAACATGGCGGGCGACTACTTTACGACTCTCTTCGCCCTGTCCATAGGTCTCTGGCGCTGGCATCTCGACGATGTGCGCCGCAAGGAGTCGGAGATGAATCTCTCTGTGTCGGGTTCGTCCCGGGAAGGCGGTTCGTCGAAGAGCATCGGCGCGGAGAACGCGACTGCGGCCGTCGAAGCAGGGAAGGACGCAGGGAAGGAAGACGGCAATGCGCCTTCGCAGCAGAAGCACCACCATCACCACCACCATTCTAAGGGTGCGCAGAAGACTGTGTCGTTCTGGGAGAAGCACTACTATCTGATTCCTGCATTCATATTTTTCTTCTGTGCGCTCGACACGCTTTCAAGGGCGGCCGTCATGCTCGTGACGGGCCTTGCCGTCATTTTCTTCCTGCATACGTTCATGTGCCTCTTCGCGAAGATGAAGAAGGCGCAGCGCGTGAAGGCCACCGTCTTCAGCGCCGTGGCGCTCACCCTGATTTCCATGTGCGCAGTGACGTTCATGCCGTCCAGCCTGCAAAAGGAGGTGGATACGCTTGACACGACCGGCGTCCTCGACCGCGTCACCGGCAAGGGCCAGTACCACGTGCGCGTCGCCACGGAGATATGGAAGGACCATCCGATATTCGGCGTAGGCGGATGGGGATACAAGCACTTCGGCCTCCAGTACATGACGGACAAGGAGCTCAGGCAGATTCAGAAGGTCGGCGGAGCCAATGTCCACAACGACTATCTGCAGTTCCTCGCCGAGCACGGCGTGGTGGGGCTCGGACTTCTCGTCCTGATCGTCGTAATGACGGTGTGGCCGATCGGCCGGATATGGAAGGAGCTCATAAACGCCTACAGGTTCACGCCGCCGAAGGAGCAACCGCCGCAGCCAATCCAGATATTTGTCATTCCAGCTCCCGTTTTCTGCATATTGATGGCCGCAATCGCCACGCTGATCCACGCCTTCGGCGACTGCCCCATGAGATCACCTGCGATCCTTTCGCTCTTTCTCGTGTCGCTTGCGGCCATCGACGGGTATCTGCCGAAGATCAAGAAGCACGGACGACATTGACAACCATTCAACTCACAACCCACAACTCACACACTCTTAACTCACAACTTCTAACTTTGTCCATATGCTCCACGTAAACGAAAACTACTCGAAGATACAGGCAAGCTACCTCTTCACCGAGATAGCCCACCGCGTCGCCGCACACCAGTCGGCAAATCCCGACGCGAAGATCATCCGTCTCGGCATAGGCGACGTGACGGAGCCGCTCTGCGACGCCGTCGTGAAGGCGATGCACAAGGCGGTTGACGACGAGGCGACACGCAGGGACTTCCATGGCTACGGCCCGGAGCAGGGGTATGCGTTCCTGCGCGAGAAGGCGGCCAAGGTCGACTTCCAGGACCGCGGCATCGACATCGCGGCCGACGAGATATTCGTTTCCGACGGCGCGAAGTGCGACTGCGGCAACATACAGGAGCTCTTCGGGCACGACGTCAAGATCGCTGTCGGCGATCCCGTCTACCCCGTCTACGTAGACACGAACGTGATGGCCGGCCGCACAGGCGCGAACGACGGCGGGCGCTACGCGGGGCTCGTATACTTGACGTGCGACGCGTCGAACGACTTTGTGCCCGGTCCAGAAGCAGCCGAGGGCGCGGACATCGTATACCTCTGCTACCCGAACAACCCGACCGGTGCCGTCGCAACGAAGGAACAGCTCCAGAAGTGGGTCGACTGGGCGAATGCGAACAAGTCGCTTATCCTCTTCGACGCCGCTTACGAGGCGTTCATAAGGACCCCCGGCATTCCCCATTCCATCTACGAGTGCGATGGCGCGAGGAAATGCGCGATCGAATTCCGCAGCTACTCCAAGACTGCGGGCTTCACCGGCGTCCGCTGCGGCTACACGGTAGTTCCGAAGGGGCTCGTCGCGTATGCGAAGGACGGCTCTCCCGTCGAACTGAGGCCTATGTGGACGCGGCGCCAGACAACCAAGTTCAACGGCGCGAGCTACATTACCCAGCGCGGCGCGGAGGCGATCTATTCGCCCGAGGGCCAGGCGCAGACCAAGGCGACGATCGACTTCTACCTCGAGAACGGCCGCATCATGAAGGAGGCGCTTTCCGCCCTCGGCTACGGCGTCTCCGGCGGAGGAAATTCGCCGTACCTCTGGGTCGGCGTGAAGGGCGATAGCTGGGAGTTCTTCGACCGTCTTCTCAAGGAGGCGAACGTCGTTACGACTCCTGGCGCGGGCTTCGGCAGGGCCGGAGAGGGATACATCCGCATCTCGTCGTTCAACTCACGCGAGAACGTTGTCGAAGCGGTCGAGCGGATGAAGAAGGTCCTTTAGCAGATTACCAAACAGCAAGATTCAACACCACACGGAGAAAACCAAATGAAAAAACTGATGATGGCCGCAGCGATGGCGGCATTGTTCGCAGGATGCTTTAAGAACGAGGCTGAACGCTTCGGCTACAAGGGCACAGACCTCGCCGACGACGACAAGATGTTCTTCTCGACGGGACCCGGCGTCACGAACTGGGTCCCCGCGCGCGTCCTGAGCGTCTGCGAGGAATATCCGATGAGCCCAGACGAGACGGCCCTGATTGCGGCGGCTGGCGTCATCGCGCCGGGAGAGCCGCTGGAGAAGGCGCCCGAAGGATACGAGAAGTCCACCGAGGAACCCTGGTTCGTCATGTGGACGAAGAAGTCCTCGAACTTCGGACGAGAGGGCGTGAACGGCTTCATCTCGCACTGGAACGAAGACAAGAACGTCTGGGAGACGAGCGAAACATATTTCTCGTCGTACTACTCCGACGAAGCCGGCGCACTCAAGGCGCTCGACGAGACGCGCAAGGCGATCGCCGACAAGTTCTCGCCGAAGAAGTTTCACGATTTCGACAAGTGCTGGGTCGCCGAGTACGTGCGTCTGCGCGTGATGTGCATCGTTGGCCAGAAGCCCGACGGAACGTGGTCCTGCATGCTCGACATAAACGACAAGTGCCGCACCGGCTGCGGCCAGTGGGAGCCTGTCGAGGCCCAGGCCGAGCGCCTGGCGGACTACAAGTACCGCAAGGCTATGGTCGCGTGGAGGGCGGAGAAGGCGGAAGTCGTCAAGAAGAACCACGAGGCCGCCGAG
>CACYNF010000121.1:0-3796 GCA_902775595.1 uncultured bacterium | reverse complement strand
GCGGATGACGGACGCAAGGCCTACGTCCTGTCTGGCGCGTGCGACGCGTCGTCCGTGACGAACAAGCTCGAGTTCTGGAAGGCGAAGGCCGATGCACTCGCCGCCGCGACGGGAGTCGCGTTCGAGGGGGAGCCGACGACAGAGGACGACCCCTCTGGATACACGATCATGGGAGCGTCCGCGTCGAACGACATATACGACGTGCGCCTCGACATTGCCTTCCCGCCGCCTGCCCAGGTCGGCGAAGAGGACGACAAGCCCGCGGAGAAGGCAGAGGGCGAGAACGACGAGGAGGAACAGGCGCCGAAGCCCATGGTCGAATGGCGCGAGCTCTGTTTTGAGAAGATGCAGCCCGGCCTCGCCATCCCTCCGCGCCCCCAGCCGCCGCAGCGTTAAGGTAAAGTTTGCGGCAGACGAAGGATCCTCCTCGGGGAGCCCTCGGCGAATACGCCGTATCCCCTCGCTCGGACCTTCGCTCTGCCGCAAACTTTAGCCGAGGAATTCGTCCATCGTGTCTGAGCCGGGATGGTTTATGCCGTCCCGGCTCGCCGTCTTGAAGACGGTGAGGAAGAGGATCTTGAGGTCGAGGAGAAGAGTGCGGTTGTCGACATACCAGACGTCCAGGCGGAACTTGTCCTCCCACGAAAGGGCGTTGCGGCCGTTCACCTGAGCCCAGCCGGTGATGCCTGGACGGACTTCGTGTCGGCGCGCCTGCTCGGGAGAGTAGCGCGGAAGGTACTTTGAGGGGAGCGGCCGCGGCCCGACGAGGGCCATCTTGCCGGACAGGACATGCAGAAGCTGCGGCAGCTCGTCCAGGGAAGTCGCGCGCAGGAACCGCCCGAGCCGCGTCAGACGCTCGGCGTCCGAGCCTTCGCCGCCGCGCATTGTCCGGAACTTGAGCATGGAGAAGACGCGGCCGCCTTTCCCCGCGCGCTCCTGGCGAAACAGGACTGGACGCCCGTCAATGGCCAGTATCGCGAGCGCGACAAGCGCGGAGAGCGGAACCCACAGCGGGGCCGCCAGGATGACTGCCATAGATTCGAGCACTCTTTTCACGGCACTATTATAGCAAATTATGGTATAATCTACCCACACGTTTAAGGAGATAAATCGAAATGAGAGACCTTTTCATCGTAGGTGCGGGCGGCTTTGGCCGCGAGGCGATCTGGACCGTTGAGCGCATCAACGCGCTTTCCCAGCAGCCGCAGTGGAACATCATCGGCTACGCCGACGACGATCCCAAGTGGAAGAAGGGCGACAATTTCGAGGGCTTCCCGATTCTCGGCACGATCGAGGAGGCGTCGCGCGACTATCCCGGCGCGTCTGTCTTCATCGCGGTCGGCAAGAACTCGAAGCGCGCCGACATCGCCAAGAGGCTTCGCGGCCACGACTTCCCGGCGATCATCGACCCCAAGGCCCAGATTTCCCCGACTACCGACTTCCTCGAGGGCGCGTTCATCGCCGCGGGCGCGGTAGTGCAGGTCGGCGCGGAGCTCGGGCGTTTCGTCATCGTCGGCGCGAATGCAGTCGTCTGCCATGACGCCCGCCTCGGCGACTTCGTCAACATGGGACCCGGGACCGTGGTTGCGTCGGGCGTGAAGGTCGAGAACGACGTATCCTTCTTCGCCAACGCCTCGACCATGCCGTGGATCACCATCGGCGCCGGCTCCGTCGTGAACTGCGGCGCAGGCGTCAGGGAGAGCATCCCCGCGAACACCGAGGTCTGAGACGGCGAGAGGCGCGATGCTGAAGAAGGTTGTCTATAACCTGCTGTTCGCCGCCGTCTATCCGTTTCTTCTCCCCGGCTTCCTCGTCCGCATGCTCAGGCGCGGCGGATACGCCGCGCGGATGGGCGACAGGTTCGCGCTGTATCCCGAGAAGGTGCGCCGTGCGCTTCTTGAAGGCGGGTCCGTCTGGGTGCACGCTGTTTCCGTCGGCGAAGTGCAGGTCGCGGGGCAGCTCATGCGCGAATGGCGCAGGGTGGAGCCATCCGTCAGGTTCGTCTTCTCCACGACGAGCTCGACCGGCTGGAAGATGGCGGAAAAGGAGGTCTCCGAGCGCGACATCCTCGTTTACAATCCGCTCGACTTCCCCAACTTCGTGAAGAGCGCCCTCAAGACCGCGCGCCCCCGCGCGATAATCCTCACCGAAAGCGAGATATGGCCGAACTTCATCTGGACCGCGCGACGCTACCGCATACCGGTCTTTCTCGTAAATGCGCGCGTGAGCGACCGCAGCGCTCCGCGCTACAGGGCCGGGCGCTGGTTCTTCGGCGACGTCCTCTCGTCCTTCACGCGCATCTTCGCGCAATCCGATCTCGACGCGACTCGCCTTGTCGCCGCAGGCGCACCTGAAAGAATCGTCGAGGTGACAGGCAGCTTCAAGTTTGACGTCGCTCACCGCAACGAGGCGAAGGAGCGTGAGCTCAGGGAATGGATTGGCCCTGGCCGCATACTTCTCGGCGGCTCTACGTGGCCTGGCGAAGACAAGGTTCTGCTCGACATTCTGAAGACGCTTGACGGCGTCAAGCTCGTCATCGCGCCGCGCCACTTCGAGAAAGCCGACGCCGTCGAGGCGAACATCAAATCCGCCGGCTTCCCATGCGTCCGCCGTAGCAGAAAAGACTCCTCCACTCCTCCACTCCTCCACTCCCCCACTCCCGTCTACCTCGCGGACACGACGGGCGAGCTAATGGGGCTCTACGGGATTTCAGACGTTGTGTTTGTCGGCAAGTCCCTCTGCGCACACGGCAGCCAGAACATGATCGAGCCGTGCCTCTGCGGCAAGCCGACGGCCGTCGGTCCATACACCGAGAACTTCCGCCCGGTGATGAGCGATCTCCTCGCCGCCGACGCCATCAGGCAGGTCAAGGACGCTCACGAGCTCGGGGAGTTTGTGAGAGGCGCCTTTGCCGACGACGGCGGTCTCGGCGCGCGCGCGGCCTCGGCTGTCGCCCGACGCAAAGGCGTCGTGCCTAAGTGCGTCGCGGCGATACGCGCGGCGCTCGCATGCCTCGCCATCGCGCTTTTCGCCGCGTCCGCCGGCTGCGGGAAGAGCGACGACGACGGCGCAAAGCCTCCCGCCGAGCCGGAGGAAAACTCCTTCCGCCCCGTCAAGATAACGGCGGCATGCATCGCGGCCATAGAGAAGCCCACTGCGACGCGGGTTCTGTGCGCCGACGCAAAGGCCGAGGACTTCAGGCCGTTTCTCTCCTCGTTCGGCGTCATCTGCGTCTCGAACGAGGAGGCAGCCGCTGAATCGAAGTTCGACATCGTCTTTCTCGCTGGCAGGGCAGACGCCGCAAAGCTCGACGCGGCGCTTGAACGGACCGGAGACAGCGGCGTCCTTGCATGGAGGCTTGCCGTGAAAGGCATGAGCGCGGCGGACTTCAAGACGGCCATCGAGTCATTCCCCTGCAGATCCGCGCACCTGTGGATGCCGAGCACTGACGAGTGGATGATAGTCGGCCGCCGGGAGCCGCGCAAGATCAAGCTTGACGCGATTATGGACGTCTTCGCCCGGGAAGTGGCGTTCGAGGCGCTTGCCGAGGCGAGGGCGACGGCTCTTTCGGACGTGTTCGCGAGCTACGTCGGGAATCTCTCCGATGTTTCCGGCGCGTTCGCGACAACTAACGACCTTTCTGTCGTCGTGCGCCCGGAGTTCTTTGTGACGGCTGACATTCCCCCGCTCGACTGGGTTTCGCAGGGAGACACAGACGACGACATCTACCACCGCACGCTCGCAGAGATACGTTCCATGCAGGTTGTGCGCCGGCTCATCATCGAAGGCGATCTCG
>CACYNF010000120.1 GCA_902775595.1 uncultured bacterium | reverse complement strand
CTTCGCAAGCACGGCGCTGGGAAAGGTCCGACCGCCGCGCTTCTCATCTCCACTCCGCAGACGGGCATCGATTCAATCCTTGCGACCTACGCTCTGCTCGGCCCCGTCTTCGCCGTCGCGCGTCCAATCGCCGCCGCTCTTACGGGCGTCGTAGGCGGAGCGGTGGTCTCCGCTGTCGGCGGAGAGGACGCGTCGACCGTCGCCGTCGAGGAATCGGCTGCGGGCTCGCGCGGGATCAAGGCGATATTCTGGCAGGCGTACAGGCGGCTTCTTGGTTCCGTCGCGAAGCCGCTTGCCGTCGGACTCGCCGTCTCCGCTCTCGTCACGGTGCTTGTTCCGGACAACTTCTTTGCGGACGCGTTCCACGGCAGCGACTGGATCGCGATGCCGGTGATGGCGCTCGTGGGCTTCCCGATGTACGTCTGCTCGACGGCGTCGATTCCAATCGCCGCGTCGCTCGTTGCCAAGGGCGTCTCGCCCGGGGCGGCGTTCGTGTTCCTGATGGTAGGACCTGCGATGAACGCGATGTCGCTCACGACAGTCGCCGCGCTTGTTGGACGCAAGGCAGCTGCCGCGTACGTCTCGGTGATCATGGCCGGCGCGATTCTCTGCGGCATCGCGATCAACTTCATCCCGGATGCGCTCCCCGCGACTTCTGTGATCGCCTCCGCGGGCCATTCGCTATCCGTCGTGCACTGGGCGTCGGCAGCGTTCCTCGCCATAATGATAGTCTACAATCTTGTCCGTCCGGTCAGCATGGGGCATCACAAATGCGCCTCAAAGTAGAACTGCCGGCAAGGAGCCTTGGTCGAAGACGGCGCTCAATGTCTGACCGCGTCGGCAAGGGCAAGCTTCGCCACTTCGGCTACTGGGAATGCCTGCGGGCAGCCCGCAGCAGCGGCTCCCTACCGCCGCTGGCCGTGGCGAACGAGTTCGACTCGAGGCCCTACAGCCATGCGGTGTACGACCTCACGGCGGAAGGTCTTCCGTACCTTCCGGCCGTATCGTACTTCAGCCTCAGGGAATACGAAATGCGCTCCCCGTGGCATCGCCACAGGAACTGCGTTGAATGCATCTTCTGCCTCCGCGGCGACATGAAGTACGAGAGCGACGGTCGCGAGTTCGACCTGCGCCCGCTTCACATGTTCGTGTCGCGTCCGAACGAGCTCCACCGCCAGGTATCGGACGGACGCAAGGTCATCTATTCGGCCCTGAAGATCAGCACGGACAGGAAGAACTGGATCGCGTCCGGATTCAGCGCCGCGGAGAGGGAATGGGCGATCAAGTGCTTGAAGTCGCTTCCAATGACCTTCTTCGGCGGCAAGGCCGTCGAGAAGGACATACGCGAGCTGTTCAAGGTCCTGCAGCTCGGAGACGACCGCTCGCACGAGCGCAGGTTCCGACTCAAGGCCGTGTCGTCGCGCCTTGTGCTCGATATGATCGACGCGGCGAACGAACCGCGGGATCGCTCGCATGATGTCATTGCCGGGGTCGTCAGCGAGATGGAGGCGAACCCTGAAAGACGCATTTCAATGGACGCCCTCGTCGAACGGATGAATCTATCGCCGACTGGAGTTCTCAACGCATTCAAGTCCGCGACCGGCCTTTCGCCGCATGCCTTTCAGCTGAAGTGTTGCGTCGACCGCGCCAAGGAGCTTCTCTCCAGAGGCGAAAGCGTGGAGTCCGTCGCCACGCGGCTCGGCTTCGCGTCGCGTCAGCATTTCTCGGCGACTTTCAAGCGCTTCTCGGGGGCTTCGCCGAGTTCGTGGCGGGAGAGGCATATAAAAACGCAAATGTGATTTCGTGCCCCATTAAGTCTGGATGGTTTGGTAGAATAGTCTACAGTCGAAGCGGTTGAGAACCATCAAAGTCAAGCGAGGGAGGAATGCGATGTCGGAGACGACAAGGCGCGGATTCATGGGCGGCATGACGGCGGTCGGGGTTTCTGCGACGGCCGACGCCATGCTGTGCGGCGGGGACGCAGCCCCGAGCGCGGCTTTCGGGGCCGCATCGCTCCGCGTTCCAGACGGCGCGGAGTTCGCGGGCATGGCCGGGGCGTACGCCGCGCTTGTGACGCCGTACAGGGCGGACGGCTCGGTCAACGAGGAGATGGTGGAGAAGCTTGTCGAGCACGGCCTTGCGAACGGGCTCAGGGGGTTCTATCTCACGGGCTCGACCGGAGAGGGGTTCCTTCTCTCGTCCGACGAACGCGTGCGCGTCTACGAGCGCGCCGTGAAGGCGGCGCGCGGACGCGCGAAGATGATCGCCCACGTCGGATGCCTTTCGACTGACGACGCCGTGAAGCTCGCGCGCCGCGCGGCGAAGGCCGGAGTGGACTGGGTCTCGTCCGTTGCCCCGGTCTACTTCGGGCAGAACTTCGACGCCGCGTTCGCGCACTACAGCGCCATCGCCGGCGCGACCGACCTGCCGTTCATGATCTACTCCGTCGGCGCGCAGGTCGTTCCAGACCGCGACGTGCGGTTCTTTGAAATCCCCAACGTAAAGGGAATGAAGTACACGGGCTACGCCTACTGGACCGTCAAGCAGCTCAGGCGCCGCCTTCCCAAGCCCGCGATCTTCTTCGCCGGCGCGGACGAGCAGGAGCTTTGTGCGTTCGCCTACGGCGACACGTTCAGCGGATGCATCGGAACGTCCGACAACATGATCCCCGCGCACCATGCGCGCATCTGCGCGCTGGCGGCGGAAGGGCGCTTTGCCGAGGCCCAGCTTCTGATGGACGAAGTCGTGCGGTTCGTGGATCTTGTGGTCTCCGCACCGAACGCCTCGTACTGGAAGAGCGTCATGCGCTACATCGGGCTCGACTGCGGCCCCGCGCGTTCGCCGGCCGGGCAGCCGCTCGGCGAGGCGGAATACCAGGCGTACGCCGCGAAGATCGATGCGCTTGGGTTTATCGAGAGGAAGGATCGTGCGTAGCAGACTTCCATATCGGGCTTTAGTCATTTGCGCAGTCCTTGCGGCGTCGTGCGTCTCGTCCGGCGCGGCGCCTTCGGTCGTCGTCGCGCCTGTCGCGGACGCGCCGCGTCTCTTCGCGCTGAACGGGCATCTGGAAAAGGCGTTTGAATTCCTGAAGCGTCCCGATCTGGATGCGCTCGCGCCAGGCCGCTACGAGATAGACGGCTCGAACTGCTGGGCGAACGTGCTTGACGCAGAGCTCAAGCCGTGGAGCGACGCGAATCTGTTCGAGGCCCACCACGCCTACATAGACGTGCAGGTGCCGCTCACCGGCGCGGAGACGTATGGCTCGATGGAGCCTCCGCCCGAGGCGGCGGCATCGTTCGAGCCGGGAACAGGGGCGAGCGCATCACGGTCGCTCCGGGCGAGTTCGTCGCGTTCTTCCCGCCGCGCGGCGGCCATGCTCCGGGGCTGGTCGACGGCGCGCCGCGCACGATCCGCAAAGTCGTGCTCAAGGTCCTTGCGAGCCCCGCGCCGGGAGTGAAGCGGACGCTCGACCTGCCGCCAGGTCCGGGCAATCCGCGCAACAGCGAGGGCGCGTTCCTTCCGCTCCGCGACGGAAGGATCATGTTCGCGTACTCGCGCTACTGCGGCGAGTCGAAGTCCGACCACGCCACCGCAGAAATCGCCGCGCGTTATTCCCGGGACAACGGGACTACATGGTCCGGCAAGGACGAAATCATCGTCAGGAACGAGGGTGCGATGAACGTCATGAGCGTAAGCCTTCTGCGTCTCAAGAGCGGAGAAATCGCGCTGTTCTACCTCGTCAAGAATTCCCTTTCCGACTGCCGTCCGGTGATGCGCCGCTCTTTCGACGAGGGACGCACCTGGAGCGAACCGAAGGTGTGCATAACGGACGAGATCGCATACTACGTCCTCAACAACGACCGCGTCATCCAGCTGCGTGACGGACGGCTTCTCTTCGCCGTCGCGAAACACTCCTTCCCCGACGGAAGGTTCGACGAGCCCGGCGTCGTGCTGACGTATTCCTCCGATGACAACGGTGCGACGTGGCGGCGCGGCAAAGGCGCTCTTTCCGTTCGCGGCGCGGACGGACGGAAGCATGCCGCGCAGGAGCCGGGCGTCGTGGAGTGTTCCGACGGAAGCGTCCTCCTCTGGATTCGCACGGACGCAGACCGCCAGTACTTCAGCCGCTCGACCGACCGCGGCGAAACCTGGAGCGCGCCCGCGCCGTCTCCGCTCGTCTCGCCGCTCTCTCCGGCGAGCGTGAAGCGGCTGCCGACGGGCGACCTGCTGGCGGTCTGGAACGACCACGCGTCCCGTCCGGAGATGAAGGCGTACCGTGCGGCGGAGGAGCCGTGGGCGAACGGCTGGCGTTCGCCTCTCGCCGCCGCGCTGTCGTCCGACGACGGGCGCACCTGGCGCGGGGCGAAGATGATCGAGGACGACCCCAACGGCTGGTTCTGCTACACGGCGATTCAGCCGCTTGACGACGGCACGGTCCTTCTCGGATACTGCGCCTATGACCTGCTCGCGCATTCGCGCCTCGTCAAGGTGCCGCTCGAATGGCTTTACGAAGATTCAAAACACACAAGGAAGGGGGAACAAAGATGAAAACAAGACTAATCCCAATTCTGACAGTCGCCGCGGCGACCGGTTCGGCTTTCACGGCATTCGCCGATCTCGAGCAGCGCGACTCCTCGCAGTTCGACTACAAGTACGAGATGCTCAAGCTGCCGACGGCGGAAGACATCGACGGGAACGGCAGGTATGACTTTACCGGCGGAGGAGACTGGCTGGAACTATGCTCCGGCGCAAACATCGGGGCGTGTTCAATGGTGATTTCAGGCTCTCAGTCGCTGAAGGCGGATGCCGGCAATGCTGAAGACGCCGGTGGCGTTTGGCGCAAAATGAACGCAACGACCGGTGCAGACGGCGGTACGGGCTACACCGTGGAAGTCAGGCTGAAAGTAACGGAATCGACTGGTTCCAAGGGGGCGTTGCTTCTCAATGCTTCTACAGGCGACTCCAGCGTAAATTCATGGCTTGTTTTCAAGACCGGTCAAATTTCATGGGGGCATAACAAGAATGTCGCAGTTCTTACAAACATGGATGCAACCGTTTGGCACAACTACCGCATTGTTCGCGAGCCGGGAACAACAGTGCATTCAGTCTGGATCGACGGTATCCTTGTCCACAACAATCTTAGCAGCGGCATTGACGCAACCGTAAATCGACTCTTCTTAGGGGCCGCAAACGGGGACTATGCGGGCAAAGCTAATGTTGCTTGGTTGCGTTTTCACAAAGGCGCGTATGCCCCAATGGATCAAAAGGCGGTTGAGAAGGCAAGCCGACTCGACTCAGCCGAGTTCGACACAAAGTATGAGATGACGGCTGACGATGCACGCATTTCAACATCAGCCAACGCATCGGACTGGACGATCAGCGGGAATAGCGGTGCAACAATATCGAAGGACAACGGCATTCTTTCCGTAAATCCGAACGGCAAGCAGACTTTTTGGAAAACGACGGACTCCGCATGGAAAAACCTCGTTACGGAGGACACGGCCTACACGATAGAATTTGCGACAAAAATAAACAGCTGCTCAATCTCGGGAGGGGACAGGACCTTGCAATTCTGGGTCGCAACACCTCGCGCGACAGGCAACATCATCATCGGCAAGAGCCATGTCTACTGGCAGATTTCGTCTTCGATGGGCGACAACATCCTTCTTGATTCTTCCGACAACACCGACAAGAATCACAAGTTCCGCATTTCCTACGATGGTGCTACACGACATGGCTTCACCGTCTGGCGCGACAACGTGAAAATCGGCGAAAACCTCGTAGACCTCACGGCTTACAATGGCGCGTCGTACAGTTTTGTCCGGTTTGGCATACCAGGCTCGACTAGCGGCGGTGCGTTTGACGTCGACTATATTCGCTGGAAGTTAGGCGGCGTGTATACGCCCGACACGCGCAGGGGAATGAAGGTCGTAATCAGGTAGCGAACATGGCCAAGGAAGTTTGCTTGACGCGGCGGGGACTTCTGGGGGGCTTCGCCGCCGCAGGAATCGGCGCGGCGCTTCCTGGCTGCCCGGCGGGGCCGTCGCGTCCTGCTGGCGAAGAACCGCGGGGGATCGACCCAGACCTCGCGGTCGTGATGAGCGACCTGCACGTCGGCAAGGCGTGGGCGGAGCAGAAGTTCAAGACGGACCGCAGCTACGACTACATCAACGACACCGTGAGGCGCCTCGTCGCGGAGATCCTCGCGATGAATCCGCTTCCAGCGCACGTGTTCTGCCTTGGGGACGTTTCGCTCTGCTTCGGCGAAGAGCGCGACTACGAGATCGCGAAGGAGGTCCTGAGCCCGCTCGAGGCCGCCGGAATCAGGATCGTCATGACGGCCGGCAACCACGACAGGCGCGTTCCGATGGCGAAGACGCTTGGCGGATGGATCGCGCCTTCCCCGGTGAAGGGGCGGTTCGCGTCCGTCACGCGCCTGCCGAAGTACGACATGGTCCTGCTTGATTCGCTGGTCGAGCCAGATCCGTCGGCGGAAGACAACGGCGTCGGACGCGGCAAATGTGAACTTGGCGAGGAGCAGTCGAAGTGGCTCGATTCGTTTCTCGCGGCCACGACGCGTCCGGCTCTCGTCTGCGCCCACCATCCGGCCTGGTCGCTCGGAATCAACAAGCAGATGGTGAAAGACCCGAGGGTCTGCGGATTTCTGCACGGACACAACCACAGCTGGCAGGACAACATACTCTACAGCAGCTACGCGCGGAAGACGATGATCCGGATGCTCGGCATCCCGTCCATGGGCATGGACCGCGACGTCGGCTTCGCGGTGCTGCGCGCGCTTGACGGCTGGATAGAGCTCATGCATGTCGAGCGCGACTACTACTTCCCCGTAAAGACCGCGAAGGAAGACCGTCTTCCTCTCTGGGACCGTCTCGTCGAAGAGCGCCACGGGCGGCGCGTTTCCTTCCCGTTCGACAAGCTCGCGTGAATACGGGTAATGGGTTGTGCATCGGGAATTCCTAATGAGCAACCTATTCCTCTATTACGGGGGCATGTCTCGACGGCAACGGCGGTTCCGTTTTATGGTATAATATCCGTCTCCAAGGAGGAAAAATGAGACCAGTAGTTTTCATCATCCGCGACGGCTGGGGAGTCAACCCGCGTCAGGACGGCAATTCTGTTTATGGCGCAAAGACGCCTGTCATCGACCAGATAAGGGCCCGCTATCCGCACTGCCTTCTCGACTGCTGCGGCGAGGCGGTAGGACTTCCCGACGGCTACCAGGGGTCTTCCGAGGTCGGCCACCTCAACATGGGCGCCGGGCGTATCGTCGTCCAGGAGCTTAAGCGCATCGACGACGGGCTTTCCTCGGGCGAGCTCTTCAAGAGCCCGAAGTGGCAGAACCTCGTCGCGAACTGGAAGAAGAACAACTCAACGTTCCATTTCTTCGGGCTTCTCCAGGACGAGGGAGTTCACGCCCACCAGGAGCATCTCTTCAAGCTGATGCGCAGGGCGCGCCAGGAGTTCCCCGAAGGGCGCATCGTCGTTCATCCGTTCCTCGACGGCCGCGACACGCCGCCTCGTTCGACCCTGGAATACATCGCCCGCCTCAAGACCGAGCTCGCCGCAGTCGGCAACGCGACGATCGGCACCGCGATGGGCCGCTACTACGGCATGGACCGCGTGAAGAACTGGAAGCTCACGAGCGAGGCGTATGACTGCATCGTCGGCTGCAGGGGCAAGAAGGCCGCGACGATCGAGGAGTGCGTCAAGGCGGAGTACGAGAGCGGCAAGACGCCCGACGGGACGCCCATGACCGACGAGTACATCCCGTGCTACGTCATCGGCGACTACGCCGGCATGAAGGACGGCGACGTCGTGATGCACACCAACTACCGCCAGGACCGCGCGATCCAGCTCACCCAGGCGTTTGTCTGCGACGACTACGCTGGCGAGCGCTGCGCGCGTCCGAAGGTGACATACCTCGGCTTCACACGCTACTGGGACGAGTTCGAGGACTACCTCCTCGGCGCGATGGGCGCGGGCGGTGGAATGGACAACCTTCTCGGAGAGGTCGTCTCTAAGGCCGGCATCAAGCAGCTCCGTCTCGCGGAGACGCAGAAGTTCCGCCACGTCACGAGCTTCTTCAACGGCAAGTCCACGACTCCTTCGGATGGCGAGGACCAGGTCGAGGTGAAGTCGCGCTTCGACCCCGCGACGTTCGCGTCGCACCCCGAGATGGACGCGTACAACGTCACCGACGAGCTTCTGAAGCGCCTCGAGAACAATCCCTACGGATTCATCGTCGTCAACTACGCGAACTGCGACATGGTCGGGCATACGGGAGACGAGAAGGCCGCGACAAAGGCGGTCGAGGTGACGGACGAGTGCATCGGGAAGATCCTTCCCCGCCTCCTCGAGCTCGACGCGCACGTTCTCATTTTCGCCGACCACGGCAACGCCGAGCAGATGGTCGACTACAAGTCTGGGCTTACGAAGACTTCGCACACGCTGAACCTCGTCGACTGCTTCTACGTCGCGAACGATGCGGCAGGCGTGCGGCTCACGCCGCTTGCGAAGCTCTCGGCCGTCGCGCCGACAGCGCTGCAGATGCTCGGGATCCCGGTTCCGAGCGAAATGACGACGCCGTCGCTTCTCGCCGGCAAGGAGCCCTGGAGCAAAACCGCGCTCAACGTCTGATATGGCGGTCGACAGGATAGAAAGGGTAGACAGTCTCCTCAAGCGGGTCATCGCAGAGGCGATGTTCTCCGTGATGCAGGGCGACACGGTCGCTCCCGGGCTAATCACCGTGACGGACGTCCACTGCGGGAAGGATCTCCGCGACGCAACCGTCAAGGTGTCGGTGTTCGGCGACGACGCCCTGAAGGAGACTGCGCTCCAGCACCTTAAGCACAACGCGAGGCGCTTCCAGCAGATCATAAACCGCGAAGTGCGGCTAAAGTTCACTCCGCGTCTTCTCTTCCAGCTCGACCGGTCGCTTGAGAAGGGCGACGAGGTGCTGGCGATCCTGGACAAGCTCGGAAATGGCTAACCTCACGCAGCTAAGGATGCTCGAGGATCTCGACGGGCTTCTTCTCGTCGACAAGCCCGCCGGGATCGCGTTCTCGTCCGTCGTAAAGACGGTGAAGCGCAAGTTCAACCTCGTGAAGGTCGGTCACGGCGGCTCCTTGGACGCGATGGCCTCCGGGCTTTTCGTGGTTCTCCTCGGCAGCGCGAACAAGTTTGCCGGCGACATAATGGGCGCAGACCGCTCGTATACCGGGACGATGAAGTTTGGCGAGACGACAGATACGGGCGACCGCTATGGAAGGCCGATTCCTCTTCCTGGACGCGTGATGAAGCCGGAAGAGGCGAAAGGCGATCTCTTTCAGACGGAGCCGCGCTTCTGCGCCGTCCGCCGCGAGGGGTCTGCGCAGTACGACATCGCCGAGACCGGCGAGCACACCCAGTTTCTCGCGCACGTCTACCGCTTCGAGGTCGGCGAGAAGGATGCGTCTTCGGGAGAGTCTGCCTTTTCGCTCGTCGCCTCGAAGGGCGTGATAGTCCGCGCGCTCGCGCAGGACCTCGGCGCGACGCTCATGTCGCTCAGGCGCACGAAGATCGGCAAGCTTTCCGTTGACGACGCGATACCGTTTGACAAGCTCCTCGAAACAGACGTCGGGAACCTCCCGTCATGCGTAGTGCCGATTTCCAGAGCGTTGCGGTAGGCTTCTTCGACGGCGTCCACTTGGGGCACCAGTCCATACTGAAGGGCGCCGAGGCGGCGCTTACTTTCCGCAACCACCCGATGGCCGTCCTTTCGCCAGAGAGGGCGCCGCGGCTTTTGATGGACGCCGAGGAACGCCTCGCCGCGATCCGCGCATGCGGAGCAAGGGAAGTCGTCGCGCTCGACTTTACGCCAGAGTTTGCACGTCTTTCGCCCGAGGAGTTTCTTGCGACGGCTGGGATTTCAAAAGAGACGAAGATTCGTTGCGGCGCGAACTGGCGCTTTGGGCGCGGCGGAACTGCCGACGCTTCCTGGCTTCGCGCGCACGGCTACTCGGTCGAGGTCGTTCCCGCCGTGGAGTATCGCGGCGAGATAGTTTCTTCGACGCGCATCCGCGCCGCGCTCGAGCGTGGCGAGGTCGAGGACGCCTGTGCCATGCTTGGGCGTCCGTTCGTGGTGCGAGGCGAGGTCTTCGCGGGGAAGGGCGAGGGTTCGCGTCTTGGCTATCCAACGGTGAACTTAAAGCCGAGTTCGCTCAACATTCGGCTTCCGCTCGGCGTCTATGCGGTCGAGGCGGGCGGTGTACGCGCAGTCGCGAACTACGGCTTTGCGCCGACGTTTGGCGAGCGTGCGTGGGAAGAGCCGGTGGTTGAGGTTCATTTTCTGCGGCCGGCGCCTGATGTGCAGGGCGGTGGCTTCGCGGAAGTGAAGCTTCTCCGCTTCCTGCGCCCGGAGTGCAAGTTTGAGTCTCCCGATGCGCTTAAATCACAGATCGCGCGAGACTGTGCCGCCGCATTGGCATGACGCTGCTACGGTGGTTTGCTGCAGTCGCCTCGTGCTGGTTTGCCCGTCAACGTGCGGCTTTGTTTCGGGCAACCGTGCTCGCCCTTTGAGGTGGGCGCCTTGCCCGTCCTTCGACCCGCTATCTCATTTCGCTGTGCTTGATTTCAGCGTGGCAGTTTCGGTATAATACCCCCAACGCCGTTGATAATGAGGAATGTGAAAGAAAACATCGGAATGGGCGACAAAAAGAGCAACACCAAAGGGGTGTCTCCCCATTTGATCATGTATTCCTGAACAGATTTAAAAGATGCAGGTTTAAAAGATTATGTATGAAAGAAGTGGTAGCATGAACTGTCCAACTTGCGGGAAAGAGCTCTACGACAACGGCGAAGAGCGGTTTCGCTGTCCCTTTTGCGGGGCGGAAGTAGAAGGTCCCGGGGGTGCGGCAGAAGGAGGGCAAGAAGAATCGCTGGAGAAGCGTTGCCAAAGGCTGGAGCGCGAACTTGCGCGTATGAAGGTCAAGGCTGAAATAGAAGAGCAAAGCGCCACCGAGCATTTTTGGTTTAGGGGCGGCAATTGGTTCTCCATGCTCGACAGACAGGCCGCCCGCGAGGCATTGGAGCGTGGTGACATTGAATCGGCGAAAAAGCATTTAGCCAGTGCGGAGAAGTCGTTTAACATTGGCTGTTTATTGTATATTGCCCTAATTGTCGTGATCTTAATTATCGCGGCGTATTCAAAATAGATCGCATTGCATCATTTCCTCGCTCTGCTACTCACGGATTTTTGGTAAACTGTTCCTGAAATGAAAAAGCCGCTGCCAGTCAAGATTGTCGAAGC
>CACYNF010000119.1 GCA_902775595.1 uncultured bacterium | reverse complement strand
GTGATCTCCCCGCACCCCTCCAGTGGAAGTGGTCTTTTTCAAGTAGTAGGCGGGGATTCTATGGCCCCACCAGAGCTGGCGCGAGATGCACCAGTCCTGGATGTTCTCCATCCAGTTGAAGTAGATCTTGCTCCAGCGGTCGGGGACGAACTTTACCTCGCCCGACTTGACCGCGGCAATCGCGGGCTCGGCGAGCGGTTTCATCTTGACGAACCACTGCTTCGAAAGACGCGACTCGACCGTCTCGTGGCAGCGGTAGCAGTGTCCGACCTGGTTGTCGATATCCTCGATGTGGTCGAGGAATCCGCCATCCTCGAGGTCGGCGACGATCGCCTTGCGGCACTCGAAGCGATCCATGCCGCAGTACTTCGCGCCGGCGAGCTCGTTCATGTGGGCGTCGTCGGTCATGATGTTGATTTCCTCAAGGCCGTGGCGCTTGCCGACGAGGAAGTCGTTGGGGTCGTGCGCCGGCGTGATCTTCACGATGCCCGTACCGAATTCACGGTCGACGTAATCGTCGCTGATGACGGGAATCTCGCGTCCGGTGAGCGGCAAGATAACAGTCTTGCCGACGAGATGCGCGTAGCGGTCGTCCTTCGGGTTCACCGCAACCGCCGTGTCGCCCGGAAGCGTCTCTGGACGCGTTGTCGCGACCATGACGTAGTCCTTGTATGGCTCGCCCTTAACGCCCTTCGCGCTCCCGACGACGGGATACCTGACATACCAGAAATGTCCGTGGTTGGGCTCGTGCTCGACTTCGTCGTTTGCGAGCGCCGTTCCGCACCTCGGACACCAGTTGACGATGTAGTTTCCCTTGTAGACGAGACCCTCGTTGTAGAGCTGCGTGAACACCTTCGCGACGGCGCGAGAGCAGCCCTCGTCGAACGTGAAGCGCTCCCTAAGCCAGTCGGTCGAGTTGCCGAGCATGCGCTGCTGGTGGACGATCGTGCCGCCGTACTGCCTCTTCCACTCCCACACGCGCTCGAGGAACTTCTCGCGCCCGAGGTCCTGGCGGCGCTTCCCTTCCTTCTTGAGCGCCTTCTCTACGACGTTCTGCGTCGCGATGCCGGCGTGGTCGGTGCCGGGGAGCCACAGCGTGTTCCTGCCCTGCATGCGGCGCCACCTGACCAGGATGTCCTGGATCGTCTGGTTGAGCGCATGGCCCATGTGCAGTATGCCCGTCACGTTCGGCGGCGGGATTACGACTGAATACGGTTCGCGCCCGTCGGGCTCCTGGTGAAAATATCCGTTCTTCTCCCAGATCGGGTACCACTTGGCCTCCGCGGCCTTTGCGTCGTAGTTCTTGTCCATCTTGTCTTCCGTTGCCTTTTGAAGTGATATTATACCATATTCGCGTAGTACGCAGACAGTCACTTGAGGCCAAGGATGCGCGACATCGCAGTCGTCACCTTGTGCATGGCATTCTCGAAATCGTCCTTTTTCGCCAGGACGGTCGCGCTTTCCACGACAGTCTCGCCCTGCTTCAGCGAAACCTCGACCTCTTCGTCGGCACGGCGAACCGAAATCGCGAACTCGATAACCTCCTCCGGCGGCTCCTCGGGCGTCTCGTCCGGCTGCGGCTCTTCCGGCGGCGGCTCCTCGGGCTTTTTCTCGTTTTCCGGCTGCGGTTCGTTCATCTCTTCGAGGATTGACTTGGCGATAAGCTCGATCTTGCGCCTGACACTGGGGAAAAGCGCCTTGTGCTGGTCGGCGGCGTTGGCAGGCCGATTGGAATCGCCCGGCCAGAGGGTGTCGAGCCTCGTTGCGTCCCACGCCTCCTCTGTCGCCTGCGTAAGCAGCCCGACGACGGTCTTCAAGTCTGGCGTGCGCGTCCAGAACGAATCCTTGCGCCGCCTCGCCTCGGCGAGGACCTTCGCATGGTTCCCGTCGACTATCGCGTTCTGCGCGGCGATCGCGCTCCTCGCGACGTCAAAAGCGGCGGCGACCGCGGAATCGGCGCGACGATCGGCCTCCTCCATGAGCGGCTTCCCGCGAGGCGCGTCGGCGAGCGGCTTCAGGGCGGCGAGACCACGCCATTCCCTGACCGACTTCTCGTAGTCGCTTCTCGCCGCAACGTCGTCCGCGACATCCGCGGCGGGGAACCACGTTCCGTCGGCGAGAGAAGGCCATGTCTCCTCCGCCTGCCGCGCCGCCGCGACCGTGCGCGCCTCACGCCACTTCGGGAGGACGTCCTTTTTCACCTTGGCCTCGGCAGCCCTGCGGAGGCGCTCCCCGCCCAGGCGCTCCGCGAGATACGCCCTCAGCTCGTCGCGCTCCGCCTGGGGCGCGTCTTCGCACGTTCCGTCGAGCGCCCGCGCGAGGACACCCGCCGCATACCGTTCGGCAAATATCTTTTCGCTGTCCGCGGCCTTGACATGCCTTTCCGGCGTCTCGGAGATCTCCTTCAGAATCGCGTCCGCCTCGACGTCGATCGCGATTGCGTCCATCTTTTTCTCGAGCCTGTCGAGCGTGCGCCGCTCTACGGCCGGCCCGACGGACTTCCCGAAGGTCCCGGCGAAGACTCCCCACGCCTTCGAGGGGTCAGCCGCCTTCTCGCGCCGCTCCCTCACGTTCTCCTCGAGCCGATCCCTGAGATCGACTGCGAGCTTCGATGGCGAAGCGGTGTCGCACCTCGCGCGCATCAGGTACTCGGACTGCCTCTTCTGCTCGCGGCGGGCGTCCTGTATGACTGGCTCGACCATACGCTCGCTGATGAACTGGCGGTTCTCCGAGAAGACGACAGTCTTCTGCTCGCCTACGATGCGCGCAAGCATCTGTTCGCGCAGCTCCCAGTCCTCCTTCGCGTCGAACTCCTCTTCCGTCGGACGCGTCGCGGCTACGATCGTCTTCGCCTGGGACTCCACCGCCGACTTCCGTTCCGCGGCGAATGCGCCGCCGAAACGGCGGTTCACGATCTCCTCGACCTTCGCTGCGTCCATCTCTGCGCCGGACGACGCCGATTCGGCGCGGTTCGACGCGATCCCGAGCCGCTCGTCGATCGCGAGGACCTTCGCGGCGAACTGGGAGCGCACCTCCTCGGCAAAGAGCCCGCGGCACAGCCTCTCGGCCTCTGCAGGCTTCTCGAACTTCGCGGGGTCGGCGAGCATCGCCTTCGCGAGCGAGCCCGGCGCAGGCCCATTCTCGCGCAGCTCAGCCGCTGCGCGCGAGATCGAGATGCCTCGCGCGCCCTCGCGGGCGGTCGCGTCGAACTCGATGTTGCCCGCCGAAAGCGCGGCGGCGAAAAGAACCACGGAAATGTTCACGGCAGCACCTCCGCTCCCGTCGCCTCGGCGACGAATTTCAGGGATTTTGTCTTGAGCGCGTCGGCGAGCGCGCCGGGATCTGCGATGTCGTCGAACGCGGACGGATTCTCGATCCACTGGCGCTGGAGACGCGCCGCAAGAGCGCGCTGTACGCCACGGGCGTCAAGGCGAACCTCCTCGACGGATCGCGCGACTTCGTCGCCGAGCCATATCCTCTCGTCGTCGGTAAGCGCGTCCTCTGCAAGCTTCGCCTCGGCGAGAACGGCAGCCTTCCACGCGGCCGCGAGCGACACCCTGTCGCGGTAGTCGGCGCAGGCCGCGGCTGAACCGGAGGCGAACGCCGCCTTCGCCGCTGGCGCAAGGTCGATCTTCCCGCCCTTCACGTGCTCGTCGGCGTCGAACGAGCGGCGCCCGTCGGTTCCCTGGGTCATCAGCGCGTTGAGGCCGTATCTGACGCGGTGATCCTCGGCGACCTTTTCAAGCGCAAGGACGAGCTTCTGCCTGTTCACCTCGAGTATCTCCTCGGCCCTCTCCTTGCGCGACGTCTCCACGAAGATGAAGTACGCAATCATGAAGACCATCAGCAGGGCGAACACCACCTGCAGAAGAAGCCCCTGCAGGTCGTCGGTCGTCGCCCTGCGGGATGCATCGCCCCCGAGAAGCCTTTTAATCGCGGCGCGGTCGGATTCGGTCATGGCCCGTCATCCCCTCAGCGCTGCGGCTATGCGCGCGAGGCGAGACTCCGTCTCGACGCGCGCCTCGTCCGCGGCCTTCGCGCGGCGCTCGAGCGCGTCTATCTCGCGCTTGAAGAACTCGACGTATTCATTCTGCCGCTTCTCGAACGACTGCTCGTAGTCGGCAAGCCGCTTCTCGAAGTGCGCGGCATATTCGCCGCGCCGCCGCTCGAACGCCTCGGCGTCGGCCGCCGCGCGCTTCGACGCCTCGGCCGCGTATTCGTCGAGCCGCCTGCGGAACTCCGCCTCGAACTCCCTCTGCCGCCTTTCGAACGCGTCGGACGCCGCGCCGAGGCGGACGACAAGCCTGTCCACCGCGGCGGCAAGATCGCCGTCGTCGGTCTCGGCGAGGCCCGTCTCCTCGAGAAGCCGCGTGAAATACGGCCTCACGAGCGGACGGTCGACGAGGAACACCCAGACGACAGCCGTCAGCGTCGAGAACAGCGCCGTATGGAGGCACTGCATGAGGTCCGCCATCGTGACCGAGTCGAGCTTGAAATAGCCGATTACGATGATGCCCCAGAGAGTGCCGAAGAGGCCGAGCGCTACGTTGAGCTGGTCCGAGCCGCGGAAAAACGGGAAGTCCCCGGCGCGGCAGCGCCTGCCGGCAGCCATCCGCGCGAGCGAAAGAGTCATGCAGAGGAACCCGAGAGCCGGAATGAACGTAGTGACGGCGGAATAGTCCACGACCGTCCAGTCGAGCCACGGGACGAACCCCGGCGCTTTCGCCGCAAAAGCCGAGGAATCTCCGCCGACCGCGAGGAACGACGACCACCAGTTGAATATCGCCGCGACGTTGTTTGCGAACGCGAGCGCGAAGAACGCCGTCGCCGCCGCGCAGAGCGCGAGAAGGACCTTTACCTTTTTCATGTGGAGATTATAGCATTTTAGGCCGTCCGCCTCAATCGCGGACGGCGGGATTGAGGTAGATAGGCAGGGGCTCGGCCACTAGCGCGGACGGGTTCGCCTCGGCAAAAACCCTGAGGCCGTCGGCAGTCGGCTTGACGCCGCCGATGTACCGCTCCCCGAACGCCTCGGAAAGGACGTCGCCTATGCGCGACTCGTCGCTCGTCGCGACCTTCGCGGCAAGCGGTATGCGAAGTGAAAGAGCATCTTTCTCAACTTGAAACACAGGGCATACGAGCTTCAATCCCTCAAAGAGCGCAATCCACAGCTTGCCGCGACGCGCGTCTCCCACGACGGCAAGCGGGAAGCCAGAGCCGCCGGCATAGACCTGCGCAGCAACGGCACAAGGCGAGGGAAGTCCCAACACTTCGCACTTCGAACCGAGCGCGTAGCCCTGCGCGAACGCGAGGGCGGAGCGGATTCCGGCGAAGCTGCCGGGGCCCGTCCCCACGACTATGCGCTCCACGCCGTCAAGGTCGAGACTCTCGGCCCAGTCGCCGTTACGCCCTTCTCCCGTCGACCTTTCTATATAAAGAACCTTCATTCGACAGACACTTCCAAAACTTCTCTGCGTACTCTGCGACCCTGCGTCTCTGCGTTAAGAATCTCTGCGTTAAAACTATTCGTTGACGGTAAAATTAACTTCCTGCCCATACGGGAAGTCGCTCGGGACGTAGTTGCCGACGCGTGGGCGAACGAGGGAGTTGGACTTGCTGTAGTGGCCGAATATCCACGGGCAGTCTTCGCGGACAAGCTCCTGGCAGATCGCCCAGTTGCGGTTGCGCTCCTCGCGCGTTGGCGCGGCCATCGCCGCGTCGTAGGCGCGGTCGAACTCGGGGTTTATGTAGTGGGAATGGTTTGGCCCGGGGCTCACGTTCTTGGAGTAGAAAAGCTGGAGGAAGTTCTCGGCGTCAGGATAGTCGCCGACCCAGCCCATGTTGTAGAGCTGCACGCGGCCCTCGTTCACCGACTTGAGGAACGCATCCCACGTCTGGAACGCAAGCTCGAGCTTGATGCCGATCTTCTCGTAGAACGACGCAAGGAGCTCACCCATCTCGCGCGTCGAAGTGGACGCCTTGCCGAACGAAAGCGTAAGCGTAAGGCGGCGACCGGTCTTTGGGTCTATGCCGCCCGGATAGCCCGCCTCATCGACGAGCTTCTTCGCCAGCTCGAGGTTGAACGCATACGGGAACGGCGAGACAAGCTTGCCGTCGACCCCTGGCGGAACTGGGCCGTCCGAAGGCGCGGTGCGCTTTGAGAAGTATTCCTCCCAGCGCGGATAGTCGAACGCAGCGTTGAGCGCCTGGCGAAGCTTTTTGTTCGGCCCGAGAACGGGATCGCGCAGGTTTATGCCGATGTAGAAAGTGTCGAGCGTCGCGATCGAATGGAGCTTCACCCCTTCCGCGACGAGCTGGGGATCGAGGTTCCCGTCCTTGCCCATCACGGCGTCCCAGTTGTCCTTGGAGATTTCGCCGAGGAAGTCGAGCTCGCCCTTGAGGAACATGAGCCACTGCGTCGAGAGGTCGTCGATGACGAGGTAGCGCAAGGTGTCGAACTTGCCCTTCTCCGGAACTTTGCGCGTAAAGACCATCTCGTGGTTCTTGCGCCACTTCGTGAGCTCGAAAGGCCCGGTGCCGGAGCCGTCGGGCCGGCGCACCGCCGCGGGGCTCATCGCCATCAGCCACGGGAAGAAGTGGCAGCGGCTCTTCATGCGGAAGACGACAGTCCTCTCGTCGGTCGCCTCGATGGTGTCGACGCTCTTGAGAAGCCAGCTGTTCGGCGAGACGAGATCGGGGTCGCGCAGACGCTCAATGCTGTCGACAACGTCCTTTGCGGGACCGTGCAGAGTGCGGAACGTGTAGACGAGCCCGTCTGGGCTGACCTCGGGAAGTTCGCAGTAGCCAGCCGTCAGCTTGTAGGGGCGCGCGAGGTAGTCGACCTTGAGAAGCGGCTCGTAGAGGAGCTGCACGACGCGCGAGTCGTAGACCGACTGCGAGAACGCGGGGTCGAGCGTCGCGACGCGCTCCATCGTGCGCGTGAAAGTCGCCGCGAGGACAAGTGAAGCGAGAATCATGATGCGTGTGCCTCCAGTCGCAGTTCAATTTTTTTCGGGGCCCCGGGAAGTTCCGCGAGACGGCGCCTGATGGTCGGAAGGCGCGGACGCATAAGGAACAGCGTCGGAGCGTTCTTTACGTAAATGAATATCTTGCCGTCCTCGTAGCGGCCGGGGCGGGCTGGCTGGTCGGGGAAGAGCCGTCTCCAGTTGTCCACGAGCGAGTCGAAGAACTCGTTCTTCTCGACGATCATGTCGGCGAACGCGGCGCCTACGGCAGAGCCGAAGGTCTTGTGCCTTCCGCGCTTGTCCGGCTCCACCGCACGCCCGTATAGGTTTCTGTCTTCCATCTACCAACTGCTACTTCGCCGCCTTCATCTGCAGCCACGCCTCGACGAACGGCTGGAGATGCCCGTCCATAACTCCGTCGACATCGCTCGTCTCGTACTCAGTGCGGAGATCCTTGACCATCGTGTAGGGGCAGAAGACGTATGAGCGGATCTGCGAGCCCCAGCCGTTCTCGGACTTAGCGCCGTAGAAGCGGTCCATCTCGGCCTTCTTCTGGTCTTCGTAGTACTCGTAGAGCTGGGCCTTGAGCATCGCCATGGCCTTCTCCTTGTTCATGTGCTGCGAGCGCTCCTTCTGGCAGGCGACGACGATGCCCGTCGGAAGGTGCGTCAGGCGCACTGCGGAGTCGGTCTTGTTGACGTGCTGCCCGCCGGCACCGCCGGAGCGGTAGGTGTCAATCCTGAGATCCTCGTCCTTGATCTCGACCTCGATGTCCTCGTTGATCTCCGCAACCGTCTCCATCGACGCGAACGACGTCTGGCGGCGCTTGTTCGCGTCGAACGGCGAGATCCTCACGAGGCGGTGGATGCCGCGCTCGGCCTTGAGCATTCCGAAGGCGTACGGCCCCTCGACGCGGAAGTAGACGTCCTTGTATCCCGCCTCTTCGCCCGGCTGCACGTCGTATTCCTCGACCTTCCAGCCCTGCGACTCGGCGTAGCGCTGGTACATGCGGTAGAGCATCGCGACCCAGTCGCACGCCTCGGTGCCGCCCTGCCCCGCGTGGAGCTTCACGAACACGTTGCACTGGTCGAACTTGCCGCCGAGAAGCGACTGGAGGCGGAGCTTGCCGAAGTACTCGTCGGCCTTCGCGCATTCAGCGAGGGTGTCCTTGAGGGCCG
>CACYNF010000118.1 GCA_902775595.1 uncultured bacterium | reverse complement strand
TGTCCGCCGCGTGCTCGACTACGGAAACGGAGACATAATAGCGCTCGCCTGGCTTCAGGCCCTTTGCCGAAGGCATCTTCTCCTCTTCCTGGTGGAACTCGCGCTCGTCGGCGGAACGCTCCATCACAAAGCCCTTGGCGTCCGCCGCGAGGTTGACGAGCTTGCCCTCCTTTTGAAGCGCCGCGCGGCGCTGCGACGCGAGGCCGAGCGGGTCTTTGACCAGCATGATCGTCTCGGTGAGGCCGGGGGCGACCTCCTCCCACGTCTTCTTCTTGTCGTAGTGCCCGTCGCGCCAGTTGAAGAGCTTGCCCGAGCCTTCGCCGTAGAGCCAGACGTACTTCGTCGCGACGCGCAGGGACTGCTCGAAGTTGAGGCGCATGTGCTCCAGGCGCGAGCCGTCGACCGGCCCTGCGTACCACAGGCTCTTCGGGTTGCCGTCCATCTTGTACATGTCGAAGTAGTGGGTGTTGCCGTAGTAGAACTGCGAGCGGTACTTGGATACGTTCTCCGGCGCGACGAGCGACAGCACCGTCGTCGCATTGCCGACGAAGTCGTTGACATACGAGTAGTCGAGCGCCGAGCCTGAGTAGTGTTCGGTTCCCTCCACGACGCGCGCCTCGGAGGGAAGCACGTCGAGCATGCCGTTCAGGAAGTGCTGCAGAAGCTCGCCCGAGTCGTCCGCGTAGTTGCCGGGATACGGCTGGCGGCCCTGCTCAAGCCAGTAGAAGAACTTCTTGAAGCACCAGAGCGAGAAGATGACCGGGTCCGGGAACTCGGCGAAGATGCGCGAGAAGACTTCGCGTCCGCGCTGGCGCGCAAGCTTGGCCGTCTCAGGGAACGGCGGGTCCTCGTGCGAATGGATGTACTGCGCGAGCTGGCCGCCCTGCGCACCGTATTCCTCGGGGTCGAGCATGAGGCCCTTCATTCCCGCCTGCTTCGCGAGCCACGCGACTGTCGCCATGTTCTCGGCGTAGTTCGCCCAGCCCTTGTCGTCGTCCCAGCGGATGCGGTGGCCGCGCGTCGGCGACATCCAGAAGAGGAGCAGACTCTCTTCGAGGTGCGGCTTCTTGACGATCTCCCGAAGATAGGGAAGCTGATCCTTCACTGCGTCGCGCGTCCAGCGCTGCGTCGGACTCATGATCTGGTGGAACTGCGCCGTCACGACGCTGCCGTCGCCGGCGGTCACCAGCACATCGTGCAGGCCGATCGCCACGCCGTCGAGGTACGGGGCGTGCTCCGCGAACTGGTCGGCGTTCGCAAGGACATTGGAGGGAGTCGTGTTGAATACATCGAAGAAGAGCCCGACATACTTCTTGTCAAGCCCGCCCGGCGTCGCGCGCGGGGCGAACGCCTCGGACTCACCGAAAAAACCGGAGGACATCGCGAGGACAGACCCAGCCGTCAGCGCGCACAATGCCGCGACGGCGCTACATCTTGTGTTCATATTCATTCAACCTTTCTGTTGTTTGTTCTAACGGACTACAATCGACAGCCCCTTGCGACTCTCTGGTACCTTGAGAACCCAGCAGCCCCTGCCCGGGACAGACGAGCTTCGATAATAGACAAACGCAACGACCAGCTTGTCCAAGACGACGGGCACTCCGTCATCTCCCTTGACGCACATGGATCCATCCTTGACCATCCGATCCCGCATCTCATCCCATTTGACAGTCCATTTCCAGCCCTCCTGATATTGCGACCATTCCGCGTTCTCAAAGTCCGCACGCGTGATGACGAAGTTGTTGGCGCGCATTTTCTCCAGCCATTCGTCGACGGCTCCATTGAGGTAAACTTTCGGATAGGGAACATTGGCGCCAGAGACGGCGCATCTTCCGTAGAAGCCTTTAGCCGGCTCGGCAGGCAGGACGATTTCCGCTCCGGGTTTCAGGCCCGCAAAGGCATCGTTGCCGATATCCACGATAGAGCCGGCCGTCTTTATCTCGACGCGCTCAAGCGAGGAACAACCCTGGAAACACGAAGCGGGCACGGCATTTGTCAGAAGATCCGGAAGATCCCAGACGAGCGTGCCTGTCAGCCCGGTACAGTCTTTGAAACATCCTATCCGGTCCGCCGTAGTGGCATTGTTTCCAAGCCTCTTCAAGCCTTTGTTTAGCAGGCCCTGAACAAACTCGGTCGATATCTTCTTGCATCCGTCGAACGCATAGTTGCTGATATACTCCACCGATGACGACAGGACGATGTTTGACAGGTTGACGCAACTGGCGAATGTGCCCTGCCCTATGGACGTGACCTTCTCGGCCTTTATGCCGCCAAGCATGGTGCAGCCGGTGAATGTTCCCGGCATCTCCGTTGCGTCCGGGAATTCAAAAGAGCCGTCAAGCGACACGCAGTTCATGAACAGTTGGCTCCCCGGATTGCTGGATATCTTTCTTGGAGCAAACGAAGCAAGGTTCCTGCAGTTTTGGAACGTTCGATTGCTTTTTAGAGAGACGGCACCCTCTGTGCATAGTTTGACATTCGTCAAGTTGAGATTGTTGTTGAAAGTATCCTCGCCGCTCAGCGTGGTGCAGTCCGGCGCGATGAACTCGGTTGCATACTTTACAAGCGGAGAGGCATTGTTCCGCCATCCCGTGAAGGAAACGAGCTTGTATCCGCCTTCGATGTCCGTAAAGTCTATGGATGCAGGGCTTTCCGTTGCGATGGCAACCCCTCCCTTCGACGCATCGACAGTCAAATTCTTCGTGCCCTTCGCTCTCGTCGTGTAGAAGGTCCACACTCCGTCCGTGAGGCTTCCTTTGCCCGCTTTCGAGGTGTCGACAACAACGGCTTCGGTGCCGTTTGTCTCGGTGTAGGTCCACGAGGCACTCGCGGAATGAATCGACGAAACCAGCGCAACCGCTGCTGCGCCCAGAACACAGAAACTGCTGTTCATACGGATTCTCCTTTCTTATGTTTACAATAACATTGTAGCAAAAAGTCACATCGAGGCGCAAGGAGAAATATAGGCTCTATAAGCACAATAGCCAAGAGCGTCAGAACTCCCAGGCCAGTCCGGAGCAGAATCTCGGGTATCTCCTTCGCGAAGCCCTTTGGACGGTAGGCGTCGACTTCGGTCGACAGAAGCTGCTTGATTTCCGTAAAGCTCATTTGACGGGGAACCATGTCTGCATCTCGCCGTCGCCGCGATGGCACCATGCGAAATACGGCACCAGCGTCAGTTCGCACGGCTGCGCGGCGGTTCCGTCGGCGCTTCCCGCAGCGCCAGTCGCCGCAGCGACAAACGCCGGATAGCGGTTGCCGAGGATGTCGCAGCTCGCACGCCTGAATTCCGCGTCCGGCGCGATCGCCTTGTCGAGGACCCGTCCTCCGTTGTCCACGCCTTCCGCGCAGTACAGCACCGGCCCCCGCTCGACCGCGAGCCTGCCGCGATCCTGCTTCACGGCCTCATGCGCCTTTATGCGGCGGACGGGCATGTTCATGACGACCTCGACCGAATCGCCCTTCCTCCACATGCGGTCGATCCGGCAGTAGCCGCGAACGGGCGTGAACGCGAACGGCTCTCCGTTCACCTTTACGGAAAAGTCCGCAGACGAACCGGGGACGGTCTGCTCGTAGAGGTCGCTCGGCACGGGACGTCCGACACACCAGCCCGGAACGCGGACATTGAGCGCAAAGCGCGTTCCGTCTTTCTGTGGCGTGACCGCAATCCGGCTTTGGCCTTCCCAAGGATAGTCCGTATCCTGCCGCAGCCCAACGTCTCCAGACGAAAGCCGGAGTGTCGCGTCGCTCGCGATGAAGAGGTTCACGTACGCGGCGTCGGCGCGCGTCGCGTAGGCGAACGTGGCGATCTGCGGGATGAACCGGACGATGTTTACGGGGCAGCACGACGTTGCAAACCACTTCGAGCGCCTGTAGCCGCCTTTCGACGCAAGGGGATTCGGATAGAAGAACTCGTCTCCCCGAAGGGAAATGCCGCTTAAAAATCCGTTGTAGATTACACGTTCCAGAACATCAACATACTTCGCGTCCCCGCTCATTAAAAACATGCGCTGATTCCAGAGCGCGTTCGCGATCGCCGCGCACGTCTCAAGATACGCCTCCGCGTTGGGTAAATCATAATCGTCGCCGAAAGCCTCGAAGGCGACACCCCGGCTTTTATCAGCATACTCGACGCGCTTGCGCGCTCCGATGCCGCCGTTAAGGTGCAATTTCTTCGATACGACATTCTCCCAGATGGTGTCGATCGCCTTTATGTACGACTTATCTCCCGTGAGCGCGGCGACGTCCGCCATTGCGCAATAGAGATACCCGGCGCGGACGGCATGGCCGACAGCCTCGCGCTGCTGCGTTACAGGGAGGTGATCCTGAACGGGAACGCCCCACGTTTCAGAGCGCAAATCCGCCCGTCCCCTGAGATCGAGAAACGTTTTGGCGAGATTCAAGTAACGCTTCTCTCCCGTTACTCGATAAAGCGAACAGAGCGCCAGCTCTATCTCCTCGTGGCCTGAAGGCTCTTTAAGCTGCGTCGGCCCAAAACCGAATGTGCGATCGACCAAATCGGCGCTGCGGACGGCGACATCTAAAAGCGAGCGCTTACCGGTCGCCCGATAATGAGCGACCGCCGCCTCGTACATGTGACCGATATTGTAAAGCTCGTGGCTGCACACGAGACGGCTCCAGCGCGTCGGCCCCATCATGCCGCAGTCGACCGCCCCGACCGCGTTCGTTCCGTAGTTGAAGCCGAGCGTGCGCGCGGTGTAGAGATAGCCGTCGGGCTCCTGCGCTTCCGCGATTTTGGAAATCAGTTCATCGAGATAGCGATCCAACTCCGGGTCGGGATGCGTCGCCAGCGCATAGGCTGCGCCCTCGATGATCTTGTAGACGTCGGAATCGTCGTAGGGAATGCCGCGAAAGCCTTTCCCGTCGCGTCGGCCGGCCGCCTCGAAATTATGAATGCGTCCCGTCTCCTCGCTCCGCCTGAAGTCCGTCCGCAGCGTGACGAGCCGGTTCGTCTCGAAGCGCGGCAGCCAGAACCCGGGGCGCACGGCCACATCGGCCAGCTCGGCCGGGCGGAAAGGATAATCGCCGCCGGGCGATGCAAGGACCGCAACGGCAGAAGACACGAACAACAAGACAAATGTCAGCAGCGTTTTCATGTTATCGGCACCCTGTTTTGACTTTTCGCCCATTTCTTTCCCTCATCGTTTCCCTGACCGCGAAATCATGGTTGACATTGTACCAAAACCAGCGCGCAACTGCAATGATGAAATAAGCACTATAGGCACATAGGCGCTGTCGGCATGCCACGGCGCGCGTCGAGATCGCCGCATGCAATCGCATGTCAGAACTCCCATGTAAGTCCTGAGTAGACGAAGAAGGCGTCCAGCTTCCTCGTGGAGCCATGCGCGCGGCTGGCGCGAATCTGCGTGCGCGTGCGCGCGTCGAGGGCGTCGAAGCCCGCAAAGTCGACGAACCAGCCGACGCCCCACTCCAGCGGACCGTGAAACTTGAGGCCGTACTCGGCCGTCTTGAGGCCCTGTCCGATGGCCCGTTCCTCTGCGTAGTCGCCATAGCGCCTGCGATTCCAGGTCTTCGAACCGCCGTGCAGCGCGGCATGAGGTGTCGCCGAAACAACGCCGTCGACGAGCGTAAAACTCCGCTGCACACCGACGCGGACATACGTTCCCAAGTCATCAACGACGCGCGTCTGTCCAAAGACTGTGACATATGGCGACTGCAGCTCGCCCATGTATGTCCATTCGCGGAACAGGTGCCTAACCTCCTCTTTGTAGCCCTCGTTGAAGACCCAGATTATGCCGACACGGTTCCGCCACCGCCATCCCTCGGCGAAATCCCAGTCGTAGCCGTAGAATAGATACGGATCGGACTCGTACACGTGCGCGCGGTGCGTCTTGTCGCGCGATTTCTCGAGGTCGCTCAGCGACCAGTAGCCGAGCAGGACGTGGCCGAAGGACGAAAGGCTCTGAACCACGTCGCCCTCCAGATAGCAAACCCAACGGCTGGCGGCCACGCTGCCAAGAGAGTAGGGGCTTGACGACACCGACAGCTCGGCGTAATAGTCCCGTGCCCAGTTCCCATCCTTCTCTGCTACGGCGTCCAGAGCCAGCAGGCACATGGGAAGAGCAGCCATCGTCGCGAGTCGCCTCATGACGTCTCGCTGCATTCTCCTATGTAATGTCCTAATACCATCAACCCGCCTTCTCCCGAAGCGTCTCCGGCGGCCAGACGGGGAGTGCCTTGCGTCAAGGCGCAGCAGTCGGCATCGTACGCCATCACACGCTCAACTGGCCCTCCGCCCTTCCCGCTTCGCACTCATCCACGCCCATCTTCCCAAGGTCTATGTCGACAATGTCCATGGGCCTGTTCGCCCGCCACGCGCCGCGCGTGAAGTCCGGTATGTCGTACGCGCGCGACCTGTGTTCGACCGACTTCTCCGTGAGCTCGCACAGGCAGCTCGTAGCGGCAAGGTCGTAGACGTCCATGTCAAGCGGCAGCCCCTGCTGCAGACAGTACACCCACCGTGCGTCCATGATGAAATCCATCCCTCCATGACCGCCTACCCTCTCCGCAAGTCTGCCGATCGTCTTCCAGAGCGGATGGCGGTACTTCTCGCGAATCTCGCCAGCGCGCGCCGCGTCGTACCACTCGTGCGCCCCGGTTCCGACGCCGTCCTCGAACACGACGCGGAACGGATAGTCGCATATCGCGCCCTTCGTGCCCGTGACAAGCTGGATGCGCGAATACGGGCGGGGCGACGACACGTCGTGCTGGACGAGTATCGACCTGCCCTTTGCCGTCTTCAGGAGGGACGAATTCATGTCCGCCATCTTCATGTCGGCTCCGCGGCGCGGATTGCCGACCGCGAGCCGCGCGTCCATGTATGCCCCGAAATTCGCCTTGGACGAGTCGAGCGAGACGAGATAGTCCAGCCTGTCGCCGCGGTTGATGTCCATCGTCAGACACAGCGGAACGAGCCCGTGCGTCGGATAGCGATTGCCGCCGTGGGCCCTGTTCTCGTCAAACCGCCAGTATTCGCAGCCGGGATACTCCGATTCGCACATGTGGCGCAGATCGTGTATGTACGCGCCCTCGCCATGCACGATCTCCCCGAGCATCCCAAGCTTGGCGAGGTTGAACGTCAGCATCTCAATCTCGCCATAGCAGCAGTTTTCGAGCTGCATGCAGTGGCGGGCGGTCCTCTCGCTCGTCTCGACTAGTTCCCAGCACTCGTCGACGGTGAACGCGCTCGGCACCTCGGTGAGGACATGCTTGCCGCCCCTCATCGCCGCAAGCTGCACAGGCACATGAAGACTCCAAGGCGTCGTGTTGTAGACGACGTCGACGTCTTCGGCGTCGCACAGGCGCCGCCATGCCTCCGTGCCAAGATATTCAGTGGCGGCCGGGCGCCCCTTCTTCGAAAGAAGCGCCTGCGCCGCCGCGATCTTGTCGGGGTTGATGTCGCACAGCGCCACGATCTCCACGCCGGGCAGGCAGCAGACGCGCCCGATCACGCCAAAGCCCCGCGACCCAACACCGACGATGCCAAGTCGGATGCGCCCCAGCCGCGGCGCGGCGAAGCCGTGCATCGGCGCCCCCTTCACAGATCCGAAAAGCCCCGATCTTGCCGTCATGCATCCGCTTCCCGAGGCAAGCAGCCCCGTGCAGACGGCACCTCTCAGAAAATCGCCTCTCGTCATCGATGCAGCGACATGCATTCCCATTTGCATCCCTCCTAATCTCTTCTCGCTGGTCATGGTCTATAGGGCCATTATATCAAAAAACAGAATTGGAGTGCAACGAGAAAATAAGCACTATAAGCACTTGAAGGCGACATCCACTCCGCCATGTGCGGAGAGTAGGCGTCAGGCAACGCCGTTGTCGAAGAGTATCTCCTCGGCGCGCGCGCGGCGCACGTCGGGGAAGTGCGGACGGTAGAACTCGGGCGTCGACTCCTCCGCGTAGACGAAGAGGACCTTCCCCGGATACGTCGAGGCTTCGAGAGGCCCCATCTCGTACGTCTTCGCGCCGGCCGCGACTGCGGTGTACGGCGCCTTGCTGCCAGTAAGCAGCGAAAGGTGCCCGGGCGCGGCGTTGTGGACCGAGTTGGAGAACCCAGAAATAAAAAAAGCTGGCGACGTCCTACTCTCGCACGTCCGGGAGACGCACTACCCTCGGCGATGGAGCCCTTGACTTCCGTGTTCGGAATGGGAACGGGTA
>CACYNF010000117.1 GCA_902775595.1 uncultured bacterium | reverse complement strand
AATGCTAAGGCGGTGCCGAGGTTGGGATTACTGCCAGTCGTGCATCTACCAGATTACGCTTGTCTTGGCCGATCGCAAATCAAAGGCGCTGGGGCGGTTGGTAATCTTGGGACAGAAAAACTTGGCGCTACCGCGCCAAGCACATGACAGACCGCTCTCAGCACAAGACAGAGCGCTCTCGGCACCGGACAGGCCGCTTCAAGCACTGGATAAAACGCTCTCGGTACAGGACAGACCGCTTGGCTTAGTATCTGTCACGGCTGCGGCTGGTTTAGAGGCCGCCGCCTCAAGCTATGTCGCCCTCACTTCGGCGGGTGAGGCGGTCAAGGGAGAGTTCTTGAGAATAGGCGAGCATCATCCTGAGATCAAGCCGCTGTTCATTCAAGTAATGCCCGACCACATTCATTTTATCATTCATGTGACAAAACCGATGGCGCGGCCTCTCGGCCAGGCGATAGCGGGCTTCAAGGCGGGCAGTTCAAAGGCCGCCATTGGCAAGGGCGGGCTTTGGGCAGAGGGGTTCCAAGATACGATTCTCTTTCACGAGGGGCAACTCGACTCGATGTTTACTTACCTTCGCGACAACCCACGTCGCCTCGCAATAAAGCAGCTTTTCCCCGAGTTGTTTAGGGTTAGGAATGATTTGTGCTTGAAGCTGCCGCGTCAAGACTCGGGAAACCGAGAGCTGCCGCTCTCGGCACATGACAGGCCGTTTCGAGAACAGAACAGACCGCTTTTGGCACGTGACAGATCGCTTCAAGCACAGGATAGCCCGCTCTCGGCAGAGGACAGGGCGCTTTGTTCGGTGCTCGGTGCGGGAGCGCCGAGCTTTAAGGCTCATTTCTCGGCCATCGGCAATCTCTTTCTTCTAGACTCGCCTAACATCATTCAGGTGCAGTGCTCTCGCGCCTACCTTGCCTATAAGCGTGTTCCGAAGCCGGGCGGCGGGCGCAAGATCGCCCGCGATGCCGCTGGCGTTCCGGTTGTAGAAAAGGCCACGCCCGAATTTGAAGAGAAGCGCGACGAACTGCTCGCCGCCGCAAAGCACGGCGCGGTTTTGATTTCCCCGTGTATCTCTGATGGTGAGCGCGAGATCGCGCGGCTTGCTTTCGCTGCGTCGTTGCCAGTGATTGCGCTTCGAAATATGGGCTTCTCGCCGCTTTACAAGCCAAGCGGCAAGCTCTTTGACAAGGCGGCGAACGGCAAGCTTCTTTTGCTCGCTCCCGCCGCTTGGCCTTACTCGACGAGCGAAAAGCCGATGACGCGCTTCGACGCCTGTGCATTAAATCGCATAGCCCAGCTGATTGCAGGCGATGGCGCTGCTGTGATAAACTATAAAGGCATGCAGCCCAAGGACATCGACCGCCTCGTGCGTGAGGCAGTCGCCAAAGGAGGTGTCTGACAATGGCTAATAACGAACACCAATTTGAAAGCGACATAGAAGCGCTGATGACTGGCGAGCTTGGCTGGTCGAAAGCAAGGAAACTTGGCGTTGCCGCGCCAAGCACAGAACATAGCGAAAAGGCGCTTGACCTTGCAACGCTCGTAAAGTTCGTGAAGGCGAGCCAGCCGAGGGAATGGGCGTTCTTTGTGAAGGCATGTTCTGGGCTTGATCCTGAACGCGAATTCTACAAGAAGTTTGAGGATGCTGTCGCCACGGAAGGAATGATAGATGTCCTTCGTAATGGCTTCTACGCGAACGGCAAACATTTTTCGATTTGCTATTTCAAGCCGGAGAACAGGCTCAACGAGACGGCGCTCGCCAACTACGAGAAGAACATCTGCGAGTTTCACCGCCAGTGGCACTACAGCGCAAGTGAAACGGCGAAGAGCGTGGATGTGATGCTTTCGGTCAACGGCATTCCGCTTGTGGCCATTGAGTTGAAAGATCAGTTTACAGGGCAGACGGTCGAGAACGCCAAGGTGCAGTGGATGACCGACCGCAACCCCAAGGAGGGCGCGTTCCGACTCAACCACAGGGTACTTGTTTTCTTTGCCGTCGACTTGAACGAGGCATGGATGACGACTCAGCTTGCGGGCGAAGAGACTCGTTTTCTGCCTTTCAACCAAGGTTCGGCTGGCGCGGGCGAAGACGGTGGTGCGGGAAACCCTCCATGGAACTTGGCGCTACCGCGCCAAGCACAGGACAGACCGTTTCAAGCACAGCACTTAGGCCCGAAGGCGCCCACCGATTATCTTTGGCGTGATGTCTTGGCGAAAGACTCGCTTCTCGACATCCTTCAGAAGTTTGTCAACTACGAGGCTAAAGAGAAGAGACTTGTTTTTCCGCGCTTCCACCAACTCGATGTCGTGAGAAAGCTTATCAACGATGTGAAGGCGCATGGCAGCGGGAAGAACTATCTTGTGCAACATTCGGCGGGGTCGGGAAAATCAAATTCGATTGCGTGGATTGGCTACCGTCTTGCCAGTCTCTTCAACGACGAAGACAAGCCGGTGTTTAATTCGGTAATCATAGTCACTGACAGGCGCGTTCTCGACAAGCAGTTGCAGAACACAGTGATGAGTTTCAATCCGAAGCTTGGCGAAGTGGCGGTGATTGACGAGAAGAAACATGCAAAAGACTTGCTCGCTGCGATTGACGATGGCAAGCGGATAATAGTCTCGACGCTGCAGAAGTTCCCTGTGATTTTCAAGGACGTAAAGAGCGTCGAGGGAAAGCGGTTTGCCATTGTGGTTGATGAGGCACACTCAAGCCAGACAGGACAGAGCGCGGCAAAGCTGAAAATTGCCCTTGCAGATTTGAGAGAGGCAGTCGCCGAATACGAAGCTGAGACTGGCAAGAAGATAGACAAGGACGACCTTGACTCGCCTGAGACGCAACTTGCGCTTATGATGTGCACGCATGGCAAGCACAGGAACCTTAGCTACTTCGCTTTTACGGCGACGCCAAAGGATGTGACGCTCGACATCTTCGGAACGCGGCAGAGAAACGGTTCCTTCCGACCGTTCCACACCTATTCGATGCGGCAGGCGATAGAGGAAGGGTTCATCCATGATGTGCTCGCCAACTACACGACCTACAAGACATGCTACGAGATTGTAAAGGCGACTGCGGACAATCCAGAAGTACCTGTTAGCGAGGCGGCGAAGACAATCAAGAAATACAAGAACCTACATCCAAAGAACTTTGCCGAGAAGAGCGCAGTTATTGTCGACACTTTCCTTTCCGTCACCCGAAGGAAGTTTAAGGGCGCGAAGATGATGGTTGTTACTGATTCGCGTCGCGCGGCGGTCAGGTATTTCTTTGCGTTGCAGGAGGCCTTGAAGGATCGCGGACAAGAAGCGGTCAAGGTGATGGTCGCGTTTTCTGGTCAGATTGAAGATCCGCCGAAGAGTGGAACGATCCACACGGAAGAGAGCCTTAATGCGGTTTCTATGGGTAAGACCGTGAAGGAGTCGCAGACGAAAGCCGTATTCCACAAAGAGGGCGACATCCTTGTTGTGGCGGAAAAGTACCAGACGGGTTTTGATGAGCCGCTTCTCCACACGATGATCGTGGATAAGAAGCTCCGCGATGTAAAGGCAGTGCAGACACTTTCCCGCGTGAACCGCATTCATCCAGGGAAGACTGACACCTACATCCTCGACTTCGTGAACACTGACGCGGAGATCAAGGAAGCGTTCCAGCCCTACTATCAGGAAACAGGGCTTGCGGAAGAAATCAATATCGACCTTGTCTTCAAGAAGCGCAAGGAGATAAGAAAGGTCAACCTTTATTCCGAGGCCGATATTGAGGCGGTGAATAAGATACATTTCGCCGGTGGCGGTAAGAAGAATGCATCCGTGCAAGGGCAGATCGCAGGGGCGCTTACGCCTGTTGTCGGGAAGTATAACGCGCTCACGGCAAAGGAACGCTCTCTTTACAGAAGGAATGTTCGCTCTTTCGTGCGCTGGTACAACTACTTGACGCAGATCACGCGTCTTTTTGACGACGAGATTCAGAAAGAACACACGTTCCTAACTTATCTTGAGCATCTTCTCCCGCCGGACGCACACGAAGTGGTCGATCTGGAAGGGGCGGTGAAGCTCAAGTATTACAAGTTGAAGGAAACGTTCTCAGGCGCAATAGAACTTGAGAAGAAGCCGTCCATTTTTGACGCGCCGAAACCAAAGCCCGCGACAGTAATGACACAGGCGCGGTCGCTGCTGCAAGAGGTGATAAACGCGATCAACGAGGCGTATGCGGGAGACTTTACCGACTCTGATCTTGTTATTGTCGAGATGGTGCTACCGAAGGTGCTTTCCAGCGCGAAGCTCAAGAAGGCGGCGACGGCCAATGAGCGAAATGTTTACATCGAGGGCATCTTCCCTGGTGTTCTCGACCAGATTGTTCTTGATGCATATCGAGAGAACGACAAGGCATTTGACGCGCTCTTGAATGACAAGGCCAAGTATCTTGCTTTCCTGAAAGCTCTTGCGGACATAAGCTATGTAGAGTTCAAGAAGAAACGCATGGAAAGCAAGAAGTGGGATGGCTGGGGAGATGTGGTGAGCGATGTAGCCGAGGATCTGCGGTTCCGTGAGTATTTGCCGCTCTATTCGCTTCGCGCGGCGTGCGGCGTCTTGGGCGATGGTGAGATTATTGAGCCGGAGGGCTGGGTCAAGGCCGAGGGCATAGGAAGACTCGACAAGACTATGGTTGTCGTTCACGCCGAGGGTGACTCGATGGAGCCGACAATCCATGATGGCGATCTCTGCGTTGTAAGAAAGATTGGCGGCGGAAATTACGAAGACCAAATAGTTCTTGTTCAGAGAAACGACAAGGCGGCAGACCCTGAACTCGGTGGCGCGTATTTGTTGAAGAAGCTTGTTAAGAAGGGCGGTAAAACTCTGCTCCATTCAATCAATCGCGAGTATCCTGACATCCCAATCAACCACGATGATGACATAACCATTGTCGCGTCACTGCATAAGGTGCTTCACAGATAGCCAGATGGAAGGTTGCGTATATGGCGATGCCACAGAGAGACGAAACGATTGAGGAAATCAAGCGGCTGGACGCGTTGCTTGAATACGCCGTCATGCATGAAGACGAATCCGAGGCCGTAGGCCGCGCCACGCCGAGCCGATGGTCGCGGACGCGGTGGGTGTGTTTCGGCGGCATGCGATGCGACGGCGAAAAAGACGGAAGCGACCCGATTTTGACGCGCCGCCATTTTGCCGAGAGGCTTGACGGCACGGGCAAAATGTAAAAGGCCGCAAAATCGATGTCGCCACCGGCTTTTTCACCGGAGCTTTGACGCGTATTCGCGGCAAAGCTAGCGAGCCCTAAGCCGAAACATAGCCCGAAGCGGATGCGACACAAAGCCATCGGGCGGCGCGGCTCGGCGAGCAGGTCGGGCGCAGGCCTTTTACCCTCGCTCCACCGGTTTGCAGATAATTAGTTTTGCCCCCTTGTCAGGAGGGGCTAATTAATGATATACTATCCCCCACTTTGGAAAAGCACAAGGAAAACAGATAAATGCCGACAATCAACCAGTTGATCCGCAAGGGGCGTCATCCCCTCGCGACGCATTCGAAATCGCCGGCGCTCAAGGCCTGCCCCCAGCGCCGCGGCGTCTGTCTCGTCGTCAAGACGATGACCCCCAAGAAGCCTAACTCCGCCCTCCGCAAGGTCGCCCGTGTGCGCCTCACGACCGGCGTGGAAGTCACGGCCTACATCCCCGGCGAAGGCCACAACCTCCAGGAGCACAGCGTCGTGCTCGTCCGCGGAGGCCGTGTGAAGGACCTTCCTGGCGTCCGCTACCACATCGTCCGCGGCAAGCTCGACTCCCTCGGCGTCGCAGGTCGCAACCGCAGCCGTTCGAAGTACGGCATGAAGCGCCAGAAGAAAGAGGAGAAGTAAGACATGAGCCGCAGAGGTAAGACTATCGTCAAGCGCGTCGTCCTCGACCCGAAGTTCAATTCCGAGCTCGTCGCGCACATGATCCGCGTCATCATGAAGGACGGCAAGAAGACCGTCGCCGAGAAGATCGTCTACGGCGCGATCGAGAGGGTCGCCGAGAAGATGAAGGAGGATCCCTCCAAGTTCGTCAAGGACGAGAAGCAGTTCGAGGATCCGCTCGAGGTCGTTTCCGCCGCGATCGACAACATGAAGCCGCAGGTCGAGGTCAAGACCCGCCGCGTCGGCGGCACGACCTACCCGGTTCCCGTGCCGATCGCCGCGAACCGCCAGCTCTCGCTCGCCCTCCGCTGGACGACGCAGTTCGCGGGCGCACGCCACGGCATGGGCATGCCCGCCGCCGTCGCAGCCGAGATCATCGACGCGTTCCAGGGCCAGGGCAACGTCATCAAGAAGCGCGACGACGTGCACAAGATGGCGCAGGCCAACAAGGCGTTCGCGCATTACGCCTGGTAACGGCCAAGTGCTTTTCCAGGCAGAGGGGCGCGGTCGATGGCCGCGCCCTTTCTGTTGCACATTTTTTCTCTAAATTCGCTATTGACTTCGTGCCGTAGCGTTTGGTATACTATGTGCCGTTTTGGGCTATTAGCTCAGTTGGTTAGAGCGCTTCCTTGACATGGAAGAGGTCAGTGGTTCGAATCCACTATAGCCCACCAGATTCCCCAGTCCGCACTTGATTTCGCCGCGGATTTTTGGTATACTCCCGCGCAATTCCCAAAAAGGGGAAAATTTACTAAGGAGAAACCAAAAAGATGGTCAGCTACAAGAAGCTTGGTCTCGTAAACACCAAGAAAATGTTCGCAAAGGCGGTCAAGGGCGGCTACGCCATTCCCGCGTTCAACTTCAACACGATGGAGCAGATGCAGGCCATCATCCAGGCCGCGGTCGAGACCAAGTCTCCCGTCATCATGCAGGTCTCCAAGGGCGCGCGCAAGTACGCGAACCCCACGATTCTCCGCTACATGGCCGAAGGCGCGGTCCAGTACGCCAAGGAACTCGGCTGCAAGAAGCCGCAGATCGTCCTCCACCTCGACCACGGCGACAGCTTCGAGACGTGCAAGAGCTGCATCGACTCCGGCTTCTCGTCCGTCATGATCGACGGCAGCTCCCTTCCTTTCAAGGACAACATCAAGCTCACGAAGAAGGTCGTCAACTACGCGCACAAGCACGACGTCACCGTCGAGGCGGAGCTTGGCGTCCTCGCCGGCGTCGAAGACGAGGTCCAGGCTGAGGAGAGCCACTACACGAAGCCCGAGGAAGTGGTCGAGTTCGCGACCAAGACGGGCTGCGACTCGCTCGCGATCTCCATCGGCACCTCGCACGGCGCCTACAAGTTCAAGCCCGAGCAGTGCACGCGCGACCCCAAGACGGGTAAGCTCATCCCGCCCCCGCTCGCGTTCGACGTCCTCAAGGCCGTCGAGAAGAAGCTCCCCGGCTTCCCGATCGTCCTCCACGGCTCGTCCAGCGTCCCGCAGGAGCACGTCGACACGATCAACAAGTACGGCGGCAAGCTCCCCGACGCGGTCGGCATTCCCGAGGAGCAGCTGCGCAAGGCGGCGAAGAGCGCGGTGTGCAAGATCAACATCGACTCCGACTCGCGCCTCGCGATGACGGCGGCGATCCGCAAGCACTTCGCCGAGCATCCAGAGCACTTCGACCCGCGCCAGTACCTCACTCCTGCGCGCGAGGCGATGAAGGAGCTCTACATCCACAAGATCGTCAAGGTCCTCGGCTCGAACAACAAGCTCTAAGAGCCGTCGCAACGAGGGGCGCGTGCACGTCACGCGCCCCTTGGTGTTCATTTACGTTCATTCCCGAAAGGAAGTCTCAATCGTGTCGAAGGGTATTCAGTCAGAGAAGAAGTCGGCGTACGCGCAGGCGGGCGTCAACATCGACGTCAAGATGAACGCCGTCGGTTCCATCAAGGAGATGGTCGCGGCGACGAAGACTCAGGCCGTGATTGGCAACATCGGGGCGTTCGGCGGTCTCCACAAGGTTCCGACCGACAAGGACGAGATACTCGTCGCCTCTGCCGACGGCGTGGGCACGAAGCTCAAGGTCGCCGCGATGATGAACAAGCACGACACCGTCGGGCAGGACATCGTGAACCACTGCGTCAACGACATCCTCGTGCAGGGTGCGCTGCCGCTCTTCTTCATGGACTACATCGGCACGGCCAAGGTCGATCCCGTCGTCTTCAAGTCAGTCGTGTCGGGTCTTTGCAAGGCGTGCAAGGAGAACCACATGGCGCTCCTCGGCGGCGAGACGGCCGAGATGCCTGGCCTCTATCCCGCGGGCGAATACG
>CACYNF010000116.1 GCA_902775595.1 uncultured bacterium | reverse complement strand
GGCGTAGTTCACCGCAACACCTTCGCCTTTGAAATAACACAAGCCAAGCATCCCCTGCGATTCTGGATGCCCCTTCTCCGCCGCCTTGCGAAACCACTTAACCGCCTCGGCGTAGTTCACCGCAACACCTTCGCCTTTGAAATAACACAAGCCAAGCATCCCCTGCGATTCTGGATGCCCCTTCTCCGCCGCCTTGCGAAGCCACTTAACCGCTTCAGCTTTGTCCACCACAACGCCGTCGCCGTTGTAGTAGCATATACCCAGATTGTACTGCGCTGTGGCATCACCGTCTTTTGCTTGTTCCTGGGGCTCTGTCGCAGATAACGCTTCCGTTCTTTCAGAAGCAAGCGGCGCCCTGCACCCACACACTTCTGCAAGAAGCATCCACGCAATCGCCGTTCCCACGACGGCCCGCACAAACATCATTCGCGCAATCACACCCCTGCTCCTTTCATTCGCTGTTTTCCAGCAATTTCCTCATCCTCAACGGCTTTGGGGCGTATTATAGCGAAACTGCCACGCCGAAATCAACCACGCGTCAAATCTGCCGCGGCAACTACACGCAAACAGGCCTTTTGCAATGGTTCCGCGGGGTCTGTCACCGACTATTCCCATTAGTCGTCTCGAGCGCCTCAAGATAGGCTTCGCCTGTTTCGCCGGGGAACAGCAGAAGCGATCTTTCAAGATTCTTGATGTCCGACTTCTCCTTGTAAAGATAAAAGCACTCGTCGTCACAAGCGAGTTTCAACCCCAGGGCCTGCGCCACGTGACACAGCACATTGCGGACGCGCCCTTTCTCCACATGGATTGTGCGAGCATCGTGTAGATGGCCTTCACAAACAAGTTGAGCAACGAAGAAGCCAGAATGGCCATTTTCCCGAAGCTGCCTGTTCCCGGACACACACACTTCGCGCACGATGTCGGCCGTGCTTTTGAAGTCGAAATGGAACGGTCCTATCTCGGCGGAATCGCAAAGGCCATATTCGCACCGGGCGCAACGACCACCAGTCTTGTCCACTTCCAGCATGTCAGAAAAATTGACCAAACCCTTTTGATAAAAATACGAAAGGTTGTAATGGTGAGCCACCATCATACACGCATCGTGAATCGGGCATGGTGGCAAAGTGACGGAATCCGCCGTCGTGCGGACTTCTTCTCCCTCCGGATGGTAGAGAACGCTAATGCCGTGCGGACAGCCGTTCGAGGACAACGACGCGTTCCCCTCCTTGAAAAGTGTATTGATCGCATCAACTATGTTTGTCGCCCCGCAAGTGATAGGCCCTACCCGACTCGTGCACATGTAGCGGAACGTCTCGTCATAAACGAGTTCTCGCCCACTCATACAGCCGCACACTCCAAAAGCTACAGCCAAAATCAGCGCAACAATTATCTGATGTCTAATTTTCATATGTATCATTATATCACAAATCTCCCCAAACCCGAGCGCGGCAAATCCGACGCGCAAGCCGTCACCAACGCGCAAACAAGCCATTTACAACGGTTTCGTGGGGTCTGTCCCCGACTGTTTCATGGATAGAAAGCCAATCTGCCGCTTGCCTTTCAACAAAGTCGACGCGGCCAGTCGGGGTCAGGAAATAGGTTTCGGGACCGGGCTTGGGGATGCCGGAGCAGAAGATCTGCTTTGGGGACATATGCTTCTTCACGATTTGAGACACGCCGTTCTTGTAATGGACAACTCCCATCTTCTCGCAGAACTTGAAGCAGACGCCGCCCCACTCCTTCGGGCAAGTCAGCTTCAAGGGCTGGTCCGCGTTCGACGGTCGCAGCAGTTCGCGCGGATCGATGTTCGCAGTAAACAAGACGGGAAAGCGATCGTCGTTCGGCGGATTGACGGCGATGCACCAGATGTTCGTGTAGGGACCAAGATCGCTAACGCGCCCTCCCGCACCGTCTTTATACTTATCGCACAACGCCTGAACGAACTGAGTCGAATTCGTGCAGGCATCTGGATCGACCCACACCTCCCCCGCGCCGCGGGCGGCATTATTCTCAGTCACAGGCCCAAACAAAGCGCGACCGCTAAACTGCAATCTCACCATCCGAGAAGGACAGCGAGAACATATTATTTCTGGCAAGATAAAAACAAGGGAAAAGGCCATAATGACAGAGCAAAATACAGCTGAGCAACCATAACGGTCGGGTTTTCCACCGGACATTTCGCCAAACCACCGATTTGCCGGCTGGAGATGCAAAAGGACGATCGGCACAACCATAAAAGCAAAGAGCAAAAGGCCTGTAAACAGCCCCACCATAATCATTTGCTCATGATACAGCCCCGCCCCAACCATGAAGATTCCTACAAGGCCCCACACCATTGTATTCGGACAGAGAAACCACGAACGACTACCGCGCCGCAACAAGAGAACCATGCCAAGGGTTAGTGCGAGCGGGAAAATGGCCGCGATAAAAAACGTTGGATCGCCGGACTGGCATATCCTGACAGCACAACCCAAAACCACGAGCGCGACATACGTCCACCCGAGGGCTTCGACAATCTTGACTGGCAGCGGCTTTTTCATTTCAGGAACAGTTTACCAAAAACTCTTGCGTAGCGAATTAGAAAATTACACCGCAATTATAAGGTGCCAGCATTTCGTAATCTTCGGTCTTTATCTCGCCCGTCTTGAGGTCGACCCTGCAACAAATGCGAACCAAACCATGAAACGGACTGAACCTGCAAAACGAAACTGTCGCCACCCCGTCCTCGACCGACACCGACGGTCTGAGGTCTTTCCAGAGTAGCCGCAAGCGCGTCAACGGCGAGAAACTGTTCCACGCCTTTGCGCCTCCCTCCATCGTGCGAGCCTCAAACTTGAACCTCTTGGCAGATGTAACAATGCTCCTCTCTGCTGCGCAGGCATGCCAGACAAGAAAGAACTGTGTCTCGGCAAAATCCATCAACACACGCTCCCAGGCGCTTTCGGGCGTTCCGTCGAGGACATACTCTACGTCAGCCGTCTCGTCGCCCCTTCTCATGCAGAACTTCGCGTTGGCGGCGCTGTCGGCGCTACCTTCTACACGACAGTCCAGCGTCCAGCCCTCCTTGACCCGGAGATGCTTAAGCGGCTCCAACATCGGAGCCAGCGGATCTGGCGTGTCTACATGCAGCAAAAGGCTGTCGCCACGCTTTTTGCGTTCGTCTTCCGGAATTTCCGCAATTTCAAAAAGAACTTTAGATATCTCTCCCGACGCATGAGTCTTGTCACATGCTTCGTCAAACGCCAGAAGTGTCAACACCAGGTCGTTGTCCTCGGCATCATACATCGAATCCCTTCTGAATCCGCTGCAAAAGACATGCGCCCCATTTCTTTCATCCTCTGGTGCTTCCCACGTGTATGCATCAAGCGCAGTATAGGCACTGAACGCACCAAGCGCGAGAATGTAGGCAACAGCCGTCACATACCTCCTCCCGCACAGAACAATCAGCCACGGCAGAACAGCGACAAACAACCATATTCCAATGGCAGAGTTCGTAAAGCCGATAAACGGATCGTCTTGCATCATAGAAAGGCATATCGCGTTCACAAATCCGGCAACGAATGTCGCCGCACACACCAACGCCATCGGTATGGCGTGTTCCCATTTCTCTTGTCGTGTCACTTCACAAACCTGTCGCGAATTCCCCACAGCGCCGCGTGTTCCGCGTCAATCCTCTTCGCTGCCCTTGGAGTTGAGCGCGGCTGCAAGGTTGACAGCCTCTTCCCTCGTGAAATTTCCCGTTATGACGAATTCACCCATGTCGATCTCTGCATATATGATGGGTGCCGCCACAAGTTCGCCGTTCACGACGATTGCGAGCGCTCGCCCGTTGTTTGAGGGGTTCTTCGCCCCATGTGGTTTGTAGTCTCGCGTCAGCCGCGCAAGCCGACCTCGCCCATCGGGCGTCAGCTTGCCGGAAACTTCGTATAAGTCCTCGTTGAATGGTGATTGGGACGCCCGTGCCGAAACGATGTCCTCCTTCGTCAGTTCCGCCTCATAGCAGACATAGAAAACGGAGTCGTCATTGCCTTTGACGCGCATGAGGCTGTAGCCATCTATTTGCGGAGCCGCCGCCAGCACTTCGTCCGTCAACCGCCCGTTCGCCTTCAGTTCGCGCTCAAGACGGTCGTTCTCGGGATGGCACAGGCGAAGTTCCAGCGTGGCCGTGTGGTTTTGCTCCATCGCCTCGTCAAGGGAGATTTCCTCATGCTCCTGCACGATTTGAACTGGTATACGCGCAGCCTTAGTGACCACCGAAAGATGCAGCAGCGTCAAGGCAAGGAAAAGCACCAAGAGAGACCAGGCGCGGATACTGTGCGCCGAACAGTCTGCACACACCTGCCCGAAATCGCGACGCCGCAGATAGCGGTAAATCAACAGCGCGGGAACGGCCGCCGCAACCCAGCCGATCAATATGTTCACACATTGCGCCGCCATGCCGCCGAAAGCATCCGCGATTGCCATGATGAGCCGATCACGCGGCTGAACGCCTCCCTGGGAAATGAGACGCCACACTATTTCGGCACAACCTATGATCGTGCCCATAGGCTTAAGCAACGCTGCAAACGCCACCACCGATATGATCCCCGCCTGTCTTCTGGTCATTGTTCTATTCCTCCCTTTATTAGATCAAATGGGGATCAAATGGGGAGACACCCCTTTGGCATTGCTGTTTTTGTCGCCCATTTCCATGTTTTCCTGCACTTTCCTCATTTCCAACAGCTGTGGTGCATATTATAGCGAAACTGCCGCGATAGAATCAAGCACGGCGAAATGAGATTACGGTGCGGACGAAATCGCTACGGATTTACCGCGAGGAAGTGGCAGGGGCGGATTAGGGACAAATAGAGTCAGTGGCGGCGTAGCGTCAGTTAGCGTTAGGGCGCGGACGCGGCGGGTGTCAGAAATTCTGGATTGCGGCGCGGATTTCGGCGAGAGTGCGGACGGAATTGAGACGGGCGCGAAGAGCAGCGGCGCCAGGACGGCCGTTGAAATATCGGAAAAGGTGGACATGCATCTTCACCGACGCAAACGCGTCCTCGGAAGGAATGTGGTCGCGGGGGAAGCGCTCGGCGAGCTGCCTGCGGAACTCCAGCAAATAGCCAAGATGCCTCCGCACGACGTCATTCCGCTCGCAGCAGGCCGCACGTCGCACGTCGCCGCCAGACTTCAGCGCGGCGAAAATCGCCGGCGCGGCAAGCGACGCGCGGCCAACCATGATCGCGTCAACGCCAGTCGCCGCCATCGCCGCCGCGCTCTTCGCATCGACAACGCTTCCGTTGCCAGTTACGGGAATCTTCGCACGCCTGACGACTTCGGCGAGCTCGTCGAGATGAACCTCGCCTCCGTGCATCTGCGAAGTGTAGCGTGCGTGGAGAATGAACCCCTTCGCGCCCGCGCGCTCAGCCGCGTCAAGAAGCTCGAACACAGTCCTGCGTCGCGGATGCGGCCCAAGCCGCGTCTTCAGCGTCACAGGGAGATCAGTATTCTCGACCATCGCCTTGAGAAGCCGGTATACCCTCTCCGGATCCTCCGCAAGCTTCGCGCCCGCGCCTTCGCGCGTCACCTTCGCCATCGGACAGCCGGCGTTGAGGTTGATCTCCACGAAGCGCGGCGAGCCATCGTCCGCACGGCACGCCGTCGCCTCGCGCGCGGCGAACGCAAGATCGGACTCGCGTGCGCCGAAGAGCTGGCACGCGACAGGCCCCTCGCCAGGCATCGTCTCCATCAGATGGCGCGTCGGCGACGAGCCGTGCGCGAGCCCCGCTGCGGAAACCATCTCGGTGTACGCGAGATCTGCGCCGCCCTCGGCGCACAGCCGGCGGAACGGCGCGTCGGTGAACCCTGCAAGAGGAGCGAGGACGAACTTCATTTCGCCTCTATGCGCGGAACGAGCGCCGGGTCGTAATACGGCGCGTCCTTGTCGATGACGGAAAACGAGATGTACGTCGGGGCTCCCCAGCCGGTGCCTGGGTTGCGCCCGAACGCCGCGATATCGACGCGCGCAGTGCCCTTGAGCTTCTCGCGGTCTATGGAGACAAGCGCCGCGGGGCCCTTCTGCTCCTTGATCTTCGCCGCCCCGAGGGGATCGTGCACGATGCGGTAGGCGATCTCGCCCGCGCCCTCCACCGCGAATGCGAACGTTCGCTCCGCATCGGGGGCACGGAGGACAAACGCCGCGGCGAACGGAGTGAGGTAGGTAAGCTCCGGGACGTCCGGCTTCTTCTCGACGGGCGCGCCGAAACGCGTTATGCGGACTACCGGCGGAATCGCAGTAGCGCGCATGTCGGCAGCGAGCTTCTTCAGCCGCGCAAGGTCGAGCCCGTTCGGCGGAAGGCATGTCGGATGCGCCTTGTCGGTGAGATAGTCGTCCTCGCCCTTCACGCCCTTGAGCGATTTTCTCAGCAACGTCATCACCGTAGGCGCGAGAAGCCGCCTCTCCACTATCTCGCGCTTGACGGCCTGGTCGAGCGAACGGCTCGCCTCAAGCGCGGCGCGGAGGTAGTACTGGTCGCTCCAGCTCCGCCCCTGGGTGACTAGCCAGTAGGGCGCGACGGACGCAAACACGTCGCCGTTCGTGCCCACGGGCGGGAAGTCGGCGTTCGCGGGAAACACCCATATCTGGTTGTCCATGTAGAACGATGACATCGTCCGCAGGTTGCGAGTGTCGCTTGTCATCATCGCGCGCGGTATGGAGCGCCAGTAGACGTCGTGAAGGTACGCTCGGCTGCAGTTGCCGAACACGGGGCGCGGGAACCTGATGTTGGGGAAGTCGAGATCGAGCCGTCTCTCGCGGCCTGTCTTGTCGAGCTTGACCTCGGTGATCCCCGGGAAGTTCGTCACCACGAGGCGCGAATGCCCGCCGTCGCGGTTCATGTAGAGGTCCCCCGAATTGCCGTCTGCGACGCCGGGCGCAAGAGCCATCTTCGCCACAAAGCAGCCGACGTCAAAGTCCCAGAGCATGTTCTGCTCCCCGAGCGCAAGCGACCCGCCGACCACGCCCGTCGCGTCGGCGACGGCGAGCGGCCCTATCATTATCGGACGGCCGGCGCTCTCCTTGGCGTATTCGACGAGCTCCTTGAACCTGCGCTGCGAAGACACGCGCCGCAGGTCCGAGTCGGCGGCGATCGCATCAGCGTCGCGGAACCCGAGGTCAATCGCCTTCTCGAGCTGGTCAAGCGCCTCGTCCGGGTTCTTGCGGTACGCAAGCGAACACGCAAGGTTGTAGGCCCACGTCGGATCGTCAGGAAGAAGCTCGGTCCCCTTTCTGGACGACTCCTCCATCTTCTTCGTGTCGCCGGCGCGGACGGCCTGCACGAACTCCGCGCGCAGCAGCTCGTGCTGCGGCTGACGCGCCGGATAGTCCCATATAGAAAGGACCGCGAGAAGCGATAGGACAGGAGCCGTCATTTCCCTAAACGCATCCAGGAGGGGAGCTTCACGAGCTTCGCCTCCCTGCTCTGGTTTGTGGAGAGGGTGGAGGAGGTTCCTATCGACGGAGACTCGAGCGAAGCGAGCCGCGCCATAAGCGCCTGCTGGCTCGCCGCCTGGTGCTGGCGCAGATTCTCGGTCGTCTGCTTAGACTCCAGAAGCTCCTTTTCGCGCTGCTGGAGGCGGAGCTTCAGGTCCTCGATCTCGGCGCGGAGCTGCGTGATGTCGCGCATGCCCTCGGCCGCGCGCGCGGTTTCGGCCCTGCTCGTCCTCAGCTGCTCGGAAAGCTCGCGTATCTTCCTCTCGGACTCGAGCGCAGTCTTCTCCGCGTGCTGGCGGAACGCGTCGTACTCCTTGCGCATCCGCGCCATGCGCGGATCCTCCGGACGCTCGACGAGCGCCCGACGCGTCATGTCCTCGATATTCGACCCCGCGCGCTTGAGAAGCATGCGCCTGCGCTCGAGAAGCCTGTCGGCGCGCTCCTCGTGGCGGCGGCGGAAATCGTCGGCCTCCTTCTTCTCGGCCTCCATCAGCGCGGCGAGCTCCTCGGCCTCGGCAGTCATGACGGAATACATGGCCGCCTGTATGTCGGCGACTTCGCTCGCCGTCTGCGGCAGACGGCGCAGCTCGTCCTCAAGCGCGCTCACCTGCTCGCGCAGCTTCTCCTCGACCGCCTTCGCGTCCTTGACGGCCTTCTCGTTTTCCCCGGCGACGCGTGTCGCCGCCGCGAGCATCTCCTCGAGCTCCTTGACGCGCGTCTCGTCGACGACAACCTTCTCGACGATCTTCTCCACGGGAACCTC
>CACYNF010000115.1 GCA_902775595.1 uncultured bacterium | reverse complement strand
AAAGCCGCTGCCAGTCAAGATTGTCGAAGCCCTCGGGTGGACATATGTCGCGCTGTCGGTCGTGTGGATCATCGTGCTGATCGTAGCGCAGGTTTTCGGGATAGACCAAGAGGGCGAAGTCTGGCCATTGGTTCTGTGCGGCTCGTTTCCGCTTCTGCTGTCGCTTGGAATGGTTTTGTCGCTGCGGCGCGGACGGAGCGGATGGTTCCTCGTTCCGAACACGGTCGTCTTTTCGCTCTTTTTGCTGGGCGCGATTGTGTCACTGACGTCGCTTGAGGGCGCTGTTATTGCAGGTGTGATTGCACTTCTGCTGGTCGCTCCCATTGCCTTGCTTTGGAGCCCCTCTGCGTCCAGATGGTTCAATACGATGTCTGGCGACGATTCGCCGGGACCTGTCGGCTGCGCGCTTGGCATGCTTTTAGTCTTTCTCGGCAGCATCGGCGGCTGCTTTGTCTTGGATTATCAAACCCGCAACTACACGCGACTGGCCCGGCTTCACGCCATGTCCTTCCGTGCAAGAGAGTTGTCGAAGATGATGGCCGAGAATGAAGGGGCAGGCAAGTCGGGCGCGGAATGGATCAATCCGGCGGTCTGCACGAATTCGACACAGTTTGTTCGTGCGCTCATGGAGAAGGCGGGGCTCGACATCGGCTATGCAGATTTCTGGTGCGTGGCGGTAAATCCGCCGGACGACGACAGATTCCCCATCCTCGTCACGGCGAACGTCGATCCGCGCGAACTGCTGAATCCGCCAGGTACTGACGCGCGGCTGAATCTGATTTGTCCGAAGAAGGCGTGGGGCGGTGCTTGTGGCGACTTCTGCGAGAAGGGCGCGGTGGTTGTCTTCAGGAACGGCGTCTCCCAGACCCTGAAGCGCAAGTGGGCGCGTCCGCGCCTGATGTTCCGAAGCGTCGATTCGTCACGCGACGACATCCCCGTTCCTCGCCCCGACACCTATTATCTGACGCCGACAGGCCGCGTGGACATCTGTACCGCGGGTTCAAGAAACTAATGAGCGAAGTTCGGGAGAGTCTGCTTGGCAAAGCGGGCCGACTGGTCCGTCGTAGGCCAATTTTGTGTGTTGCGTCGACATTGGCCTTAGCAGTGGTCATTGTGGTCGTGGCTTTTGTAGCTTACGCCGGCTATTTTGTGTATCGGTCGCATGTTTTGCATGGCCAACGTGTCGAGAAGACATTTGTTGCTTTGGAAGGCTACGGGGGTGCGGATGCCTTTTATGAAAAATGCAAGAAGATTGCTTCGCGCTTGCCGTTTGACGAGGGCATGTCATTTACGGGCATGCGATTGCGGCAAGGCGATTCTTCGACAGAAAATGGGAGATCGAATGACGTGGGTTGCATATGGCGGGAGCTGTCGGAATTGGATCCTCAGTATGTGGTGAAGGAATCCGGCAGCAAATGTCTTGTGATTCAGGTGTCGGGCGGGTTCATGCACATGGGGCTTGTTGTCGCGTTAGGCGACGACTATCTCGGCACAGACAAGTTCCCGGCGGTGTGGGATGCGTCTGGCGATTGGAGCTGGAAAAGACTTGGCAAATATGTGTATTGGTACGAGGAGTGACTTTCATTATTGACATGAGGTTGGTATGGACATTGATGGGGACATTGGGACATTGGGGAGACACCCCATTTTCGTTTTGCTTTTCAGTGCCGATTTCACCAATTGTCGCCGCTTATCGCACTTTCTCCAGATTTCCCCCTTGCCTTTTCTCGGCCATTATGCGATAATCCTTCCGTTCCTCGGAATTGAACACCGTCGGCGGACGGATACAAGGGGGAACCGTAGATGGTCTGCGGGTTGAAACGCCAGTAGTCCTTGGTCATCGTGCCGAGGGTGTTGATCGGCGGAACCGCAGACACCGCGTCGCGCGAGGGCCGGCTGGCCCGCAGCCCGCTGAAAGGCGGTGCACAACGCGCGCGGACTGGCCCGGCATGGCCCATTCCGGATTGCCGAACGCATGGCCGCGTGGCCGTGCGCGTTCGGAAACTGCAATCGGAGGGCCACCAAATGGCAAGAACAGCAAGAGTCAAGAGCATTGGCGAGGGGACGGCGTACTATCACCTCGTTTCCCGCGCCAGCAACAAACAGTTCCTGTTCAGGAAATCGGCGGCGAAAGACCGCCTTGCGGAGCTCGCGCGGAAGGCGGCCGAGTTCAGCGGGGTCAAGCTCGTCGCGTTCGCCGTGATGGACAACCACTACCACATACTCTGCAAAGTGACGCGGACCGGCGATCCTGTTTCGCAAGAAGAGGTTGTCCGGCGAGTTGGCGTCCTAAAAGGAGCAAAGGCGGCCGAGTCCCTTGCTGAGCGCTGGAGGGAGCTCTCAGCCGCTGGCTTTGATGCGACGCTCGAGTCCGAGCTCGGCCGCTACCGCGCACGCATGAACGACATAAGCGAGTTCATGAAGACGATGAAGGAGCTCTACGCGATATGGTACAACCGCGAGTACGACTACAGCGGCAGCATCTGGAGCGGGGTGTTCAAGTCGACTATGGTCGAGGGTGGCCGATACCTTGAGTACTGCCGCCGGTACATCATGATGAACCCCGTGCGTGCCGGGATTGTGTCGCAGGCGAAGGACTATCGCTGGGTTTGGGGCGCAGAACCCGAAGAAACGGAAGGCTTCGCGGGGTGTCTCCCCGAGTGGAGCGTTGCTGCGAGAGTGGCGCAGGTCGGGGCGGGGAAGATCTTCGGCAGCGAGGCGTTCGTGCGGAAGTGGATATGTGGGCTCGGCGACAAGTTCCCCGCGGCGCGGACAGCGGCGCACGCCGTGGGGAGCATCGGCTTTTCGTCGCATGGCTGGCGGCTGGCGAAGAGGGACGAAAGGGCGGCATAGGCGGAATGCGGAAGAAAAGAGACGATGCGCAGGGGAAAAGTGAGAGAATGGAGCGGAAAGAGAATGAAAATAGGCGCTGCCTGTGGGGTGTCTCCCTTGGGACTACCTTGGGCCACTACACTTGTTGCGCTTCTTTGGCCCGTCGTGGCGGCAAGGCTCGGCGGGCATCGCGAGGCGCGCGCCGGAGTCTACTGCTTCGGCAGCAGGTCTGTCTTTAGGATGGCATTGCTACGCTTTAGATCGAACGCCAGCGTGCGCCCCAAGACCTCGTCTATAGCTTCTTTGGAATTTGTGATATAATACGACGCATGAGGAAAATGCGCGAAAGCTTGTGGAATCGGGCTCGTTGCCTTTTGGGCTTGATTGCTGTCTGCGCCATGCCTTTTTTCATTGTCGGCCTTCTGTTTGCAGATGAACTGTCGTTTTGGAGAATGGCGTTGGCTTATGCGATAGCGGTATGTTCGCGGCAGGGGTTCAAGTTGGCGTTTAATGGACGAAGGAAGGTGTGGCCTATAGTTGCTGCATGTCTGTTGCTGCCCATTGCCATCATCTGTGCGGCATTTGTCGCGTGGCGTCCAGAGCACTGGGCGGTTTGCGGGTGTGGTCAGCCGTTGGATTACATCGTTCCGGCGCAGTTCTATCCTGGCCCCATTGTCTCGGCGGGAATATTGATTATCGCGTCGCTATGGTGCGAGCATGACGCGTTTCGCGGGCTTGGTGCAAAGATTCTTTTCTACACGGCTTGTATGGTGATGGCTTGGTTTGCGTTGAATTTTGCCGAGCAATGAAAGACACCTTCAGTGACAGGCCCAGCGGAACTTAGCAGATGAAAAGAAGAAAGCAGAGATGGTGTTGGCGAATGGACATGGATGTCTTGCGCTGTGTTTTGTTCTTTTCATTCCTTGCCTTGTTGCTTGCGGCGCTGGGATTGTTGGTAAATGGCATTGTGATTGTGGTGAGGATGTGTCTGCGCGGTTCTGCATTGGGCTTTGCACTCTTGGCGGCAGTAATCTTGCCCGTCGCTGGTTTTTTCATTGTGCGACGTATTCTGAGAAATCGGGAGTTCAATTCGCTGTTGTCGCGGGGTGTCGACTTCGGGTTGAAGGCCGAGTCGCTTCAGATGGTTGACGAGATCATCGAGAAGCACGGGAGGCGCTGTCGCCGGACGGTGGCATTAAAGGCGGAGATCGCGCCGATGGTTCGATCAATCACCAGTCGCTACAATTCGATTCGCCTCGGGAAGAAGACGGTTTTTAACAGCCATGATCTGCGAACGGGCGTGTCGGTCGGCTTCAAGGGACGCCCGGCTGACAGTTATTTTGCAATTGCATATGAAGACGAGTCTTGCTATCTTGTCAAATGTTCGCCTTCGGATGAAGCAATATACTACGACGAGTACGAATGGATGCGCGAGCCGATTCCATATGCGAGCGACATCCGCCACTATATAGCTTTGCGCTATCAGGAGCTGACGGGGCCTGACACCCGAAACCGCGCTTGATTCCCTTGTGTCGGTTTTGCTGAGCCAACTACGTCTTCGGGTGAGAAGCCTAATAGTCGCGGCGCATTTGCTGCGTACTTGATTTCAGCGTGGCAGTTTCGCTATAATACACGCACCACCTTGAAATGAGGAATGTGAAAGAAAACATCGGAATGGGCGAAAAAAAGAGCAACACCAGAGGGGTGTCTCCCCATTTCACCAGAGGGGTGTCTCCCCATTTGATCCATTTGATCGTGCGGCTGCCTGGAAAGGGCGGGATGGCCGAGGTGTATGAGGTCGAGAACGCATGGCCCGGAAGGGAGAGCGCGATATTGTGAAATTCAACTGGAACCAATCTGGAATGCCCGTGTCGCTCGTCAGCCGCATGGGCAGAAGAAGCGCGGTCGCCGAGTTCAAGTCGGTTCTGAACGACGCCCAGAACCAGGTCATGGTGTCGGTGGATGCGGAGGCGATGGCGAATGATCTCGTGGAATCTGGCGGCCGGGAGTATGTGGAGATGGTGCGGGCGTTGTCAGCAGATCTTGCGAACGCACGCAAGGAGCTTGAAGCCGCGAACCTGCGATACGAACGGCTCGTAGCGAACCTTAGGCAGCGGGGCATCAGTCTCGACGCGGATCCGCCGCCTCGGCAAGAAACGCCAGGGGCGCCAGTCCAAGAGCCCACGCCAGTGGCGGATGAACGAGATGACTGGGATACATGGGATCAGCGCTTCAAGGCTTTGCTGGGCTGATTCCGCTCGGAACAGCCGGGGACAGGCCCCACGATAGGCCCGTTTTTCGCCTGTCCGCCGTAGTTTTAGCGAAGGCGGATGTGTTTCGTGTATTTCGTGGTTAATCCTCCGCGGCGCATTCCCCCCAAAATCGTGAAACTCCAAGTCGCATTAGTGTGGATTATGCTATAATTATCCCGTTATGGGATTCTTCAAAGCATACGACATGCGCGGCACCTTTGGTGTCGACTTCGACCTCGATACAGTCTACAAGGTGGGGCTTGCCCTGCCGAAAGTAGTCAAGGGAAAACGCTGGCTCGTGGGGCGCGACTGCCGCACGACGAGCGACGCAGTTCACGATGCGCTCGTGAAGGGGCTTTCCGAGTCTGGCGCGGAAGTGAGCGACTTGGGGCTTTGCACGACGCCGATGGTCTACTACTTCACCGCCGCAGACGGCTTCGACGGCAGCGTGATGATCACCGCCTCGCACAATCCGCCGACGGACAACGGATTAAAAGTTTCAAAGGCGACAGCGCTCCCCGTCGGCTACGCGAACGGTCTCAACGAAGTCGAGCGACTGGTCGGCGAAATGCAGTCGACGGCCGACGGTCGACGGCCTTCGGTGAAGGATCTTCCCGATGCACTTTCGCGCTACATCGCCTGGCAAAAAGGCCGTGTCAGCACCGCAGCGCTTTCGGGGCTAAAGTTCGCCGTGGACTGCTCGAACGGAATGTCCTCGCTTTTCGTACGCGAGATGTTCCCGGATGCTGTGCTGCTCAACGGCACTCCAGACGGGACGTTCCCCGCCCACTCGCCTAATCCGCTCAAGGCCGAGGCGCGCGAGCAGATTGCCAAGGTCGTGCGCGAGAAGGGGCTTGACTGCGGCGTCATATTCGACGGCGACGCAGACCGCGCGATGTTCGTCGACGAGCGCGGTGAATTTGTCCAGCCAGACTACCTCATTCCCATTGTGGCGAGGGCCACGATGGGAAGTGAAGAGTTGAGAGTTAAGAGTGAAGAGTTGGGGAAGGCCAAGATAATTCATGATGTAAGGACATCGCGCGGCGCGATAGAGACGCTGCGCGAGGACGGCTTCAAGCCGGTGATGGTTCCGGTTGGCCACGCTTTCGCAAAGCCGATCCTGCGCGAAATAGGCGCACTCTGCGGCGGCGAGCTTGCAGGCCACTACTACTTCTCCGAGTTCTTCGGATGCGACTCTGGTCTTCTTGCGGCGACGCGCATCCTCGGCGAGATCGCAAAGGCGAAGCAAGCGGGGAAGACATTCTCGGAGATGATGAAGCCAATAGTGTCGCGCTACGCCAACTCCGGCGAAATCAACTTCAAAGTTGATAATAAAGAAGCGGCCATTGAGCGTGTGCTCGCTGTAGCCAAGTCGCTTGGAGAGGAAACTGGGCGAAGCGAGATCGACGGCTATCGCCTTGAATACCGCGACGGCTGGATTTCCGTTCGCAAGTCCAACACCGAGCCGTATCTCCGCCTTCTCGTCGAATGTCGGACAAAGGAAATGCTCGACAATTGGGTTGGCCGTCTCTCTGGCGCAATTGCACCGCATAACCCACAAAGCGCAAGTATTTAGCCGTGTAGAACATGTAGAACGTGTAGAAAAATCTTAAAAGACATCTCTGCGCCTCTGCGTCTCTGCGTTAAAAAAACTGAATATCTTAAAATGATTGTTGACTTCCACGTCCATTCTACGGCAAGTGACGGCACGTTTGCGCCGCGCGACATTGCGGCGGATGCGGCGCGCGGCGGATTTGCCGCGATCGCGCTTACCGACCACGACAACTGCGACGGGATCGACGAGTTCCTTGGCGCGGAGACTGGGCTGAAGAAAGTCGCCGGCGTGGAACTTTCGATAGAGCCAGGAGACGGTTTCGACAAGTTCCATCTTCTTGCGCTCGGCATCGACCCGGCGAACGAATCGCTCAAGGCGTTCCTCAAGAGCATCCTCGACGGACGCAACGCGAGAAACGAGCGCATAGTCGGCAACTTCCGACGCTTCGGCATCGAGATGGTCGATGTTTCGAAGGGCGTTCGGCCGGTCTACGACTATGCCCACGGCGATGTCCTCGCGCGTCCACATTTCGCGCGGTGGCTCGTCGACAACGGCTACGCGTCGGATATAGGTGAGGCGTTTGCAAAGTACCTTCTCCCCGATTCGCCGTCCGGCACGCGGTGCTACGAGGAGCGCTATCATCCGTCGCAGGAAGAGTCGTTTCGCATCGTCCACGCGGCTGGCGGGCTCTGCGTGATGGCGCATCCGAAGTATTGGCGGCGCGAGTGGAAGACGACGGGACCCGACTATGCGGCGGCAGAGCGCGAGCTTGCGCGGCTTAAAGAAGCGGGGCTTGACGGGCTCGAGGCGCTCTACCGCGCGAATTCCGTCGAGGAGAATGTCGCCTTCACGCGCATAGCCGATTCCATTGGCCTTCTCAAGAGCGCTGGAAGCGACTTCCACGGAGCCAACAAGCCGACGATTCCGCTTGGTATGCAAGTGTCGGAATCGTTCATCGCCCCGCTGCTTGAGCGGCTTTAGCGGTGATGCATTGGGGAGAGACCCTATTTGAAGTTGCTAGTTTGCGCTAAACTTGATAATTTTGGTGAGTTATAATTTTTCTGTTGAGTGTTTGTGCGCATATATGCTAAAATAAGTGCGCACATAAGGAGGAAGAATGAATATAACTTTGGCAGCGCCGCCCGATGTCATCCAGAATGTTCGGTGTTGGGCTGAAGAGCAGGGGACAAGTCTCAACCAGTATATTCGCGATTTGCTGACTGCGAAGGATTGCGAGATTCGTCTTGAGCGCAAGTCCCTTGCTGACGAGTTCTATTCTTTTGCGATGGCGAACTCTATCGAGATGGAGCCTGGATACAAGTATAGCCGCGTTGATGCCGCCGAGCGGTCGATGGAGTGCGACAAATGAGGTTCTTTGACACGAATGTCCTTGTCTATGCCGCAAGCAGGCAGGATCCGCGCAAAAGGGAAATCGCGCTCGGTCTGCTGCGGCATGCGCTTGAAGTGAACCACGACGGGGTGATTTCGCTTCAGATACTCCAGGAGTTCACCAACGTCATGTTGAAAAGGTCCCTTGCGACGGACGAGCAGATCGAGGGCTACTACTCGTATTACTACCGTCTCGTCAGGAGCGAGGTGACGTCGGAAATGCTGCGCGAGGCGATCCACATTCGGCGCCAATACGGAATACAGTATCAC
>CACYNF010000114.1 GCA_902775595.1 uncultured bacterium | reverse complement strand
TATTGTCTATTCTCGTTAAAATATTCTTTTGCAAATTCCATATCCTGAACCAGTTCGACGGTGCCGAGGTACTTGCCGGCATTGTCACGGACTGCCATATAGGTTACAAGGATAGTACGTCCGTTCTTTTCCATCCATACTGGAACGCTGTCACGTGTGCCAGCTCGGAACTCACCGATGATGCCTCTGACCATGCCTTCAATTTTGGGCGGATGACAGGAGAAGACCTCTCGGTCGATGGCCATTCCGGGACGTTGAAATACTTTCTCTCCCTCGTTGAAGAAGCGGTTGATGTTATCGGCGTCAACGAAGGTTATTTCCATAGGAATGGTATTCAGCAGGGCACGGAGCTGCTCTATGGTCATGTGGCCGCCCGGCAGCACAACTTCGCCAGGATTAGCGTTCGATTCAGGAATGGATGCAGCCCCGACAAGAGCGGTCTCCGCTTCCGGCCAGGTGGTCTTCTCAACGCCAAGACACACTGCATAAGGCTTGGAATCCCGGTAAATGCCGTACCACTCTTCCTTCGTGAAATTCACGGCGCAAATTGGGAAAAGTATATTTGTTTCTTTGTAGATCATTTCCTCGGCGCGTGCAACAACTTTTGCAGCACGGATGAGCCACTCGTCGCCCAATTCAGTGTCTTTGATGAGGGCACCAAGTTCATCACGGATTTCGTCATCCACCGTCCACATAACCTCGGATGGTCCTGTAATGTCATATCTGACCTTCAGATTGGGGTACAGAAGGTCTCCTTTCTTTGTGTAGTGGATGGCGATTTCGCGAATCTTCTTCAAGAGCTCAACTGGCCTGTTAGCCGACATCAAGTCATCCTTTGCCTCTTGAAGCAGCTGAGCAAGCGCCTCATTTTCACGGGCAAAGGTCTGGAGAGGATGACCTTCTATGTCGATCAGTTCAGCAGCAGCGGATAGATTGTCGGCGCCTATACGAGCCATTCCTTTTCGGTTCAGGGATGCTTCCACTTCGGCCTCGGCAGCAGCAATCTGTTCCTCACGGGTAGTGCCGTGGAACAGGGCTGAATGAACGTCGCAAAGCTTCTGTACTTCATGAAGGGGCGTCCCTTCCTTCAGGAGTTCCTGCTCGGCACGCATAATCTCGGCAGCCTCTACATCGGCAAAGTTTTGACGGAATTCCTCCCGTATAGCTTCCAGGTCCTCGCCTTTGTTCAGTCGGCGTAGGTAGTCTTTAAGCTGTTCGGTGCGAGTCATTGCTCTAGGTGCTTCATCCAGCTTTGCAGACTGCATAACAGCATCAGCCTCAGGTACGCCTGTCACGGAAAATCCGGCTTCACTGAAAGCCTTTACGATATCGGTCATTGGAATTTTCTTCATCTTGGCGCCTTTGGGGATTGTCACGATGCGGCCAACTGATGTGAGCATGCTGGGCTTGGTGATTTCTTTGAATCCGAGAGAGAGCATAAGCTCAATTATCTCAGGATACTGAGACGTAAGTTCATAAACGGTCTTGCCTAAATCAACTATCTTTTTCATATTGACTTATTTAAAGTATTCTGGTTTGAGCAGCGTTATTTCTTTTCCTTTCACCAGGATAAGACCCTCTTTCTGAACTTCATTCAGACAGCGGATGAGGGAGAACTTCTGAATGCCGAACGAATCGGCAATCTGCTGGCGTGAAGCCTTCAGGATAAGTGTGCTGCTTTGCTGGGTTCTATATTCCTTTGTAAGAAGGAATTCCACTTTGTCACGAACCCTGCTTAGGGAAAGCAGCCGTACCTTTTCGGCCAAAAAGACCGCTATGTCCGAAATATGCCTTAGGAAATTGAAATTGACCCTGCAGTCTTTTTTTAGGAGAGCCTCGAATTCTGGAAGCGAAAGACGGAATAGTTCCACTTCACTCTCCGCGTGTATGCTTACGGGGAGGTTGTTGCGATGAGAGAATATGAAGGCCGGAGCCATGAAATCGCCAGGTCCACGCACATCCATGACTGCCTCCTTACCTGAAGCCCCTGACATCAACGCCTTGAGTTTCCCCTTCAAAACTATGTCTGCATTCCTGCAAGCTGTTCCTTCGAGAGCATAGACTTCGCCGGAGGGCAAATGAACGACAGAGTAACCGGTATCGTGCAAGACCGCATCAAGCTCCTCTGCAGTAAACCCTTCGAAAAGCTTGCAGGACAAAAGGATATTTGCCAAATTCTTGTCCATCAGCCGCGGATCATCGTGAGCATCATCTTGAAACGGACGTTTGCATGTACGGCATGAGGATGTCCTGCGGGCATAATAATCATGTTACCGGATGATACTTCAAACGGCTGGCCATCGATGATTACCTCGGCCGTTCCATCTAACACCTGCACGACAGCGTCGAACGGGGCCGTATGCTCGCTAAGGCGCTGTCCGGCATCAAAGGCAAAGAGAGTTATTCCTCCACCATTGTTTTTGACGAATTCCTTGCTCACAATTCCATCTGATGCATAGTCGATGAGCTCCGCAGGGACGAGGACGGTCTTATTTTCAATCTTTCTATCCATGATCTGAATATTTTTTACATCTGCAAAGGTAAGTGATTTCTTGAGAGAAATCGGTAACATTTGTTACCTTCTTAGAGGGTTTGACCTGTCTTCGCAAGTTAATAGCCCTGCTTGCCATAGGAGGAGCAGTCAAGGTTCTTGGGCTTCAATGGCTAGCCGATGTCATACCCAAGCACCATCTTAGGCAGTGGAATGTCATAAATAAATATCTTAGGCTTGTGCAACGATTTGGCACACAATCGTTTCATCTTTGCACTGTAAAACTAATAATACTCAGTATTATGAGAAATTTAAACAGACAGGAGATGAAGATACATCTCGACAATTTCCACATTGCTGGATACACCTATTGGGATGGCTGTGAGGCTTTCGAACACCTCAAAATCGGCACTAATCTCGACCTAGTCAGGGAAAAGGACAACCACTTCGACCCTTACGCCGTTGCTATCTACTACAAGGACTTAAAGCTCGGGTATATTCCGAGCGATTCAAACAAAGAAATCAGCGAATATCTTGATATGGGCTGGGGTGACATTTACGAAGTCCGAGTGACAAGAGTCTCCCCTGATGCTCATCCTGAGACACAAGTTGAAGTTGTTGTGTACATCAAGCGCAATGTCCAGAAGTAATGACCTTATCCTTCATCGTATGAAAACTATCAGACTTGCGACTATTTTTCTCTTGGCAATCGTTGCCATTGCGTGTCAGAAGCAGTCTACGGCATTGACCGTAGAGCCATCTGAAGTGTTGTTATATTCAGGTGGCACAAAACAACTTACAGCAGAACCCGCTGAAGGCGTAACATATTCCTCCAAAGACGAATTTTACGCAGAAGTCGATGCTAGTGGTCTGGTTACAGGAAACAAAGTCGGAGAAACCGATATAGTGGCATCATCCAGCAATGGTGCCGCTACGATTCCGGTCACGATTATGCCACAATAATCATTGTATCCTGAACTTGATCCGATTGTAAACGCTTCCAAATCTGCTATGATAGAAATTCTTGGCTCGGGCTACACGGAAAGCACTTCTGATAAAGGAGAAACCCTCTATGCCTATAAGAATTATAATACCTACGCAGAAGTGATTTTTGCTATATTCTCCAACGACGTTTGCGAAAGCATTGGGGTTTTAGTCTCGACATCATATTTGACAAAATTCACGAGCTACTTGAAGGAGCGCTATGCCGTCGCTGGCATGCAGAACGATTATTACTTCCTACTGAATCACGACAAAGACATCGTGATTTCACTTGGTCTGTATAATGTCAACTATCTGCTTGCAGTTTATATTCCATACACTGGAACGAAATCGGCTGAGAACGACACAGCTGGCATTCTGGAGAGATATAGAAATTTGAAATTCTTGTAACCAAGGATCCTATAGTTGCACCGCCCAGACGGGCTCCGCAGTATTCCGTTCCGGAGCCCAGCCGCCCCCACGGCGCCAGCCCGCCTCCTCGGACACGCTCCACTTCGTTCCGCGTCCTATCGCACTGCCAGACTCTTAGCCGCCAGGAGGACTGTCCCCCATTCTACACAGCTCGTCTGTAATCGTCTGGCGGCGAAGGTGGAACCGCATCGGCCTCCTTTCGATCATCTGGCTCATATCTCCGGCCAGAATCTGTTCGTGTCGGCTTACCACGGATTCTTCACGCTGGGAAACGAGCATCTTCCCAAGCCGCAGCGTTTCGACTCCTTCCCTCCTTTCGCCATCAAGCTTTCTGATGCCGCGGATGATAATGTTACGCTGGCAATACCGATGTCGATCGTTCTCGGCGAGAACGCGCTTTCGAGGGCGGCGGGCGTCGACCTCGACGGTTCGCCGACCGACACTTTTGTCATAAAGGCGGATGGGGACCGTGTGTACATAGCAGGGCGTGACGATGCACGGTTCCGGCTTTCCAATGTCATTTCCGCGCGGCAGTCATACTCCATGCTGCTCGGGCACGACCGCGCGACCCTGCATGGCGTATACGACTTTCTCGAGCGCTATGCCGGCGTCAGGTTCTACTTCCCGGACGACGAGCTTGGAACGATCGTGCCGAGACGGAACAGCGTCGAGGTGCCGGACGGCATTCGCAGGGTGACGCCCGATTTTCTGCTTCGCGATCCGTACTTCGGCGGCGACGGCAAGTGGCATGTAAACGCCTGCGGCGGAACCGACCCCAAGACCGCCTACTGGCTGCGTCTGCGCTTCGCATCGACGTCCATTCCCTGCTGCCACGGCTCGCGCGATTTCCATTTCGTGGAGCGTTTCGGCAAGACTCATCCCGAATATCTTGCGATGAAGAAGGACGGCACGGTGAGGCTTGACATGAAGCAGTTCGCGGCCTCGCAGTACTGCTGGTCGAATCCCGGCTTCCGCGAAGAGCTTTACCAGGACGTGAAGGCATATCTCACGGGCCAGCCGGCATCGTCGCGCGGACTGAAGGGCTGGGGCAAGAACTGCAGGTACGGCAAGTGGGTTGACATCATGCCGGAAGATGCGTTTCAGGGATGCTTCTGCAGGCAATGCCAGGCCGCCTACGGCAGAGCAAGCGCGGCGGGTGCCTCTGGCTATGCGTCAGAAACGGTGTGGGGCGCTGCGGCCGAAATCGGCAACCGTCTCGTCAAGGACGGGATTCCCGGCAACATCACGATGATGGCCTACAGTCCGTATCGCCGAGTGCCGGACTTCAAACTGCCGACGAATCTGTGGGTAATGGTCGCCGAAAACGGTCCGTGGTCAATGCCGAACCGCGCCGCAATGGAGCAGCAGTACGGCGAGATCAGGGCGTGGAAGAAGAAGATCGGCCACAAGGTGTGGATATGGACGTATCCAAGCAAGTACGGCGAGCTGATGATAAAAGGCGTTCCCTGCGTCGGTCCGCACGCATGGGGCAGGTACTACGCCGGCCTCAAGGACGACATCATCGGCGGGTTCTGCGAATGCGAATGCGACCGCTCGATCTACAACTTCCTCAACTACTATGTCTATTCCCGCGTCATGTGGGACGCTTCCACCGATATTGACGCGGTGCTGGACGAGCTTTATGCCGACCTCTTCGGCGCGGCGAAGGACGAGATGAAGCGCATGTTCTCCGAACTCGAGGAGCGCTGGACCGGACGCGTCGTCGGAAATATCGTCGACACGCCGGTGGGGCCAAAGGCGATGCGCCCGGACAACAGCGTTCTCTGGGGCGAAATCTACTCTCCCGATTTCCGTCGTGAGATGGATTCCCTGCTCAAGACCGCGACGGCGAAGGTCGGTGCCGGTTCGCTGGAGGCGAAGCGCATTGCGCTGATGCGCTCCGAGTTCCACGATCTAATGGCCGAAGGCGCCGAGGAGTACGAGTCGCAGGCGCGCGCCGTCAGGGCCCTGCGCTTCGATGCGTCGGCGGGGCCGATCGACCTTGTCGCGCGGTCGAGCGGGTTGAGGGGATTCACCAACGTCGCCACCGTCGCCACTTCCGTCATTGCCCGCCGCACTCCAGACGCGCTGGAGTTCACCTTCAAGTGTGCAGAGCCCAAGACCGCGCTCTGCTCCTGCGCCTACTCAAAGCCGGGCGACCCCAACTGCTGGCGCGACAACACCGTCGAAATAGTGATGAATCCCAGCGGCGACGGCAAGACGGTGTTTCACTACATCCTGACGAGCGCCGGCAACCTGGCCGGACAGCGCTATGTGCGGGGCGGCGGAATGTCGAACGACTGGCAGGGATATGTCAAGGGCGTCAAATCGGAGGCGAAGGTCGGCAACGCGGAATGGACCGGAAAGCTGCAGATACCGCTGGCGACCATAGGCGAGACAAAAGATTCGTTCCAGATAAACTTCTGCCGCCATCGCATGCTGACGGACGGAACCGAGGAGTCGATCTCGTGGAGTCCGTACGTGCTCAACTTCCACGACCTCGAGCGATTCGGCACGATTTGCTATAATACTAAAAATGATGAAGAGGACTGAATCCAAGTCGTCGCAGCTGTACGAGCAGCTGAAAAACGACATTTTGTCGGGGTGCTACTCCGAGTCGTGCGTCTTTCCGAGCGAGGTCGCGCTTTCGCGCCGCTTTGGCGTAAGCTGGTCCATGATGACAAATGTCGTGCGCGAGCTGGAGCGCGACGGACTTGTGACCCGCTACCAGGGCTGCGGCACTTTCGTGACGAAACACGGGGCGTCGCGCAAGATCGGGCTTCTCGTCCCAGGCGTGTCCATCACCGACTTCTTCAAGCCGATCGTCAGCGAAATCAACCGCCTCGCGAGCAAGGAGGGCTACGATCTCAGGTTCCGCGAGATATGGAGCGAATTACATCTCGGGCGCGTCGCCCAGGTGCGCGACTTCGCGGCCGACTTCATCAGGGGCAATGTAGCAGGGGTGATCTACGAGCCTCTCTCTGGGTCCGAAGGCGACGAGGTGAACGCGCGCATACTGAACTTGTTCGAGAGAAAGAAGATCCCTGTCGTTCTCCTCGACTGCGACATAGTGCCTTTCCCGGAAAGAAGCCGGTATGACGTCGTGGGCGTTAACGACGTAGAGGCCGGCGCACGCATAGTCAGGCATCTTCTGTCCGTAGGTGCGAAGCATATACACTTCCTGTTCGGGGATCTGCGGCCCATGACGTTTATCAACCGGATTGCCGGAGCGGAGGCCGAGCTCAGATCGGCAGGCGCGAAGGCGTCGTGCGGCGGGAACATCCTCTATGCCGAAGCAGACGACCTGAAGGCCCTTAAGCGCTATCTGAAGCGTCAGAAGCGGCGTCCTGACGCATTCGTATGCTGCAACGACGCGATCGCCGCGGTCTTCAAGCAGACTCTCGAAAAGGCGGGACTTCGGGTTCCTGAGGACATCATGCTGACGGGCTTCGCAGATCTTTCCATCGCTTCGCTCATGACGCCGACGCTTACGACGGTGCGGCAGAACCGAGAGCAGATGGCGCAGACGGCGTTCCGGCGGCTCGTCGAACGGATGGAGAACCCGTCGCTTCCGCCGTGCGACATATTTCTTCCCTCGCCACTGGTGGTGCGCGAATCGACGAATAGAAGGCCGAAAGGAAAAACTAAAATATGAAATGCTGCTTTAAAATTCTTTTTGCCGTGATGTGCGCGGGAACGGCGTTTGCCGAGACGCCGGACGAGACTGCGGCGCGGATCAAGTGGTTTACCGACGCAAGGTTCGGCATGTTCATACATTTCGGCGCGTATTCGCTGGCGGCGCGCCACGAATGGGTAAAGAACTACGAGAACGTGTCCGACGACGAGTATGCCCGGTACGTCGAGAATTTCGACCCCGACATGTTCGACGCGAAGGAGTGGGTGCAGGCGGCGAAAGACGCCGGAATGAAGTACATCGTACTCACGACGAAGCACCACGACGGGTTCTGCCTTTTCGACTCGAAGCTCACGGACTACAAGGTGACGAACACTCCGTTCGGTCGCGATATCGTGAAGGAGTTCGCCGACGCCTGTCACGAGGCGGGCATTCGATGCGGGTTCTACTATTCGCTCCTTGACTGGCATCACCCGGACTACACGAAGGACTACTGGTATCCCGGCTGCAAGGGGAAGTCGAAGGAAGAACTTGCCGAACTCAACAAGGGGCGAGACTTCTCGAAATACCTCGACTACATGCACGGCCAGGTGCGCGAGCTTCTGACGAACTACGGCAGGGTCGACATCCTGTGGTACGACTTCACGACGAAGACACATGGCGCGCCGTGGTGGGACACGTTCAAGCATACGGCGGACTGGAAAGGCGAGGAGCTGCTGTCCATGACCCGGGAGCTTCAGCCGGGAATCGTCGTCAACGACCGCCTCGGCAACGGTGTGCCGGCCGACGTCGTTACGCCGGAGCAGAAGAAGACCTGGAAATGGCCGACGCACGGCGGCAAGCCCGCGCCGGCCTGGGAGAGCTGCCAGACATTCTCCGGCAGCTGGGGCTACAGCCGCGATGAAATGACGTGGAAGGACGTCCGCCAGATACTGACGATGATCATCGACAACGTCTCGAAGGGCGGGAACACGATACTCAACGTAGGCCCTACTGGGCGCGGCGCGTTCGACGCGAGGGCGAAGGACAGACTTGCCGGCGTCGGCGCGTGGATGAAATACAACGGGCGGTCCATCTACGGCTGCGGCTCCGCACCGGAGGGGATCGCCGCGCCTGAAGGTACGATCCTTACGTACAACAGGGAGAAGAACCGCCTTTACGTGCATCTGATCGACTATCCGATCGCGTCGCTTCCGATGTCGTTCTCGGAAAAGGTGAAGTATGCTCAGTTCCTCCACGACGCATCGGAGGTCAAGGTCAAGATACCGCTGACCGTTGCGGGAACGCCGCGTACCGACGTCGATCCGTCGTTCATTCTGCCGGTCGTCAAACCGGATGTCGAGATTCCGGTGGATGGCAATGCTCGGCGCTGCGGTGACGCTGCCCGTGGAGAAGGCGGCGGAGGTCGTGGACTTCCGCGCCAGGACTTGTCCGGCGAAGATCGCGTCGGTGTCGGAGGTGTCGGTGACGCCTCAGGTCTCCGGCGAGATCCTCGAGGTATGCTTCGTGAACGGGCAGACGGTAGCGAAGGGCGATGTCCTGTACCGGCTCGACCCCGTGAAGTACATTGCTGCGGAGAAGAACGCGGAGGCGAAGGTCGCCGAGGCAAAGGCGCGGCTCGAGTATGCCGGGATGCAGGCGGTCCGCTACGGAGAGCTGGTGAAGACCCGCGCCGTTCCGCGAGACGACTACGACCGCGTCTGCTCGCAGCGCGAGGTGTACACGGCCCTGCTCGCCGCGGCCGAGGCCGATCTTGCGGCGGCACGCGACGACGTGAAGCACTGCACCATCGCCGCGCCGATTGCGGGAAGGGTCGGCTCCACCCGTCTCACCGAGGGGAATTTCGTCACGCGCGGCGGGGCGGAACTCGTGAAGCTCGTGCAGACCGATCCGGTGCGCGCCGTGTTCGAGCTTTCGAGCTGCGACTACGAGTCGGATTTCGGCGGCGATCCGGCGCGGCTGTCCTCCGGGGGCGCAGTGGAGCTTCGCCGGCTCGCGGGCGGAGCGGTCGTGGCGACGGGACGCGTGGAGTACGTGGAGAACGTGGCCAATCCGCAGACGGACTCGGTCAGGATATTCGCGCTTTTCGAAAATGCCTCCGGCAGGCTTCTCGCCGGTCAGACTGCGATGGCGACGCTCAGGAACGTCGGTGGCGCCAAATGCGCGGCTGTTCCGCCCAATGCCGTCGCCCTTGATTCGAGAGGTACGTATGTGTGGGCGCTTGACGCGGGTGGCGCGGCGCGGATGAGGCGCGTTGCCCGCGGCAGGATGCAGGGCGGGATGCAGCTGATCGCCTCCGGGCTCGCGCCGGGCGAGAGAGTCGTCGCGGACGGGGTGCATCGCGTCGCGGAAGGCGACATAGTGACGCCGGAGAAGTAGAATGTCGGTGCGCGGGTTTTTTGCGGCAAGGCCCCGCCTCGCGGCGGTAATCGCGCTGGCGACGGCGCTTGTCGGCATCTACGCGGCGAGGTTCGTGGCGGTTTCGGACTACCCCGAGCTCGCGCCGACGATTGTCGAGGTGTCCACCACGTATTCGGGCGCGAGCCCGTCTGTCATCGCCGACACCGTGGCGACGCCGATCGAGGATCAGATCAATTCGGTGGAAAACGTATATTTCTTTGATTCGCGCTGCAGCGACTCGGGGACGTACGAGCTGTATGTGACGTTCCTTCCCGGCACCGATCCAGACATGAACCTTGTCAAGGTGCAGAACGCCGTCAAGCGCGCCGAGCCTAAGCTTCCGAGCGAAGTCCTCCAGGTCGGACTTGCGATAGAAAAATGCTCGTCGGACTATGCGGTGCAGTTTCTCTTCACGACCGACGGGAGCGAGATGGACCTCGTCTCGCTCGGGAACTTCGTGAACCACGAGATAAAGGACGCGCTCCAGCGCGTCCGCGGCGTTTCGTCGGTCTCGTGCAGCAACAACGAATACGCGATGCGCGTGTGGCTCGACACGATGAAGATGGACGCGCTCGGCATATCCGTCGCGGATGTCCGCGCGGCTGTCGCCGGACAGAACATCCAGCCGGCGGCCGGGTTCGTCGGCAACGCGATGAGCTCGCCGTATCTCTCCTACAAGGTCAACGCGCCGGGCCGCCTTGCGACGGCTGCGGAATTCGAGGCGATAGTCGTCCGCACTGACCCCGCGACGGGCGCGCGCGTGACTCTTGGCGACATCGCCCGCTGCGAACTCGGCTTCAAGAGCTACACGCAGGAGCCGCGTCTTGACGGGAAGCTCTGTTTCCTCGCAAGCGCCTACGCAGACTCCGAGGCCAACACGAGGGAGGTGTCCAGGGCGTGCCGCAGGGCCGTCGAAGACTGGATGAAGCGCGCGCCGAAGGGCGTTGCCTTTCATGTCCTGCACGACCAGGCCGATTTCATCGACGCCATCGCCGGGCATTTCCTCTTCCTGCTTGCACTGGCGGGGATTATCGCGCTCGCGGCGTTTGCGGTTCTCGCCGGACTCCGCAGAGCGGCCGTAGCGGCGGCTGTCGTGTGCGTTTCCGAACTCTGCGGCGTAATCCTGCTGTGGGCGGCTGGCTGGACGTTCGATGCAATGACGGCCTTCGCGTTTCTCGCGGGGTTTGCGCTTTCGCTTGTTGCGGCGGCGGGCGGGGCGTCAGGCGTCATGACCGCGCTGACGGTCGCGGCCTTCGCGCCGCTTGCGCTCTACGGCGGCACGACCGGCGCGATGTTCGTCCGCTTCGCGGGCGTGGCGGCCACGGTCTCTGCATCCGCCGCCTTGTTCTCTGCCATGCTCAACGTCGCGCCCGAGCGCGAGAATCCTCGTCTGTCGTCGCGCCGCGCAAGGGTTCTTCGCTGCATTCTCCTTGCCGCCTCGGGACTTCTCGCGCTCGTTGCGCCGCTGATCCCGAAGGGATTCGTCCCGGACGAGGACAAGGGCATCATAAAGATCGAGGTGGAGCTTTCGGAAGGGTCTTCGCTTGCGCGGACGCGCGCAGTCGTCGCGCGCCTGAACGAGGCGCTCTCCGGCACGCCGGGCGTTGAGCTCGTCTACACGGCGGCGGGGAATTCCGCCGCGACGAAGATTGGCGAGAACCATGCCGCCGTCAGCATACTTCTCAAGCCCTGGAAGGAGCGCCGGGGGCTTTCCATCGCCGACGTGTGCGCGGACGTCGAACGTCGTCTCAAGTCCATAGCGGAGGCAAAGTTCTTCGTGATGATGCTCACTCCCCTAAGGGGCATGGGCGGTACTGGCGGATGCAAGACGTCGCTCTGCGCCCTCGGCGACATCGATCCAGCCGAGCAGTCGGCCGACGCGGAGGCGTATGCGGCGAAGTTCAGGGCGATGGGCGACGTGAAGACCGTCGTCACGACCTTTTCCGCGGATACGCCGCAGCTCTTCTTTTCGGTGGATCGCGACAAGGCGCAGGCCCTCGGCGTGTCGGTGCCGTCCGTATTCTCCACCCTCCAGTCAAAGCTCGCGAGCTTCTACGTCAACGACTTCAACATCGACGGATGCTCGCGACAGGTGATTGTGCAGAACGACTACGAAGGGCGCGACGCCCTGGAGGACGCGATGGATCTGCGCTTTCCGGGCGCGGGCGGAGCGATGGTTCCGCTGTCCTCGGTCGGGACGTTCCGCCACGTTCTCGGCGCGCGCGTCATACCGCGCATCGAGAAGCGCGTCGCCGCGGGCGTCGTGATACGCCCGGACGAGGGCGTCTCCACGCTCGAGCTTGTAAGGCGCATAGAGGAGGATCCGCCCGATCCGAAGAAGTACCTCGTGTTCTATTCGACCATGACGCGCGAGGAGGTTGAGAGCCGCGGGAAGTTCGAGCGGATTGTCGCCATCGGCGTCCTGCTGATGTACCTGGTGCTTGTCGGCGCGACGGAAAGCTGGACGAGGCCGTTCGCCTTGATGCTTTCGTCGATTCCCGCCGTCGCGGGAGGCATTTTCGGCGTGTGGATCTGCGGACACGAATTTACGATCCTCGCGCAGCTTGCGCTCATGTTCCTCCTGGCGTTCCCGGCGGGGCTTGCCGTGCGTCCGGTCGCTCGTCCTCTGCGCGGCGGTGGCGTTTCCTTGCGTCGGCTCCTCTACGTTCGGCGCGTTCGCCGTGCCGATCGTCTTCGGCCTCCCGGTCATGCTCGCAGTGCATGGCCGCGCGTGGGTAGTGATTTTTGGGCGGGAAGCCAAATGATTTGGCAAGATGTCGAAATGGAGTCTGTGGCGATGTCTTAGCTCAAAGAACTTGTGGACTGGAAACCTGATAGAAACGGATGAAGCGTGCGAAGCGTAAGCCGTAGCGGGAATGCGCCCGCGCACCCCTGATAGGCATCCGCTTCGCGGACGGCCTGTTGGCCGGGGGATATGAAGGCGTCGGGGTGGCCGAGGGCGAAGCCGAGCCGCGAAGCGGGCGCAAGGGCCCGCGCGGAGGCAATTTTGATCAACCGTCGGAGTTCTTTCTTTGCGACTTTTGCGTTCTTTGCGGCTAAACATCAGAGTCGAGTAGGGTTGTTTAGAGTCGAGCGGTGCAAATCCGCCGCGATAGGAATTACATAGGATGAATCTCTG
>CACYNF010000113.1 GCA_902775595.1 uncultured bacterium | reverse complement strand
GCAGCGCGTCCCGTCCTTGCGCAGCTGGCAGTATTCAGGGTGCGTGTCGCGGAAGCGCTGGACGATCTTGAAGTTGTTCTGCCCGTGGCAGCACGGTATGCGAAAGGTCTCGAAGCGCAGCCTCAGACAGTTCAACGCCTTGCCCGATTCCTTGTGCCAGCCCTCGGGAATCGGCTCGTACCATTCGCCGTCTTTCCAGGAATACACGGAGCGCACGGGGAACCACGGCGCGGTGACCTTGTCCTGCACGGGGACCTTCACCTCGTTTCGGCGGTTCGCAACCGTGCCCAGCTCACCGGGGAAATAGAACCTGACGCCGGCGAAGTCCTCAAGAAACGCATAGACGCCAAAAAGCGTCGCACGCTCATGATGCGTTGGCTGGCCGTATTTCCAGACGTACCTGAAGAGATCGGCATTGCCGTCGCGCCCGGCGATGCGGATTGTCGCCGCGCCGTCCGAAGAGCGCTCGACCTTCGTCCTGAACGCGTCGCGCTCGAAGGCCGAAACGTCGAATCCCGCGGCACGGCCGAGCAGAATGTCGACGCTGTCGGTGCCGTTACTCCGTGCCTCTATAACGGGCACGGGAGCGCCAATGACGCGCGATAGGAAGTTCGTGAGTTCGTCCGCCGCGAACCGCTCGATGGGCAGCGGCTTCGCCGGCAGCACGACCTCTACCTCGCCTGGTCTCAATACGACGCATTCGTCGGCGAAAGCCGAAAGCGCAGTCGCTGCGGCAAGCGCAAAAACAGTCAGCACAATTCTTGCAGTCATATTATTCATTTCGTTCCCCGTTTTCTGCACTTCTGCTTTCATGGCCCCATACGATGCGGCCAAAATCCGACGGATAGAGCGCGCCGATGCGGAGCCGGGAGGGACGGCTTTCGCCGTTGACCGGCCAGACCGCGCCATTGTCGTCTCCGAGGAATATCCATGCCGCATCGCCAGGTGTTTCCACCACCGTCGTTCCGACGCCATCTCCGATCGTCGCCACGCCATACGGCGCGGTGCAATACCGATTCATCGTCAGTACCCGAAGCCCTTTGCAGGAATGTGCGGAAACCTCGACGCGCACCCGTCCATTCGCAGATCCAAGGATGCGAAAGCGTGCGCCGCCGCGTCCTTCCGTCCACTCGCCGACGCGGCAGACGGGCGACGACGCCTCGAACGCGCTTGTCGGGTATTCGCCGCCCTCGGCTAGAATCCGGTCTATCTCGGCTATGCGGCGGCGCGTCTCTGCGAGCTGCGCAATGCGCCAGCGGAGCCTGTCAGGAAAGTAGAGATGAACCTCGGCCTCGGAATGAAAACCGAGGCGCGAATCCGCTTCGGCGAGCGGCAGCATCTTCTCGCTGACGCGCACCTCAGCCTCTGCCAGTTCGTCCATGCGCCGCAGGGCAGCGCGCGATTTCACCGTGTCGCGGCCAGGCCCTCTTCCTGCGGTCAATGCCTCGCTGCGGGCTTCATAGAAGGAAAGTATGTCCGCGGCGCTTGCGAACTGCAGGCCAAGCGCACGCATAAGGGCAAGATCGCGCATACGATCGCCGTCGTCGCGCCAACGCGTCTCAAGATCCGCGATTGCGCCTTCCGCCTTTGAAAAACCAGCCGCCATCCTGCGGGCGAGTTCGGCGGCCTCGCCGAGCGTATGCTCGTCGAGCGCTTCACCTATCGCGTCGCCGCTCGGTGGATCATTGGGCTTCCATGTGCGGGCAAGCGGACGCATCTCGACATCCGCGAGAAGCGGCCAGACAACTCCGGCGTGGAACGGCCCGTAGTACTGCATGGCGTTCGACAGCGGATAGTGCGCGTAGGCGTCGGAGAGGTCCTTCCAGACTGTCGCCGCGCGCGCCGCGTCGTCCCGCCATTCAGGCGCGGCAAGGCGGCGGAGGAACGCGTCCTCGCCGTCAGCGAACGTCTCGAACGCAAGTTCGCCGGCGGCCTTGTTCATTACGCCCGGACAATTGCCGAAATACCAGCACTGCAGCACGGTGGAGACGCCCGCCTCACGCATCGCCCTGTACTTGCGGTAGAGAAGCCCGGGAACCGGCACGAAGGGAAGAGTCGCCACCTCGTGTGAACAGCCGACCTGAATCTTCGCACCAAGCTCGCCGCCGGCCTCCCGCACTGCGCGGGCCACGCCGGAAAAGCCCCTGGACGGGCCGACATACGAAAGCCAGTAGTCTCCGCCGTGACGCAACGCCCCAAGCTGTTCGCTTTCGGCGCCGGATTCGAAGTTGTAGGCGAAGACAACACCCTTCGGCGTGTGCCGCGCCGCTTCGCATACCCATTCGGCGCGCGCGGCCGCAGGCTGCGGATGGTAGAACCAGCTTATGTACTGCGCCTGCGACCCAGCCGCGCGGATTCCTCCGACTACCGCCTTCGAGACCGCCTCGTAGAGCTGCCAGGGCTCGCGCCGACCGCACTCCGCGCAGCGGCCGTACCGGCTTTCGCCCGTCATGGGATCGACTACGGAAAGGCAAGTCGTCAGGCGCTCGCCGTTCGCGATCATCAAAAGACCCCCGAGCCCCGGAGCCTGGACGAACAGGTCGCGCACCGATTCCTCTATGTAGCGAAGCGCCTCCGGGCGCGACGGGCACATGAGGTGGCAGTCGTACGGCTCGCCCGCCGTGGAGAAAAGCTCAGGGTGCGCCGAGAGGAGCGGATCTCCGTCCATTACGCACTTCGGCTCGATGGCGAAGACCCACGTCTTGATGCCGTAGTCGAGGCACCTGTCAATCGTCCGGCTCAGCTTGGCGAGGCGCCTTTTCGCCTCCGGGCCGCGCTTCGTGAATGAAGTTTTGACGAGATCGCGCCACTCGACCGTCAGCCACAGCCCGTTCACGCCTTCGTGCGCAAGCCGTTCAAGATACGCCTCGGGATAATAGTCCACATCGTCCATCAGCTCGTCGCGGTTGTGCGGGGGACGCTTGATAGGGCCGAAGTAGCAGCGCGAGATGCGGTTCCTGACCCACGGGCGGCGCACGACAGGAGCGATGTCGCCTGCGCTCTCGCGATCCTCGAACCAGTAGACGGCGCGGCGGATGCCGTCGTCATCGCCCGCCGTCAGGACGACATCGCCCGAGGGCTCCACGTCCAAACGGTAGCTTTCATATCCATCCACCTCGCCGCGGCGGATCACAAGTCTCCTGCCCGACGCCGCAGGCGCGCTTGCGAAATATCGGACGATATCCGCCTTGACATGCGCAAGCCTGCCGGTAAGTCCGTATGCGTCGTCGATGTCGTATGACGCGCGCGCACGGTAAACCGCAGGTTCCGCGAGCTCTCGCCGGAACGTCCAGCTTTCAGGGCCGGGAGGCGGCGGGACTTCAGATGCGGAAAAAGGCGCGCCGTCCATCTCCTCGAGTCGCATGCCGTCGAACCAGGCCTCGCCGTCCGCGTTGTAGATGCGCAGGCAGAGAAACGGCTTCTGGCTGATTTCGCCGATCGTCTCAAACGTCATCTCATGGTACACCCAGTCCGTCGTGCCCGAGAACCGGCGACTGCCCTTGTTTGACTCGGCCCAGTTCTTCTCACCGTTGTTCATTTCAAAATATACGCCGCCGTGCTTGCCTCGCGGCGCGACGTCCTTGAGCCGCAGAAAGCCAGACAGCCGGTAGCGGGTGCTCGGCTTCAGCAGATGCGGCGCACGGCAGAGCAGTCCGGTGAGGTAGGCCTTTCCGTCTATAGCGCGCACATGCATGGCGTTTTCGCCCGTCGGCCCCTTGACCGTCTTGTCCACAAGCGGCACGGCTCCTTCTGCCGGATAGATCGACCACCCGTTTGGATCGATGAGGTTCCGGCGTGCCGGCTCGGACGCACGGCGCTTTAGCGCCTTCTCGACGGATATCTCCTCCATGTAGTCGCGGAAATGCGCCGCTATTCCATCGACAAAGCGCTCCCTGAAATGGCGAATCCGTTCGCGCGCAGGAACGTCCGCCGCGTTCTTCGCCTCGGCCTCGTCGCATAGCGCCTTCCACCCGGCGAGTTTCGCGGGAGAGTAGACCACGGTCGCAAGCGTGTATTCGCTCGGCACGACGGGATGCGGCCCGTATGCATCCCATACTATGTTCCCGGCGATGCGCAGCCATGCGTCTTCCATCTCCTCGTAAAGCCGTTTCATTTCCGCCGCGCCGACGCCGAACATCTTTTCGTAGTGGTCGTCGAGGAGCGCGTCGAGGTCAAGCTCCGGATTCCACGCCACTTTCGCGAAGACGTAGTAGTTGAGGTAGTTGAACTCGGCGCGGTCGGTCTCGCTCTCGGCGAAGGAACCGAATATCCACGGCGCGGCGCGCTTGTAGTACTCGCCCCATGCCCGCGGCGCCATGCAGGGAATGTCTGGTATGGCCGTTGCACTGTACTTGTGGGGATACGTCCATATCCACACCTTGCCGCCCGTCTTCTCCGCCCAGGCGCGGTAGTCGCCGAGTTCCTGCGACAGCTTCTTCCCGTCCCGAATGCACCAAGGACCCGTGCGGGCAACCATGACAAGCACGTTGTCGGGAATCTCGAAGTCGGGGACTCTTCCGTATGGCGTATAGGCCATCTGCGTGACATACCCCTTCACTCCCTTGTCCTTGAGTCGCCTGGCGAGCCGGGCCGTTTGGCCCCAGACGAGGTCGGTCGCGTAGTTCGGCTCGTCGGTGTAGGCCTTCTTGCAGTTTTCGCAGCCGCAGCGCTGGAAGCCGTCCTGCGGCATGATGTCAACGTACTTGCCCCCCGCGCAGTTGCCGTTCCAGCCGAAGCGCGTCATGTCGCCGCGAAGCGGAATGCCGCGCGAAGCCGCCGGCTGACCCGTCAGGTACGCCTTGACGTCCTCGTACATCTCGTCCCACACCTTCGACGTATGGCAGAGGTCGCGGATGTTCCACGAATGCCTGTTTCCGTTGAACTCCAGTTCGGTGGCGCGCGTTCCGTCCTCCTTGAGGCGCAGATACTCCGGATGCGTGTCGCGGAAGCGCTCCACGTAGTGGAAGCCGTTCTGCCCGTGGCAGCATGGGATGCGCGTCGTGTCCAGGCCGAGGCGAAGCCATTCCAGCGTGCGCGCACGCCGCCGCAGGGCCTCGCGCGCCTCGTCTGTCATTTCGGGCGTCTCGCCCGGCCACACCGCGCCCGCATAGTCAACGTATGGGGCGCGCACAGCGAAGACGGGCGCAGTCGTCCGGTCGCCGAGCGGGACCTTTATCGAATCCGTGCGCGGCACGACGGTGCCAAACTCTCCGGGGAAGAAGAACCGGCAGCCGGCAAAGTCCTCGAGAAACGCATATACGCCGAACAGTGTCGCGTGCTCTGTGCGCAGCACATTCCCCCTGCCGGCAAGCATCGCGCCGATGTCGGCGTAGGAATCGTCGCGCCCGGCGATGCGAATTGTCGCCGCGCCTTCCGCCAAACGCTCGACCTTCGTCCTGAACGCATCGCGCTCAAAGGCCGAAACGTCGAATCCCGCGGCGCGGCCGAGGAGAATAGCGACGCTATCGGCGCCTTTACTCCGTGCCTCTATAACGGGCACAGAAGCGCCAAGAACGCGCGAGAGGAAGTTGGTCATCTCCTGCGCGGCGAAACGCTCGGCAGGAAACGGCTTCTCAGGCAGCACGACCTCTACCTCGCCTGGTCTCAGAACGACGTATTCGTCGGCGAAAGCCGAAAGCACAGTCGCTGCTGCAAGCGCGCAGGCGCAGAGCATCGCTTTGCAGCGCCTCATCGCACGAATATGCTCAGTCCCTTGCCGCCCTTGACGGAGTAGATTGTATAGCCCCTCTCGTCAACACGCTTCTTCAGCTTGGGGACATCAGCAGAAAAGGTTATTGAATCATCGTCGTCGCGCACGGTGAGGACATCGACCTGCGTCCCCAGGGAGAGAATATTTTTTGCAACAGAGAATGTCGCGCCGTCCGCCATCCTGACCTTGTCGAGCGACATCCCCTCTGCGGCTATCTCAATCGTGCCGTTGCCCGTAACCGCCAGCGTTCCCTTTGACACAAGCGGCTTCGCAAGCCTAAGCTTGTGACCACCCGTCGCAAGCGTCAGCATCGAGTGGTCGTCGAGGTCAATGCTCGCGTCACCGCCGAACGTCCAGTCGCCGGTCGGCGCAATGGTCACGTTGTCCTTAACCGACAGCTCGACATCGTTCTTCCAGTCAGACGGAACGAGCGTCAGATTGCCCTCGACGCGCACGCCGCCCGCCGCGCTCGAAACGCCGCCGGCGAGCGCCAGCGTACCGTCGCCGCGGAACGTCTGCCGTCCCTGCGGAACGAGCGGACAGCTCACGGTGAGCGCGCCATCAACATAATGCGTGTTGTTGCTGGAGAGCAGAAGCTCCGTGCCGGCGATATCCAACGTGCCACCCCTTGCGACGGCGAGCGCACCCGCGCCCCTTTCGTTGAAATCGCCGGACTGGCTCAACGAATTGAGCGAACCGCCCGGCATTATCGTAAGGCGCGTCGGCCGCGTTACGGAGGACTCCCAATAATTATGGGTAGCGACACGCACATACTCCGACGTGTTGGCGCCGCCAATGCGGATGTCACCAGCGACAAACAGCGGGACATATTGGTTAGACAGCGTGTTCGTCATGCAGCCAAGACCCATCAGCGAGATGGAACCCTGTTGGCGCGCCGCCATCCACAATGCGAATCCCGCCGTAGCGAGGTCGTTGGAAACCACAACAGGGAATTTGCCGCTGTTCGCAATTGACGGTGCATTCAAAGTATCGTCGCTGGGATATTGGAACTTGACGTACTTTCCGTCGAACAGATAAGGCCCTGCGTCTGCGCCGAACAACCATCGGCGCTGCAGCAGGAGCGTGTCAATGGTGATGTCCGTGTTCTTGCGCCCATCGAAGTGAATGTCCCCGCCACCATATGTGTTGTACATATTTCCATTCAGACCCGTGCCACCCCAGTTGTCCGCGTTTTCATAGATGTTGTTCGAACCTCCGCCGGACCAGGAAAACCAATTCGCCGAGTCTGAATGAACCGGTTCCATGCCGTCCGTCAGATAGACGGCACAGCCTCTTTTCGCAAGATGCCAGCCCGTCGGCCAGTCGCCTTCCGCATACTCGATCTTCGAGAGGTCGGGGTTCGTCCCCGCCGGTGCGGAATAGACGGGATAGAACATACCTTCCGCCAGTGTAGCGGGGAGAGCAGTCACCGCAATCTTTGCCCCTTCGCCGAAAGAAGCCGTTGCCGCCGCGTCGAGATAGCCGCCGGACGAGATATCCAATCCAAGAATCGCCCCGTCGCCAAGCGTGAGGTTCATCGTCTTCATTTTGCCTGTCAAATTGAATGTCGTGCCCGCCCCGACTTCGATGAGACGCAGCTCGTTCTTTTCGGTCTGGGCCGCAAGCGTGACCGTACCGCCGCCGACGGCCTTCAGTTCCGTCGCCTCCGCGATGTCCGCCGTCATGCCGATCGTGTGCGTCGTCGTACCGTCGAAGCAGTCAAGCGTATCGAACGTCGCGGCGCCTGCTATCAACAAAAAGGTATTATTATTACCGAACGTAACCGACCAATCGCCCCATGCGCCGAAAACAACATCGTTCACAAACCGCATCTTGGACGCAGACGCCAGATTAATGCCGCCGTGTCCGAGATTGACACGAGAGAAGTCGAGATTCGCTTTCCGGTTGGCGGACGTTCTGATTACATTCGCGAAAATCGCCGCGCTACCGGAAATATTGAAAGTCTCATCGTTCTGGCCTGAACCACCCCCGAAATAAACACAGGCTGATTTTGCGTCCGCCGTCGCGTTTGTCACGAAAACCGTTCCTCCGAACGAGTAATCGCCCGGAACTGCGAATCGAAGCGCGCCCATTTCATCTCTGGCCATCGTCGACGGAATGTCGAGAATCGCGCCAATCTGTGGTAGATATGACGCAAACGTCTCGCCCTCCCCGTAAACTCCAGTTTCGGAAGAAAGCCGATTGTAGCCCCCGAAATCCCCGACCCCAGAACTGCCCCAAACAACTTTTCCGCCCAGATTCTCGAACCGCCCGCCATAAATCTGCGTACGATAGCAAGTCCAGTTGTCATCGTTATGCAGCGTTCCGCCCGTCAGGCGGATAAGGCCGCCTGATTCTCCCGGCACGTCAGACCCGTAAACTTTGTAGGATCTGAGATGCACGAGACCTCCTGAGATGATCAGCAACGCACTGTTCGTGATGGACAAGTCCTTAACGCCCGTACCGCCGAACACTCCGCCCTCGACGCACACGCGGCACGTGCCGCCCAAGGTGGATGTCACACCCTCATCCAAACTGACCTCGCCCGACCGAACGCGAAGTGTCGCGCCATCCCACTTTAACGAACTGCCGACAAGAAAAGTGCAGCCGTCAACGATCAGTTCGCGTCCAGCGCCAATCGAAAGATCGGCATAGTTAGAACGCTGTAGAGTTCCACTGCCTGTGAACGTCACGGATCCCGAACCCTCGTCAATGATAAGCGGCCCATAATACCGTTCCCCGGTGCCAATATCGATCGTCCATGTTCCCGAAGGGATATGTATCTCATTATTGTGGTTCGGCACGGCGGTGTTCGGCTCCCAGTTTGCTGCGTTATCCCAACGGTGATCTCCGCTCGCGTCAGTCCACGTGGCCACATCGGCCGCGTACGCGCCGGGCGCACAGACGGTAGTCAAAACAGCCAGTATCGACGCCACAAGGCTTCCTGCAATATATTGCTTCATTTTTACCTCGCTTTTAATTGTGTCACGACTGGTCAGATGTCCACGACAGCACCTCCGCTATACGCCACATCCCCACCGTCCGCGAGTATTATATCACTTCTCGGCGCAAGCAACACAACTTGTTAAACAACTTTTTAGGGCGTGTGTGCTTTGCCAGAATGAGCGCAGTTCGGGGTTTATCCTACTACTTACGAAGCGCCTTGTCCGCAAAGTCGAGCATCCAGAGCCAGTCGTAGCCGGCAAGCCCGTGCTGCCCGCCGCGGCGGACATAGCCAAAAGAGGAGCCGACGCACGACAAGTCGTAGTTGTCCGGGAAATCGCCTTTTGGCAGC
>CACYNF010000112.1 GCA_902775595.1 uncultured bacterium | reverse complement strand
GCATGGTCTGCTGCCAGACCGCCTGGGACGTCAAGCATGGCTACACGTTCGCGGTCCACAATCCCGTCAGTAAGATCACACTTGGCTCGTCGGATTCGAGCGAACTCCCGCTGGCAAGCGGCACCGGCGGGTGGACCGGCTGGCCCGCAAGCGACTGGGTGCATTGGGCGGCAAGATACGACAACACCGCCGGCGCCATTTTCAAGGACGGCCAGACGGCGACAAGCGGCACGATCAAGCCGCTCATCACGCCCCAGGGATTGCTCTATCTTGGCGCGAACGGCAACGGCACTGAGCGCTTCTGGGTTGGCGGGCTCGACGAAATCCGCATCCGCGCAGCAGCGTCCTCCGCCGCTTGGGTCGCGGCGGAATACGCGACGATCACCAACAGCTCCTACGCCACCTTTGGCGCCGTGCAGGAAAAAGCGGATGCCGACGGCGGCCTTGTCTTTGGCGCACTGTCCGTCGATTCCGTTTCAATAACGAACGCGACATTATCGTCGCGGCTCAAAGGCATCGGTGATGGCGCGAATTCCGCCGATGTCTGGCTGGTCGTGACAGGGCTCGGCAAGACGCTTGCCTATCCGCTTGAGTCCGTCAGCGGTGCGACGCTTTTGTTCGCCTCTGTCGACGGGCTCCAGTCTGGCACGGAGTGGACCGCCTACCTGACGGCTACGAACAACGCCTCGCCTGCCGTCGGTGCAATGTCGGAGACGGTTGTGTTCTCGACTCCGTCCGATGAGGGCGTTAGATCGTATGGTCTTTACCAGGCAGTCACTTCTTCTAGCACTGTTCCGAAGAATGCCGCTGCTGGATGGGATATCGCGGAGTCCTCGTTGGGAACTCTCACTCTCGGTCCCATTGCTCTGCGGACGGCGATGACCTCAGGGTCTAACCATAACTGGTATTCAACAGACGGTGCGACTTGTTTCTCGTGGGGAAACAACATCGGCTATGGATATGCCGGATACATGTATATGGAGGGTGGCAAGGACTACTACTTTGCCGGCGCGATCGACGATGCGGGCTACGTCTGGGTGAACAACGGCGCTGCGGACTGGAATGCCAGTCCTTCTGGCTCGCAGCTCGGCGGCTACTGCAGATGGAATGCAGCTGGGCCATTTGCCATCGCGACGTCCGGTTACTATCCAATCGTTTTCTCCGCGTGGAATGGCACCGGCGACGCCGGGGCAGAATTCAACACGGCTGTGCTGCAACACCAGGCCGCGCTGCGCTATGCAGCGGTTATAAGCGGTGATTCCGCGCCCGCGATGAACAGCGATTCATGGATTGCAGCGGTCGATCCGGGCAACGGCTCGCTCTTCCTTCCCGACGCACCCATGCGGGGCGTTTCCGTACTCTCTGCTACTCGCGACGGCATGCTTATTTCCGTTCGCATCGCGCTCAACGAAGCCAATGCCGGTGAATCGAGCGTCCTTCGCTATGCATATGGCGCGACATACGGTGGCAGCAACCCGGCAGACTGGGAGGGCGGATCGCTTGTGGACAACGCTCTTGTTTCGGATGCGGCGACGAACGACTATATCGTCGCCATTGCGGCGGACACTCGCTATATCCGCTTCTACACGCAGAGCGGCAATTCGGTCAACTGGTCTGGCATGGTATCGCTTGACTGGACCGACGAAGGTTCGTCAGATGGGGCGTTTCTATTCCTCGGCGCACCAGAGGCGAAGTCTGTTGGCCCAGAGAGTGCCGTTCTCGCTACAGATTTGTCGGCTCCCGGTGCGGACGCATCCGCCGCGCAGGTGTGGTTCGTTGTCACTGGTGGTGGCGAAACGCTGATTCTCCCGGCGGGAACGGTCACATCGCAGACGAACCTCACCGTTTCAGTCCAGAACCTCTTGCCCGGTACCGAATATACATTCTACTGCACGGCGACGAATAACGCCGCGACACCAGTCGGAATTGACTCCTCTTCTGCGACATTCACGACAAGCAGCGCTGCCTCGAAGTGGAACACGCCACTGGCCCAGTTCTCGCAAGACGGCAAGACACTTACGGCGTCGATTCCGGTCACGAGCCTCGGCTTAGGCACAACAACGCTATATTTGATGACTGGCTTCGCGTGGGATGCAGAGAATACCATATCCGCATCACAGGTAGTCTCGTCGCCTGGTGTGCAAACGCTCTCCGCGACCCTCTCCGATGTACCGTGGGGCAAGGATGTCAACTACTCCCTTATGCTTGTGAACGGCACGGCGGAGAAAGCGACCACAAACTGGCCGTGGGCCAGCGGTGAGGCTTTCTACAACAAGTGGTTCAAACTTACGGACGACTCGAAATATACTTGGGTGGGTGGGACCGAAGGCGACTGGAATGATGTCGCGAACTGGGAGAGGACGACGGTAGGTTCGCTCGCACCTACCGACCATGCCGGCTGTCCGGTATTCGGCTCCACGGCGATCTTCGCCACGGCCGAGGGCGCAGGGACGGTCACCGTGACCATCCCTGCGGCGCAGGGTTCGTCATACGATGGGAATGAATATTGTTGGATTGCTTCTACGCTTGACATGGGCGCAATGCACGAGCCGCTCGTCTTCACATCCGAGGACAAGACGGCGTCGGGCTGCCGTTTCAGGGTGCTTGCGCTTACGGCGGATCAGAACTACAACCGCCTCGTCTTTGACGGCTGTAACTTCTACACGGCGAATGATCTCTTCCAGCACAAGGGCGCTGCGTCTGCGGACGAGAACGGCGAGAACTTCACCGTCACCTTCACAGGCGGCTCCATCGGCAATGGGATCGGGCGGCTCAACGCCGGAAAATGTCCAGGTGCGCGGACCATAGTCGAAGGTGGCACTGCGCTTTCGACGTCCAGTGAACTGTGGTCCGGCACGACCAGCAAGCCGGAGGCGGTTTTCTCTGTGGACAACTCGACCGTCACCTTTGGCAACAAGGTCGAGTTCGACAGCTACGACCCGTACTTTGGGTCAGTCATGCGGCTTTCTGGCGCGGGCGCGAAAGTGACGGCTGCATACTTCCACACCAAATATGCTGCAAGTACGAATGTTGTCGAGTTTCTTATTCCGTCAGGCGGTTACAACGCAGTACCGATGCTGTCAACCAGTACAGCCAACATGTTCCCCAATGTTCTTGCTGGAGCATCGCTTACGCTTCGGGTGTCGAAGAGTAGCCCAGGGCTTTCGGGTATTCCAAGGCATGGCATACAGCTTGTTCAGTCCGCTGGTGGCATGAACGTTGAAAAGCTGATCTTTGAGGACGTGAAGCCAAGCGTCAACGGCTTCTTCTTCAAGGACGCCGACGGCAACGAATACGCCGACGCCGCGGCGATCTCGGCCGCCGGCAAGACCGCCGCGCAGATCACGCAGATCTGGTACCGCGGCTCATCCCGACCGCTCTGCATCATCGTGCGGTAAATACCTTAGTGTATAATGTTTCCATGAAAATCAACAATCGATTTTTCGCCTTGGCTTGCGCAGCTCTTTTGTGCTCGTTTGCCGACTTCGCGTCTTATGCGGCGGAGAAGCCGTTCCACGCTGCTTTAGCCGATGCGATGGAACAGGCGAACACGCGGCTTGCAAACGAGTTTGTCTACGGGCCGGGGCTGCTCATGGACTACGTTGGCCCGATGCCCACGCCCGAGGAGGCCGCGCGCGCGTTTCCGAACGCGATGGGCTGGTGGACGCCCGTCGAAAACGGCGCGATGTTCACGGGGCAGTGGATGCCAGCCGTCGTGCAGCGCGGCGACGCGGCTCTTGCGAAGCGCCTGGCGGAAGGGCTCCTCAAGCTTTCCGAAGTCTCCGATGTCCCCGGCTTCATATCGCGGTGCGTTCTTGAAGACGGAAAATCCCACTGGCCGTGCGGCTCGAACGACCAGACGACGCCGTGGCTTATCGGGCTGTGGTCTTACTGGCGCGCGCCGTTCGCCGAGCCCGCGCTAAAGGCGAAGATCGCCGAGCGCTGCGCAGAAGTCGCGAAGGCGCTTGAGAAGAACGGCTGGTGGTGTCCCTGCGACGGCATCTTCAAGGGACAGAATCGCGGCGGACTCAAAGACGTCGTCCTTCCGTACTACGAGGTGGCGCGGTTCCTCTTCACCCTGCGCGCGCTCTACGAAATGACCGGCGACGGGCACTGGCTCGAACTCTACCGCTCCGAGCGCGTCGCCGTGCGCGATCAGATGGCCAAGGGGCTTGCCGAATGCGAGAAGGACAAGAGCGGGCGCACGGAAGGGCACTGGATCTACGTTTCCGTGGCGATGGCGCTGCGCGATCTCATCGCCCTTGAGGAAGACCCTCAATGGCGCGCCGTCTACCGCGAGGGATTCCGCGACTTCGCCGCGCGCACCGCGCCGTTCATGGCGGACCGCAAGGACTACGACAACCAGAAGCGTCCGTTCGCATACGCAAACTGGCGCGAGGCCTATCCGTGGCATCCGCACACGAACCAGGACGTATCCGTGTCCTTCGCTGCCTCGCCGCGGTCCGAGGTCGTCGGCGTGCGCAAGTGGTTCGAGCGCCACACCGTGACGCATCCGCTGTGCGCGGCCGCGATCTGCGCGGCGACGGGCGATCCCTGCTACGAGGAGGAGATTGAGAAGACGCTACGCTTCTACGACTATTCGACGCCGAACATCTCGGAGTTTTTCTGGGGTGCGCTTGCCGGCGCGTATCTTGAGGAGAACAGGGCCGCTCGCCGCGCGAAGCGTCCTGCGCCACCGCCGGAAACGGACTGGATGGCCGGCAAGGTCGGCGCGTTCGTCCACTACTGGCCGGGCATCGCGCAGCGCGAGGCGCGGAAGTTCGACGTGGAGCGTATGAAGAGCGACCTCGTCGCCGCAGGAGTTGACTACTTCTTCCTCACGCTCGGACAGAACGCCGGCACGTACATCGCGCCGAACGAGACGTTCGAGCGCATCACGCGGCGCAAGCGCGGCATCGCGACGTCGGCCTGCAACGGACGCGACATTCCGCGCGAGATGATCGAGGCGCTCAGGGGCACGGGCATCAAGTTCTGCCTCTACCTGCCGTGCCGTCCGCCCGCGCGCGCGCCGGAGGACTGCGAACGGATGGGCTACATCCCATCATTGGACGGCGTCGCCGACTGTACCGAGACGCCGGAGGGCCTCGCCCAGTGGTGCGAGGTCATCGGCGAATGGAGCGAGCGGTATGGACGCGACATCCACGCCTGGTGGTTCGACGGCGCGGGCGGTCCGGGGTTCGGCGGCGACCGCTCTACGATGGCGATACGCGCCGCGGCGAGGCGCGGCAATCCCGACGCGGTCTGCGCATTTGCGAAGCGGATAGTCGACTACGACCACGGCTATCGCTGGGTCCTGGGCATGGAGCGCAAGGAGGGACGCGAGCTTGGGACGATCTTCACCGACTTCAACTGCCGCGGCGAGGCGAGGCACGACGTGTGGGCGGGATGCGATTTCACGGCCGGCGAATCGACGAATCCGATGCGGCTTAAGTGCGACGGACGCGAGGCCCTGGGCCGCCAGTGGTTTACGCTGACCTACATGGGCGGAATGTGGGGCTGGACAGACGTCCGCCACACCGACAACGTCTGGTCCGACTGGATGAAGCGCGTCCTTCCGCTCGGTGCGAGCGTCTGCTTCGACGTCGGTTTCGTCCATGAGCTCGGCTACTGCTCGCCGGAGCAGATGGCGCAGCTCAGGCGCATCGTCGCGCTCGCGCGCGGCAAGGCCGACGCCGAGACCGCCGCGCGGCATGATCGCGAGATGAAAGTGATCAACGCGCTCAAGGACATCGAGCTTTCCTACGGACGCGGCTGCGAGCATCCGCTCTGTCTCGAAGAGAGGGACACGGGCGACGCCGAGATCCGCGCCGCGCTCGAAAAGGACGGCGCGGTGTTCGTGAACGAGCGCGAGAAGACGACGGTGTTCGAAAGCGATCTCGTTCTGAAGAAGGGGCAGATATTCCTCGGCGACAAGGATTCCAAGTTCGCCGCGCCGGAAGGGAAGCGCGTCACGGTAAAGCTTGCTGATAGCGTGATGTTCGAGGGCGGCACTTGGAAGGGCGTAGACTTCGATCTCAGAGGATGCAGGCACTTCATCTTCCGCCGCGTGTGGACGGAGGACTGCCGTGTGCTCACTGACGGCGCGGCGGAGTGTGTGATAGAATATCTCGACTCGCCTTCGCCAGTTCCACATCAAGTCTTTGAGGTGAGGCAATGAAAGCAAATAAATGGTAGGGGCGTGTCTCCGACACGCCCGTTGCGGTCGGCACGGAGTGCCGCCCCTACCAAGTCAGTTTTAAAATAATCAACAGAAAGGAAAACTAATCATGATTAGCAGAAGGTGTTTCATGGGCGCAGGTGCGGCGCTGTTTGCGGTCGCCGGTTGCGCTACCGCCGGCAAGAAGAAAGACGAGATGCAGGGATTCGAGGAGCGTGATGCCGGCAAGCTCGCCGACGTGAAGTGGACGCCTTTCTCCGACAGGAAGGTGCGCGTCGGCATCGCGGGCGAGGGCGTGTGCAGCTTCGGCTCGCAGTTCGCCTACCAGTTCCATCCGAACGCCGAGGTCGTCGCCGTCACCGATCTCGATCCCGCGCGGTGCAAGCTTCTCCAGGAGCGCACGAAGGCGAAGAAGACGTATTCGAGCTGCGAGGAGCTTATCAAGAACGCCGCGGCGGACAAGATCGAGGCGCTCTACATCGCGACGGACGCGCCGAGCCATGCGCGTCTTGCGATCCTGGCGCTCGAGCACGGCCTACATGTCGCAAGCGCGGTTCCAGCGTTCTTCGGCAAGGACCAGCTTGAGCTCGTCCCGAAAATCGTCGAGGCGGCGAAGAAGAGCGGCAGGCTCTACATGATGAACGAGACGACGGCGTTCCGTCCCGAATGCGTCGCGATGCGCGCACTCTTCGAGGGCGGTGCGATTGGCAAGCACGTCTACACCGAAGGCGAATACTTCCACTACTGGGGACAGAACGGAATCCCGTCCTACAATGGCTGGCGCCACGGTCTTCCGCCGCAGTACTATCCGACGCACTCCAACGGATTCTACACCTGCACGACGCACGGCTCCTTCACCGAAGTCTCCTGCATCGGCATCACGAGCGACCTCCCCGACTTCAAGGACGCGAAGAATCCGCACAACAATCCGTTCGGCAACGAAGTCGCGTTCTTCAAGACGTCCGACGGCGGCGCGGCGCGCATGGCCGTGATGTGGGACTCTCCCGGTTACCACGGCGAGACAGGGCGCATCAACGGCTCGAAGGGAAGCTACGGCACGTACACTTCGGTCTACGGAGGACTTGAGAAGGAACTCGCGGCGAAACTCGATACGCTGAAAAAACCGCTTCCGCCCGGTGTCTCCGCAGGAAGCCACGGCGGCTCGCACGCGTACCTCACGGACGACTTCCTGCGCGGCATACTCGTTCCCGGACACAAGGTGTGCTGCGGCCTCAAGACGGCGCTTGACACGACGCTCGGCGGCGTGTATGCGCACATGTCGGCGCTCAAGGGCGGCGAGACGCTGAAGATACCGCAGATATGAAACATGGTAGGGGCGAGCGTCCCGCTCGCCCGCGGACGCGCGGGACGCGCGTCCCTACCAGTAACCAATAAAAGGAGTAGCCAATGTTCAGCAGACGATCATTTCTTGGCGGAGGAGCGGCACTTTTTGCGGCGTCGGGCTTTGCGCAGTCGCGCGAGGAGCACCGCAAGCAGGGCGACTTCGACGACATGTATGCGGGCGAGCTCGAAGGCCGCGCATGGAAGCCGTTCTCCGACAGGAAGGTGCGCGTCGGAATCGCGGGCGAGGGCGTTTGCGATTTCGGCTCGCAGTTCGGCTACCAGAACCATCCGAATGTCGAAGTGGTTGCAGTCACCGACCTTGATCCGAAGAAGTGCGCTCTTCTCCAGGAGCGCACACGCGCGCCCAAAACGTATCCGAGTTGCGAAGAGATGATCAAAAACGCCGCAGCGGACAAGCTCGAGGCGGTCTATATAGCGACTGATGCGCCGAGCCACGCGCGTCTCGCGATCATGGCGCTCGAACACGGGCTCCATGTCGCGAGCGCCGTCCCTGCCGTTCTCGGCAAGGAGCAGCTTGAGCTCGTGCCGAAGCTAATCGACGCCGTAAAGGCGAGCGGCAAGGTCTACCACATGAACGAGACGACGGCGTTCCGCGAATCTTGCTACACGATGCGCAAGCTCTACGAAGCGGGCGAGATGGGGGACATCGTCTACTGCGAGGGCGAGTACTTCCACTGCGCAGACCTGAAGAACGGGCTTGGCGTCGGCAGCTACAAAGGCTGGCGCGACTGTCTGCCGCCGCTCTACTACGCGACGCACTCGACCGGCTACTACACCTTCACGACGCACAAGCGCTTCACCGAGGTGACGTGCATCGGACGTCCGAGCACGATTCCGTGCTACAGCGCCCCAAACCGCTACGGCAACAAGTTCGGCAGCGAGTTCGCGTTTTTCAAGAACGAGGAAGGCGGCTCTGCGCGGATGCTCGTCGCGTACGATATCCTTGCGCGCAACGGGGAGCGCGGACGCATCTATGGCACGAAGGGGTCCTACGACGACCTCACCATGTCGTTTCTCGGCGACAAGACTGCGCTCGCGCGTGTCGAATGGCGCAAGCCGAAGCTCCCGCCCGGGATGCCGGCCGGCGGACACGGCGGAAGCCACGGGTACCTGACGGACGACTTCATCCGCGCCATCCTGCTGAAGGACCACCGCCACTGCTGCGATCTCAAGACATCCCTCGACGCGACGCTTGCTGGCATCTATGCGCACATCAGCGCAGAGAAGGGCGGCGAGACGCTGAAGATACCACAAGTTTCTGCATGACTTCGCCGTTGCGGAGTCGCGCGGAAAATAGTATAATGTCACCTAAAAAGGACGCGTGCGTCCTGAAGAGGTGAACATGAACAAGTATCTTGACGACTTTATGAAGACTTTCCCCTACGAGGGGCTTACTTACGACGACGTGACTCTCGTCACGCAGTACGCCGACTTCCTTCCGGACGACGCGTCGCTCGAGACGAAGCTCACGAGCCGCACGACGA
>CACYNF010000111.1 GCA_902775595.1 uncultured bacterium | reverse complement strand
ACCTCACCCAAAAGGTGAGGAGATCAAACGCGATCTTGCCTAATGTTTATGCGGGCTTCGCGCAGTTCAGCCAACTTCAACTGACGAGTATAGGTTCAATGGTCTTCCGCGTAGGCGACAGAGTTGTGCTCCCCGCGCTTGAATGGGGAGAAAGCATTGCCTACGATACGAATGTCGTCGTTTCGCTTTCGGGCGCAACCTTTACGGCTCTTGAACCGGGGGCGAGCCGTGTTCGCCGGTTTGCAACCGACCTTGTGACGGGAGTGGCCACAGAGGCGGAGTCCGGCGTGATGATCGTCGCGCCGCGCGACGAGGATTTGAACGGCGCCGGGCTCTTCGTGAACCGCACGGCGGCGAACGGGACAATCAACTGGTGCAATGCATCCTCTTGGCAGAAGATCTCCGGTCCCGATGGCAAGGACTGGCCCGACGGTCCGGGCGACGTCGCGCTCATCTACCTGCCGCTCACGCAATACACCGTCACGGTCGACCTCGGCAACAACGCCGTGACAGTCGGCCATCTCGGCCTCGGCTCGACGCACAGCGGCAACCAGATCTACCTCTCCAACGGCACGCTGACGTTCCAAACCGGCGACGGGAGCGAATCGTGGCTCCGCATGGCGGGGCGGAACGAGGGGGCTGGCAACCTGACGATCGGTGCGTCGATCGTCCTTGCGAACGACCTCGTCGTGGATGGCATGGGCGTGAAGGACATGGGGCTCGTGTTCAACGGCGCGCTCGACGTCGGACCCTATGTATTCAAGACCGATCGAGTGCCGTCCCGCTCGCCCGGAGACCGCTATTCCGCCGGACAGATCCAGTTCAACGGTGATGTGCTCGGCTCGGGAGAAATCGTCCTCCGCGCTGACTCCACTGCGTCGCTCGGCGGTTTCCCGTCCCGCAAGAGCTTCACGGGGGTCTGGAATCCCGCCGCCTGTAACCACAACGGAAACTACGGCGGCTCGGCGTTGTTCCTCGGCAATGCCTATCTCGGCTACGCCTCCTCCGAGCTCAAGGTGTCCGGCGCGTGGATTGCCGACAAGAACAACCGCAAGGGGGCTTCCGTCCGTACGGGTTGGAGCAACAGCTACCAGTTTACTGCACCTACGAATTTCTGGCGCGGCGGCGTCATGCCGCCCAAGGTGACTCTCGACGGCGGAGAGCTCAATCTGATCACGCAGGGGCCGTTGGACGGGAAATACCAGAACGAAGTCCGCGAGGACTGGTACGAAATCGGCGAATTCCGTCTCGCCGCCGGCCCAATGGGTCATCTCTGGTCTGGCATCTCGACATGGCACAACGGCGTCTATCCAAACACGCACACAGTCATCACGAATCTCGTTGCCGAAGCGGGAGCGACTGCGGCGTTCGGGCTCGATATGTCGAGCGACAGGGGTTTCGGAATCATCTCCAACGATTTTCACATCGTGAACAGCCCCGCGGCGGCCTGGGATTCCGGCAAGGGCTACGAAATTCTGCCGTTCTTCTTCGTCAATGCCGAGAGCACAGACAGGACCGTCGTTGTGCGCGAAACCGCGACTGGCCGCGTGACGAAAGTCACGCCGGACTCCACCGCCTCCTCGACCGGCAACATCCGCGAGATTGGAAGCAACGGCAAGAACGGTGCGATGGAAGATGGCTCGACGTGGGAGGCCGTGACGGTGTTTCCCTGGGCTTACGCGTACTTCTCCCAGCCGAATTCGACCGTCCGGATCCTCTCCGGGTACCTCAATGTCGTGGCGAAGCCGTTCGCGCCGACGGACCATGACAACTCCGCCTCGTCGACGGTCGATTTCGGCAATCGAACGGCCTACGTCTACGTCAACAACCAGACTGACACCACCGACATCGGCTGCCGCGTCGCCGGTACGGCCGGTTTCGTGAAGAGCGCTGGCGGCACATTGCAACTCCATCAGCCGATGGACAGACTCTTCGGCGGCGTCTGGGTGGGGGCTGGCCGGCTTTCGCTCCTCGATGATGCGACGCTCGGTGACAACGACGTCTCCGTCGCGGCCGGCGCCAAGCTGCGCATTGCCGGTGTCAGTCCCTTCGGCAGAGATGCGCGTCTTGATCTGGAGGACCGTGACTGGATTTCGACGAACTCTCGTGTCGAACTCGACAATGGTGCCGAAAACCGCGTCCGCCGCCTCTACGTGAACGGCGTCAGCCAGAAGCGCGGCACATACGGCGCGACAGGCTCGGGCGCGGAGTTCATAGACGACAAGCACTTCTCCGGGACAGGCGTTCTCAAGGTTCTGCGAGACGATCTGGCCAACCCACTTGTAATACGGCTGAAGTGAGGTAATTCCCTGTTGCGGAGAGGGGATGGCGAATACCCACGCTACGTCGGAGCAAAGCCCCCGAGCCGTTCCGCGGGTTTTCCCTTGAAGATCAAATGAGGTTGAACTATGAAACGCATTGCCCCGCAATTTCTTGCTATCACATTAGTTTTCGCCGCGACACCCGCCTCCGCGGCGACGGACCACTGGACCTACACGCCGCCGGCGACCGGGACGCGCGGCACGATCTCGTGGACGGACTCCTCCGGCTTCGAGAACGTGATCAACGGCATCATCCTGTCGGACGGAGCGATTGACGTCTACCCCAACTGCAATCGCGGCAGCGCAACGCTCAGGAACGCCGACTTCTCGATCCCGGTCCGCGACGGGGCCGGGAACGAGCTGGCCTATTCGCCGGACTTTCTCGCCGGAAAGCGCGATACGGGGGCGGCGATTCTCGGCTACATCACGGGACTTACGAACGTCGTCGTGAACGCCAACGCGACGAGCCTCGGCAACTATTGCTTCAAGGGATGCACGGGCCTCGTCCGCGTCGTCCTCAACGACGGGCTCGAGTCCATCGGAGTGCAAGCTTTCACCGACGACACGGCGCTTATGGAAATCGAGAACGCGTTCCCGGATTCGCTCGGGTCGATCGGAAACAACGCCTTCCAGAACTGCAAGGCGCTGAAGGGGCCCCTTGTGGCGAACGGCCTCAGGACGATCGGTTCCCGCGCCTTCCACACCTGTTCTGCGCTTCTCGGCGTGGATCTTTCGGCCTCGACGGTCGAGACGTTCCCGGAATACGTGTTCTACAACGCTTCGAAACTCGGATCGATCGCGTTTCCGGACACGACTGCCGCCATCGGCAACGGCTGTTTCGAGGGCTGCACCTCGCTGACGAACGTGACGCCGCTTCTTCCGCCCCGGCTGGAGACGCTCGGCACGGACAGCTCTCCCGCCTGGCGGGACGATCCCATCCAGGGGCACGTCGTGTCGCCGCCGACGCTCGAGCGCGTCGGAACGCGCGCCTTCCGCACGGCGAAGATCGAGACGTTCACGGCGGCGAAAAAGGGGCTCAAGACCATCGGCCAGTATGCGTTCTTCCAGGCCCCGAACCTCACGAACGTCGTTCTCTCGGCCACGATGGAGGGCATCACGGCCAACTGGCTGGACAGCTCGGGGACGGCCGGCGTGCCGCAGCACGTCTGGTTCCGCAACCTGCCCGCGTCGCTCCCGTCGAATCTGTGGGCCGGCACGAAGAGCCTGAACATCACGATCCACCTGCCGTGGAGCCAGGAGAAGGCCTGGCGCGAGTGGGTCGCGTCCGGTCCGTCCGGGCACACGTTCACGTTCGACGGCGCGACGAAGACGCTTCCCAAGCGCCGTAACGACATCGGTACGTGGAATGCGGGCGTCGTCCAGAACGTCACCTGGTGGAACGATATCGATCCGCATTTTACGATTAAAGTCAGATAGTGCCCACATCTTGCCTTCGCTTGACTTTCGGAGGCGGGAAGGTGTGTCATCGCGATATGGCTTCTCAAAGACGGGGGGCCACCGGGGGCTGTTTTTCACAACTGCCAATTTTGGTATAATACGCGGCATGGAGATTGCGACAGCCAGAAGAAAGGATAGCATCATGAAAAAGTTCACAGGAGGAAGTTTGATGGTAGCGGCTGCGCTGGCGGCTGCATCCGCGTCGGCAGCGCTGCAGCTCGTGCCCGCGCCGCGCAAGGCCGTGGAGGGCGAGGGAATCTTCGAATGCAAGGGCGACGTCCGCGCGGTTGTGAAATACGAGACGGACGCCTCGGTCGCGAAGGAGGGCTACCGTCTTTCCGTCACAAAGGACGGCGTCAAGGTCGTCTCTTCCGACGACGCCGGCCGATTCTACGCGCTTGAGACGCTGAAGCAGCTGGCTTCGAAGGATGGGAAGGACGGCGTCAAGGTTCCGATCGTCGAGATCGAGGATTCGCCGCGCTACAGCTGGCGCGGGGTTCACCTCGACGAATGCCGCCACTTCTTCGGCAAGGAGACGGTGAAGTCGATTCTCGACCTGATGGCGCGCTACAAGCTCAACCGCTTCCACTGGCATCTCACAGAGGACCAGGGCTGGCGTCTTGACGTTCCCGGCTATCCCGAACTCGTGAAGTACGGCGCGGTTCGCCCCGCGAGCCCGCGGCACGGCACCTGGCCGACCACCGGCTCGAAGGAGGACGCCGACAAGATGAACGGCGTCAAGTACGGGCCGTACTACTACACCGAGGCGGACCTCCGCGAGATCGTCGCCTATGCGGCAGAGCGCCACATCCAGGTAGTTCCGGAGGTCGAGCTTCCCGGCCATGTCTACGCGGCGCTCGCCGCGTACCCGCAGTACGCATGCTTCCCCGAGAACCTCTCCGGGCGCACACCTCGCCTTGCGTGGGGAATCGAGAAGGACGTCCTCTGCATCGGCAACGACGAGGCGATCAAGTTCATGGAGAACGTGGTCGACTGGGTCTGCAAGGTGTTCCCCGGAGACGTCATCCACATCGGCGGCGACGAGTGCCCGCAGGTTCGCTGGCAGTCGTGCCCCAAGTGTCAGGCGCGCATCAAGGCGGAGGGGCTCGGAGATCACCACGGGCTCCAGCCGTGGATCACGCGGCATTTCGTGAAGTTTCTCGCCGACAGGGGCAAGCGCGCGCTTGGCTGGGACGAGTATCTTCTCGGCGACATCCCGAAGAGCGCGATCGGCATGAGCTGGCGCGAGAGCCGCAGCGGGGCGGGGCATGAGCTCGTCTCGGGCGCGGCGGCCGCGGCGCGCGGGCACGATGTCGTCATGACGCCGTGCAGCTACTGCTATCTCGACTACGGCCAGGGTCTGAACGGGGATCCGTTCCAGTATATCGGCGGCAGGGTCACTCTTGAACGGTGCTATTCGTTCGACCCCTGCGCGGGAGTCCCGGAAGACGCGAAGGCGCATATCCTCGGCGGACAGGGGAACAACTGGACCGAGTACACCTGGAACGAGTATGACCTCGCCTGGAAAGTCTGGCCGCGCATGCTCGCGCTTGCCGAGGTGTTCTGGCTTGGAGAGGCGAAGCCCGGCTTTGCGGACTTCAAGGGCCGCGCCGGCGTCGAGAGGGACTGGCTCGTTCGCCATGGCGTCAACTGCGCCCCGCTTGAATAGTTAAGATGGCGCCCCTTTGATGATGCGGGGCTCCGGATATGGTATAATAAGGGCATGAATAAGACCTTGCCCGCGTATGCCGCCGTCCTTCTTTCGTCCATAGTCGTCGCCGCGCATGGCGCAGACGCTGATGCCTTTTCCGACACGCCGGACCTCAAGGCCGATGTAATGCGGGTGTACGGCGTGAGATGCGCGAAGAGCGTCGACGACAAGACGGTCAAGGTCGTCATCGGTGCGTCGTGCGGCCCTGCGCGCGCCAAGGCCGAGGCCTACCGCATCGTCAGCGAAGAGGACGAGGCGTATGCCTACGAGAAGTTCGTGCGGCCGACGAAGGTCGTCACCGCCAAGCCGCCGAAGAAGGAATTCGACATCCCGGCCGGGAATCTTCCGAAGGGTGCGATGTCGCAGCTGACTCGCGCCGAAGTCGTTCTCGAGCTGCCGCATCCGCTAAAGAAGGGCGTCAGGTATTCCGTCGTCGCGCAGGGCGAAGGAGGCGGGATGGTCACGGCCGGGCTCTGCGCCGCGTCGTTCACTCATGGGCAGGGGCCTGAGAAGGGCGAGGACGGCGAAGCTATCGCCGGCCGCATGACAGGCCTCCGTCGTGTCTCGAACGTCGGCGACGGAAAGATCCTCTGCGAGTTCGGTCACGGGTATTCGCCCGATGGCGGCCTCAAGCTCGCTAACTGGAAAGTCGCAGTCAACGGAGAGGGCGTGAAGGTTGCGGCACTCGGCCGCCGTTCGCGCCTCGAATGCTACCAGCCCGTCGGCTGGCCGTTCCCCGGCTTTGTCGAGCACTGCGTGTTCCTCGATCTCGCGCGTCCGCTCGCCAAAGGCGATGTCGTGTCGGTGGAGGTTTCGCCCGCCGTGACAGCAGGCGAGCGCTCCGCGTCGTTCACGTTCGACCCCGAGAAGTCGCTTTCGCAGTCCATCAAGGCGAACCAGGTCGGCTATCTTCCCGACGGGCCGAAGATCGCCTACGTCGGGCGCTGGCTCGGCTCGTTCCCCGACTCCGGCGCTGTTTCGGCGGACGTGAAGAGCGGCGAGGAGGTGGTCTACTCGAAGGACGCCTTCTACGCAGAGGCCGGGAAGGGCACGCAGGAGGAGCGCGAGAACGCGCGGCTCGCCGCGGAGGCGGAAGCAGAGAAGGCCGCGGAGGCCGCGAAGTCGGACGCGGCAAACGCTCCGCGCGGCGAATACGATTCCCTCGCCCCCTATGCGCTCAGGTTCCGCAAGATCCCGGCCTTCTCGCTCATCGACTGGCGCACGGGAAAGAAAGTCTACGAAGGGCGGCTTTCGTTCATCCACAACGGACTCGAGATGGACGGCAAGAACAACTACTCCGGCGAGAACGTCTATACGGCCGACTTCACCGCGTTCAAGACGCACGGGCTCTATGTCCTTTCCGTCGAGGGCGTCGGGCGTTCGCTGCCGTTCGAGATTTCGCCCGATGTCTACGAGAAGGCGTTCAAGGTGCAGGCGCAGGGCGTCTACGAGCAGCGCTGCGGCATCGCGCTCGATCCGAAGCTGACGGGCGGCTGGCGGCGCATCGCGTGCCACAAGGACGGCGTCATAGCGACGAAGTGCGGCCGCTGGGAGTCGGGCGAGTGGGGCAAGTTCACCGAGAACATGGAGATGGTGCCGAACCCAGCCTGGCCCGCGGCGAAGGCGAAGAAGGACAAGCTGCTCGCCGACCCCGCGCGCACGGAGCTCAAGTTCGCAACGGTAGGCGCAACGACGCGAAAGGACGGCGTCTTCACGACCGGCGATTCCGCCGAGAACGGCGTCGAGGCGCCGTTCGCGTTCGACGCGTCGAAGGGCGCGACGGTGGCGTTCTCCGCCCGGCGCGACGATTCCATCGCCGGCAGCAACTGGACCGGCGATCTCTTCTCGCTCGGGCGCGCCGTCAACATCAACGTCGTCTGGGGCGTCGTTAAGCTCGGCAATGCCTACGGCTCGCGCATAAACGACAAGAAGTGGCACCGCTTCGTCGTCCGCGTAAACCCTGCGGACGAGAAGGGCTCGAGCGTCGTGGAGCTCTGCGTCGACGGCATGTGGCGCACGGGCGAGGGGAAGCTCAAGGTCGAGCGTTCCTTCGCAAAGTCGCCTGTAGACGCGATGCGCTTCGCGCACATCAAGGGCGATGTCGAGGGGCTTTCGCTCGACGGCATCGTCGCGTTCGCGCGGCCGCTTTCGGACGACGAGATAAGCGACCTTGACGGATCGGTTCCCGAGACCCTGCCGCTCACGCTCGACGCCCTCGGCGGACATCACGACGCGGGCGACTACAATCCTCGCTCGCACATCGACGTCGCGCAGTCGCTTCTCGACGCCTACGAGCTGAAGCCAGGCAACTTCAGGGACGGGCAGCTCGGCGTCCCCGAGCGCGGCAACGGCATTCCCGACATAGTCGACGAGGCGCTGTGGGCGGCGCGCGTCTGGGTCGGGCTTCAGGACGAAGACGGGGGAGTGCGCAACGGCACGGAGTCCCAGGGCGACCCGAACTTCGTCCAGACCGTCGAGCTTGACGACAAGGGCGACTATGCCTGGGCGAAGGACACGAAGGGCTCGTATCTCGCCGCCGGCTTGTTCGCGCAGGTCTCGCGCGTGCTTGCGTCGCTCGGGAGGAAGAACGACGCGTCCGCCTGGCTCGCGCGCGCCCGCCGCGCATACGAATGGGCGGTGAAGAATCCGACAAAGGGCGTGAAGGGCCTTCAGAAGTGGGGCGAATACAATCTCGCGCTACGCGCCTACGCCGCCGCGCAGCTCTACCACACGACATGGGAGAAGAAATATCACACCGACTTCCTCGACGCGACGCCCTGGCGCGAGACACCCGGCGCGGAGCTCATGAGCCATGGTTTCTTCGACCTTCGGCTCGCCGCCTACGCCTACGCGCTCATCCCGCGCGAAAAGGCCGACGGTGCAGTGTGGGACGCGGTGCTTGGCGCGATACGCAAGGAGGCCGAGATGTACGAGCGCGGTTCGGAGACGATGGCCTACAAGTTCCTGAAGCATCCTTTCGCGCCGATCACGTGGGGAACGGGCGCCTACGAGAACTATGCCATTCCCGCGGCGTTCCTCTGGGCGCTGACGGGCGAGGAGAAGTGGCGCGACTGGCTTGTGAGGACGTGTGACAACACGCTCGGCGCGAACCCGATGGGGCTTAGCTGGATCACGGGGCTCGGGAGCCGCACCGTGCGCTGCCCGCTACACAACAGCCGATACCGCTCGGCGGGCCTTCCCGTGGACGGCATGCAGGTCGAGGGGCCGAACAAGAACTTCGCGGGCTACTCCTACAAGGACACGGCGTACCCGCGCTGCCAGGAGCGCTTCGCGATCATGCAGCACTACGCCGACGTCCACTTCGCGATCGCGATGGACGAGCCCGTCGTCAACAACATGGCGAACACGATGATGGTCTTCGGGCTCCTCGCGAAGTGACCATTGACGCGCCGTCCGATGTATAGCGGCCGCCTTGGTAGGGGCGCATCTCCGAGGCGCCAGCTTCCCCGCGGCATATGTGTTGCACCGTCAGATGTATAGCGGCGGCGCATCCGCGGTGGTGGTGTTTCGGCTTAGGGCTCGCTAGCTTTGGCGACATCGATTTCGCGGTCTTTCACATTTTGCCAGTGCCGTCAAGCCTCTCGGCAAAATGACGACGCGTCGAAATCGGGTCGCTTCCGTCTTTTTCGCCGTCGCTTCGCATTGCGCCGAAACACCCCTCCGCTTCCGCGCGGCAAATCCGTCGCGCCGTCTTGGTAGGGGCGCATCTCCGAGGCGCCCGCTTCTCCGCGGCAAATCCGCCGCGTGAAATGGTATAATACCGACGTAGCGAATGAAACACTTGTTAATAGTCTTGTGTTTGGGTTTGGCACTGGCGGTACATGCGTCTGCGCGGGTTGTCGTGCCGTCGCTGCCGGAGGCGGTGACGCCTGATGCAGAAGTAAGCACAAACATCGCGCTGAATGTCAATGCGGCGCGGCTGCAGACGCTGACGCTTTCAGTGGAGTTCGAATCGTGCGTGACTAACGAGGTGCTGATCGCGCTCGGCGCGGATGCAGACTTGGATGGTGATCTTTCGGTTGACGAGGCCGACATCGTGTTTGGCTGCGACTGCGGCGCATGGTATCGCGCCGACCTTCGCACG
>CACYNF010000110.1 GCA_902775595.1 uncultured bacterium | reverse complement strand
GACGCGACGTGATAGAGGAGGTCGCCGAAGCCTGCCGCGAAACGGGCATCAGGCTCGGGCTCTACTATTCGCAGGACCTCGACTGGAGCGACCCCGACGGCGGCGGGAAGAAGAACGAGGAGGGGCTGAAGAACTGGGGCGACGAAGACTGGCGCAACACATGGGACTGGCCTGCCGACCGGGACTACGACTTCTCGCGCTACTTCGAGCGCAAGTGCAAGCCGCAGGTCAAGGAGATCCTCACGCAGTACGGCGACCTGTGCCTCATCTGGTTCGACGTCCCCTCGACAATCCTGCCCGCGCAGTGCCATGAGCTGAAGGACATGGTGCGCGCATACCAGCCCGGCTGCCTTATCAACGGGCGGCTCGGATACGGTCTCGGCGACTACGAGACGCCGGGCGACAACTGCATAGCCGACAAGACGGACACGGGCAGGCTGTACGAGACCGTCGGCACGATGAACGACTCCTGGGGCTACCGCCCGACGGATACTCACTACAAAAGCGTCGATGAAATCCTCGCGATAAAGGCGAAGTGCGCGTCCATTGGCTCCAACTACATGCTCAACGTCGGGCCCGACCCCCTCGGCCGCATCCCCGCCGCGGGAATATCGATCCTCGACGGCCTCGCGGCTGCAGCTACTTCGAAGACTGGCGCCTGAGGCGGAGCTGGCCGCAGGCGGCGTCGGCGTCTTTGCCGCGCGAGCGGCGGAGCATCGTCTGCACGTGGTTCTTCATCAGGACGTCGAGGAACATCAGCATCGTCCTCTCGTCGGGCGTCTTGAAGTCTGGGCGGTGGGAGACGGGCGAAAGGGGGATAAGGTTCACCTTCGCCATCGGGACGCGCTTCACCTGCCGCGCAAGTTCCTCGGCGCATTCGCGAGAGTCGTTGACGCCCTTGATGACGGTGTATTCGAACGTTATTATGCGCTTCGTCGCCTTCGTGTAGTCCGCGCACGCCGCGAGCAGCGTGTCGAGCGGCCATTTTCTGTTGACGGGCATGAGCTCGTCTCGGAGGGCGTCGTTCGGCGCGTGCAGCGACACGGAAAGCTCGAACTGTATTCCCTCGGCTGCGAGCTTCGCGAAGCCCGGGACCACGCCGCAGGTCGAGAGCGTTATGTGCCTTGCGCCGAGGTTGGGGCCGCGCCCCGCGTTGATGAGCTTTAGGGCCCGCATCGTCTCGTCGTAGTTCGCGAAGGGCTCGCCCATTCCCATCACGACGATGTTCGTGATCTCGCCGAGCGCGCGTCCCGCCATGTACTCCGCGACGATCTCGTCGGCGGCGAGCGAGCGGACGACGCCGTTTGCGCCGGACGCGCAGAACGCGCAGCCCATGCCGCAGCCGACCTGCGTCGAGATGCACTGCGTGAAGCGCCCGGTCGCCGGTATGAGGACGGTCTCGACCGATTCGCCGTCTTCGAGCCCGAGGAGGAGCTTCTGCGTGCCGTCGGACGACTTTGAGACGGCGAGGGTCTGCGTCTTCGTGATCGGGAACTCGACTTTCAGCTGTTCGCGGAAGTCCTTCGGGAGAGTCGTCGCCTGGTCCCAGTCGGTGATGTAGTCGCGGTAGAGCGCCTGGAGAATCTGGTCGGCCCTAAACGCGCGCATGCCGCGCTCCGTCAGGATCGGCTTCCATTCTTCCGGCAGTATGCTCCAGGCCTTCTTCACGGGACATATTATACACCAAATCGCCGCGGGGCGGGGAAAAATTGGGGCTGACGGGGGCGGGCGATTATGCTATACTTGCATCCATGAAAATAGGGTGTCATCTGAGCGCGTCGGGCGGGTATCTTGCCATGGCGCAGACTGCCGTCTCGATCGGCGCTAACGTCTTCCAGTTCTTCACGCGCAACCCGCGCGGAGGCGCGGCGAAGCCGATCGACAAGGGCGATGTCGCCGCGTTCCTCGAGTTCGCCGAGGCGAACGGAATTGGCCCGATCCTCGCGCATGCGCCGTATACGCTTAACGCGGCGGGTGCGGAGACGCGGGTGCGGGAGTTCGCCGAGAACGTGATGGCCGACGACCTGGAGCGGCTTGAGCACACGCCTGGCGCGATGTACAACTTCCATCCAGGCAGCCATGTCGGGCAGGGCGCGGAAGCGGGGATCGGGCTCATCTCGTCGATGCTCTCGCGCATCCTCTCGAAGAAGCCCTTCAGGACGACTGTGCTACTCGAAACGATGTCCGGGAAGGGCAGCGAGGTCGGGCGGAACTTCGAGGAGATCCGCGCTATCATCGACGCGACGGACGCGCCCCTCGGCGTATGCCTCGACACGTGCCACGTCTGGGACGGCGGCTACGACATAGTGAACGACCTTGACGGCGTCCTTGCAGAGTTCGACAGAATCGTCGGTCTTGACCGGCTAAAGGCGATACATCTCAACGACTCGATGAACGTCCTCGGTGCGCACAAGGACCGCCACGAGAAGATCGGGAAGGGAAAAATAGGGCTTGATGCCCTCATGCGCGTCGTGAACCATCCGAAGCTGAAGGACCTGCCGTTCTACCTCGAGACGCCGTGCGACCTGCAGGGATACCGCGACGAAATCGCGCTCATAAAGAAAATGAGTGACAGTAATTGAACCACGGAATACACCGAATACACGGAAGAAGAGCAGGAGAGTTTAGATGACTTCAACGGTTTACATTGCAAAGAACGTCTACGGCGGCGACGGGCTCGGCCGCCTCGGAGACGGACGCGTCGTTTTCGTTCCAGGCGCATGGGCGGGCGAGCAGGTCAAGGCCGAGATCGTAGAGGAAAGGAAGCATTTCGTAAAGGCGCGTCTTGTCGAGGTCGTGGAGAAGTCTCCCGACCGCGTCGAATGTGCCGCGGAGCGCGTCGTGCCGGGAATGGTCTACGCCAACCTCTCCTGCGAAGGCGAGCTCAAGGCGAAGGAGAGCCAGCTTAAGGAGTTTTTCGAGCGCGCCCGCATTGAAGTGCCTGAATTCGTTTCCGCGAAGGGCGGCTCGGAGTTCAACTACCGCAACAAGGTCGTTTACCATTTTGCGAGATACGGCAGTGCCTGGCGCATCGGATACCGCACCGAGCCGTCGCACGAGATCATCGACGTCGCAGACGATCCTCTTGCCCGCCCCGAAATCAACGCAAAGCTCGGCGAAATCCGCCGTGCCGTCACGACGCTGCTGACAACTGGCCCGATTCAGGTGCGCAAGGACACCGAGCGCAAGGGAAGCGTGACTGTCCGCTGGACGAAGAAGAGCGGCGTCAAGTGGTGGATCGGCGACGCGCCGAAGGACTTAGTTCTGAAGGAGACGACTTGCGGGCTCGACTTCGAAGTTCCGGCTGACGGCTTCTACCAGGTGAACACGGATGTCGGCGAGGAACTTGCCAAAGCGGTCGTGGCCGAATACCAGAAGGGCGCTGCGGAAGCGCCGGAAGTCCTCGACCTCTACTGCGGCGTCGGCGTTCTCGGGCTCTGCTGCAAGCCGCCGCGGCTTACCGGCATAGAGTCCGGGCGTCAGGCGATAGAGTTCGCGAAGCGCAACGCCGCCGCGCAGAAGGCGGCGGACGCGCGGTTCTTCTCGGAGCAGGTCGGGCGCAACGTCGGCCGCATAAAGATCGGGCCGAAGACGACGGTTGTCGTCGATCCTCCGCGCGGCGGGCTCGAGCCGAACGTCCCGAAGTGGCTCGCCGCGGCGAATGCGCCGCGCATCCTCTATGTCTCGTGCGACCCTGCGACGCTGATGCGCGACCTCCGCACGCTCGCGCAGACCTACGCCGTGGAATCCGTCCGCTGGTTCAACATGTTCCCGCGCACCGCCCGCTTCGAGACCCTCGTCTCCCTCAGGAGGCGGTAGATGCGCTTTTTTGCCCCGGCGGGCTATTGCGCCCGGCGCGGTTTTTTGGTATATTACCCACCGTCCTGCGACTGTCTCAGGAGGTTATCCCTGCCGCGGGTGCTCGAAATTCGGGCGTTCGGTGTCCCATGTCGGGACCACTGGCAGGGTCTTGCTTCCCGGTACGCAGAATAATGAGAAAGAAAAGATAAAATGAAGATCGACAAGGCCGCCATCAAGTCCGAATTCCAGCGTCACGACCGCGACACGGGTTCCTCCGAAGTCCAGATCGCGATTCTCACCAAGGAGATCGAGGCGCTCACCGCCCACCTCAAGGCGAACAAGAAGGACCATTCTTCCCGCTACGGCCTCCTCCGCAAGGTCCAGAACCGCCGCAGCCTCCTCGACTACCTGAAGCGCGAGAACGAGGCGAGCTACAAGGAGCTCATCAAGAAGCTCGGCATCCGCCGCTAACAGGGGCTTCCTCTGCCGTGGGCGGGGTGCGGGGACGCCAGAGTTCCCGTCCGTTCCAAGAAGTTTACCAACGAAACAAGAGAAAAAAACAATGCAAGGAACAAAGCAGTTCAAGGTCAACATCGCGGGGACGGACCTCGTGATCGAGACCGGGCTCCTGGCGCAGCAGGCCGCCGGAGCCGTCACCGTCTCGTACGGTGACACGACCGTCTTCACGGCGGTCACCAACACCGACACGCCGCGGGAAGGAATCGACTTCTTCCCGCTGCAGTGCGAGTATCGCGAGAAGTTCTACGCGGCGGGCAAGTTCCCCGGCGGGTTCTTCAAGCGCGAAGCGCGTCCGACGAGCAAGGAGATCCTCACGGCCCGCATGTGCGACCGTCCGATCCGTCCGCTCTTCCCCGACGGCTACTACAACGACGTCCAGGTCAACTCGACGCTCATCCAGTCCGACGGCACCAGGGAGGCCGACTTCCTCGCCGTCAACGCGTCGTCCGCCGCGCTCCACATCTCCGAGATCCCGTTCATGGGCCCGATCGGGTGCGTCAGGATCGGCCGCATCGACGGCCAGTGGGTCATCAACCCCACGCACGAGCAGAAGGCCAAGAGCGACATTGACCTCCTCTACGCCGGCATCCGCGGCAAGTTCCTCATGATGGAGGGCTCCGCCAGCGAGATCAGCGACGAGGACTTCATCGCGGCCCTGAAGCGCGCCCACGAGGAAGTCGAGAAGATCATCGACCTCCAGATCGAGATGCGCCGTGCCCTCGGCAAGCCCGACAAGGACATCCACGACATTCCGCAGCCCGCGGACAAGATGGACTTCATGCGCAAGGAAGGCGGCGAGGCACTTGCCGCAGCGCTTCTCATCAAGGGCAAGCTCGAGCGCCAGGGCAAGGTCTCCGCAATCAAGGAAGACCTCCTCAAGAAGGTCGCCGAGAAGTGGCCCGAGGTCGACGCAGTCGGCTTCGTGCACCTCTTCGACGCCCTTGAGATCGAGACCGTCCGCAAGAACGTCCTGGAGAAGGGGCTCCGCATCGACGGACGCGCCCAGCACGAGATCCGTCCGCTCTCCGCGCAGGTCGGAGTCCTTCCTCGGCTCCACGGCTCGGCGATCTTCTCGCGCGGCGAGACCCAGTCGTTCGCGACGGTCACGCTCGGCACGAAGAAGGACGCGCAGGAGCTCGACTCCGTGACGGGTGGCGATCCCTCCAAGCGGTTCATGCTCCACTACAACTTCCCGCCCTACTGCACGGGCGAGGTCGGGCGTCTCGGCTCCACCGGGCGCCGCGAGATCGGACACGGCGCTCTCGCCGAGCGCTCGATCGCGGAGGTTCTCCCCGACGAATTCCCGTACTCGATCCGCGTCGTCAGCGAGATCATGGGCTCCAACGGCTCGTCCTCGATGGCGTCGATCTGCAACGGCTGCCTCGCGCTCATGGATGCGGGTGTTCCGCTGAAGCGCACCGTCGCGGGCATCTCCATCGGCCTCTTCACCAACGAAGACCAGTCCAAGAAGGTTCTCGTCACCGACATTCTCGGCGCCGAAGACCACTGCGGCGACATGGACTTCAAGGTCGGCGGCACGAAGAAGGGCATCACGGGCTTCCAGGTCGACCTGAAGCTCCGCGGCCTCACGTGGGATCTCGTCGAGGGCGCGATCAAGGCCGCTCACGACGCGCGTCTCAAGATCATCGACTTCATGGAGTCGGTCATCCCCGCCCCGCGCGCGGAGCTCAACCAGTATGCGCCGCGGATCGAGGAGATGCAGATCCCCGTCGACAAGATCGGCGCCCTCATCGGCCCCGGCGGCTCGAACATCCGCGGCATCGTGGAGTCCACGGGTGCGCAGATCGACATCGACGACGACGGCAAGGTCTCGATCTTCGCGACCTCGCTCGAGTCGATGGAGGCGGCGAAGCGCGCGGTCGGCGCAGTCTCGGCCGTCGCCGAGCCCGGAAAGATCTACGAGGGCAAGGTCACCGGCATCAAGGACTTCGGCGCGTTCGTCGAGATCCTCCCCGGAATGGACGGCCTCTGCCACATCTCGGAGTTCTCCGACAAGTTCCTCAAGTCGATGGACGGCGTCTGCAAGGTCGGCGACATCATAAAGGTCAAGTGCCTTGACGTCGACGAGCGCGGGCGCATCAAGCTCTCGCGCAAGGCGGCGATGGCCGAGCTCGACGAGCAGGCGGCGAAGTAAAGTCGGCCTGCATGGCGAAAACACCGGGGCGCGGCGCATCTGCCGCGCCCCGTTTCGATATGCGGCGCGATGAGGCCATCGCGTCGCTTCCTACACCACCCGCGGCGCGAAGGAGATCGCCAAGCTGCTGGCAATGGTGCCCTGAGCGCTGACGGCGGCGAGAGTCGCAAACTCTTGTAAAATGGGCCTTTCGCGGGGTCTGTCCCTCAAGTTTTCCAGGATGGAAGAATCAGGCGCGGGATTTTTGATATAATCTTCGCATGTTCGTCGGGAAGTCGGCATCTGTTTTCGGAACGGCTGGCGTCATGCTCGCGTATGCCTGCCTTGCGTTCCCGGATTCCATAGGCGTGGTCGCAGAGCGGTTGCAGCTCGGCGGCTTCGCGTCGTCCCTTGTGTTCGTCTGGTTCGCTCTTCTGTCCATTCCAACGGGAATGCTCTGCGCGCGCTTCGGCTCGTGCGGCGTCGCTTCCGCCGCGCTTCTCGCATCCCTGCCCGCGCTTGCACTGATGGCGTTCGGGCCCGGCGGGTCCATTGCGGCTGCCTCGGGTCTCGCCATGATGGGGGCCGCGAACGTTGTGCTGCAGGTTGCACTTCCGTCCAGAATAGCCGAGCTGTTCGGGACTGGGAAGCAGGCCGGTGTGATGACGGTCGGACTGTTTGCCAAGACGCTGTGCGCGATGTGCATACCGTGGGCTGTCGCGCTGTTCGCCTCGCGCGGGGAGTGGAGGCTTGTCTTTCTGGCTTTCGCCGTCTTGTTCTTGCTTGCGACGTCTGCGCTCGTGCGCGGCGGATACGCCGCTGTGACGTCACGGGATGCCGCAAGCATTCGTTCCGTTGCGGAAGTCGCGAAGGACATTCCGACCATGCTCGCGGCAGTCGCCTTCGCGGCAGGTGTGGTTGGGGACATATCGTTCAATCTTTCCGTCCCGTCCGTTGTCCGCGAACGCTTCGCGCTTGGGGATTGCGCGATCGGAACCGTCTACGCAGTGCTGTTCGGCGTCAAGCTTCCCGTCACGCTGCTGGGAGCATGGATATTTTCCCGCATCGACTCGCGGCGGCTGTTTCCAGTCTCTGTCGCGGTAGCGCTTCTCGGAGGACTTGTCTTCACGTTCTCGTCGCGCTTCGCGGTGTATCTCGCCGGTGTCGCGCTGTTCGCCGCCGGATACGCCAATGTCTATGGTTTTGTCTTCGGCATCGCCTCTCCGCGACATTCGACGGACAGGTCGGCGCCTGTCGCTGCGCTTCTCACGATGTCCGTCGCCGGTGGAGCCGCGGCCTCTCCGCTCATCTCCGCGCTCGGCTTGTTTCTGGCGAGCCCAGGAGAGGCCGTCGCGGTGGCGGCAACTGTCTATCTCCTGGTTCTTTCCGCAATAGCCGATGTCTTGTCTCGGAGGTCGAACTGATGGACACTGTGCTCTTCATAACATATTCCGACAAGTACAGCTGCGCCGACCGCATCGCCGGCGCACGGCGATTCGCGGAGCGGCGAGGATGGTCGGTTCAGGTCATTGAACGCAGAGGTCGAACGCTGGATATGCGCGGCATTCTCGACCTCTGGAAGCCGATAGGGGTAATCGCTGAATGTGGAGGAGGCATACCAGAGATCAGTGCCCGCACGCTTGGCCGTATTCCGGTTGTGTACCTTGACGAAGATCCGAAAAGACTCCGAGGACACTCTCTCAACGTCGTGTCGGACACAAGGGCCGTCGGCGAGCTCGCTGCGCGGGAGCTTCTTGCGCTCGAGCTTCCGCACTACGCTTTTGTCGGATGGTACCGTCCGCGCTTCTGGGCCGAGGAGCGGAGAGCCGCGTTCGAGGCGGCGGTCAGGCTCCACGGCGGGACGTGCGAAAGCTTCCGCTGTGCGACGGCCGAGAGCGCTTCGCGGAGGAGCCGTCGCCTTGGCGAGTGGCTGAAGTCGCTGCCGAAACCGTGCGGCATCTTCGCCGTCTACGATGTCATCGGCGATGAGATCATGCAGACGGCGGCGGCGAACGGCATCAGGGTTCCCGAGGACGTGGCGGTTATCGGAGTAGACGACGACCCGATAATATGCGAGCGGACGAATCCGCCGATGACAAGCATAAAGATGGACCACGGGCGCGCCGGGTTCCTCTGCGCGCGGCTCCTCGACGAAAAGATGAGGAATCCGCAGTTCTCGAACGTCCTCCTGAAGTTCGGGCCTATGTACGTCACGCGGAGGCTGTCGACGCGTCGGTTCGCCAAGAGCGACAGGCGGGTCCAGAAGGCGATAGAGTACATCCGGCGCACGGCGTGCGAAGGGATCGACGTCGACATGGTCGCGGCAGTCATGGGGCTTGCGCGGCGCCAGGCGGAGATCGTCTTTCGCCGCCTGACAGGGCATTCGATCTACGACGAGATCGTGAATGTACGCCTCGAAAGCGTTGAGGCGCTTCTCCTTAATCCAGCGCAGAGCATCGAGGCGATCGCCCCGCAGTGCGGCTGGCCGACCTCGGCCGGGCTCCGCAAGGTGTTTTCGGCCCGCTACGGCATGTCCATGCGCGAATGGCGCAAACGCAATGTGGGGACGTAGTGTCGCTCGATAGTTGCGATAATAGATGCGCGAAAGTTGCGATTATGCCGTTGGGATTTTGATAAAATATCGGCAGTCTCAGAACAGGCGTGCCCGATGCGCGCCTAACAAGTAACATGGAGAATCTGTCATGACCCAAATACCCA
>CACYNF010000109.1 GCA_902775595.1 uncultured bacterium | reverse complement strand
CGACGCCGGCCGACAGCGTCACCTACTACGAATCCGCGGACAGGATTCCGGGCGGCGTCTCGGACGCACGGTACAAGACGACGCACATGCTTTTCCGCAAGATTCCCGCCGGCGGCGTAGAATGGCTTATGGGTTCTCCCGACAATGAATCGGGACGCTTGACGACCGAGCGCGGCGAGCTGCGGGAGAAGCAACACCGCGTCATCCTAACCGACGACTACTACATGGCAATCTTCGAGACGACGCAGAAGCAGTATTCCAAGTTGGACGACACTCACACATCCTCTCCGAGCGGCGACACATACCCACTCAACCGGGCGACGCTCACGGAACTGCGTGGCGAAACGAAGGGGCTTGGCTGGCCGACGAACCATGACGTGGACGACACTAGCTGGTTCGGGAAGCTGCGCGCCGCCACGGGGCTTGACTTCGATCTGCCGACTGAGGCGCAGTGGGAGTTCGCCTGCCGTGCTGGGACGACGACGGCCTATTGCTGCGGAATCGCTTCGACAGGCTCTCCGAATTCACATGTCTTCGGCGTTCCAGGCATAGAGGCATATGCGCAATATACATATTCGAGTGGCAACAAGTTGCAGTTCGTCGGGCAGAAACGGCCCAACGGCTATGGACTTTACGACATGATGGGCAATGTCAACGAGATGTGCCTGGACTGGCTGGGTGATTATCCTAACGATGGCGGGGTGTCTGTCGATCCGCGCGGGGCGGCTAAGCCGAATCCGCTGGATCTAGCCAACGACAGTGTTCTGATTTTCCGCGGCGGGTACTACAACTCCATAGGCGACGCTTTGCGTTCGGCCAATAGACTGCTGTGGCGGGCAAAGAGCGCAGCCGATGCATACGGTTTCCGCGTCGTTTGTCCTGCCGTGGCGAAGTAGGGGCTGGAGGAAACGGCATGAAGCATTTCGTCTGCGGACTTGTCGGCGTTGCGGTGTTCGCCGCAGAGGCCGTGTTGGAAGTTTCGATTAGCACTGGTGATGAAATGCCTCTGCTTGATCCTTGTGAAACTGTCACGCGGCTAAAAGCCGACATATCGTCAGACGCATCTTTTGGTGAGATTGATTTCATAATCAAGAATGTCCTTGGCGGCGAAGTTGTGTCAAAGCGCAGCTTCGCTTTCAAGGACGGCAAGGCTACTGTGCCAGTTCTTGACGCGCCGCTTGCCAAAGGCGCATACGATGTTGAATGGACTTGCACGGCGGGCGGCGAGACGGCTTCGGGTTCGCGGCGAATCGCCGTCTGTGATGACCTTGGTCCGTCGCAGGGGATGAACGGGGAGTTCATTTTCGGGACGCATGCACACTTGCAGTGTTGCCGCGACAGGCATGAAGAGGAGCTGGAGGTTCGCGCCGCAGCCCGCGCCGGATTCAAGGTCATGCGCATCGATCTTGCGTGGCGCGAAATGGAGCGGGAACGCGGTGTCCTCGACTGGTCGATCGGCGAACGGCGCGTTGGGCTTCTTGAGCGGTACGGAATTCTGCCGCAAGTGCTGGTTGGCCTTGCGCCCGATTGGGCTGTGAAAAAGGACTGGGTTTATGAACGCCCGGAGCGCGGCCCGTGCGGCAACAAGTTGCCGGAGCTTGAGCCGTGGCGGGAATTCCTCAAGAAGATGGCTGCACACTTTGGCAAGCGCATTCCGTTTTACGAGCTTTACAACGAGCCTGACCTTGTTGCCTTTGGCAACTTTTCTGTCGATGATTATATAGCGTCGTTCAATGCCGGTTCAAATGGAGTTCATTCTGGGAATCCTGCCGCAAAGGTGTTGACAGGCGGCATCGCCTGTTGGCGCAAGACGATTGACACCAAGAAGGATTTTCTGCCTCGAGGCGTGCAGGAAACTGCGGCAAATTTCGACATCCTTGCCATACACGAACATGGCAATCCGGATGGATTCTTTAGGGTGTTGGATAAGAACTGGCTTCCGTTGCTTAGGGATAACGGCATTGACAAGCCGATTTGGCCTAACGAGACGAGCGAAAACGCACTTCGCGGCGAAGCGGCCCAGGCGGCCTGCTACATGCAGAAAGCGCTTTTCTCGTGGTCGCGTGGTTGCTGTGCGCATAACTGGTACAAGGTTAGGGATTCTAGGCGCAATCTCGCGGAGACTCGCCGTGCATATGGGTTGCTTTCGTGCGATTTTGAGCCGCTAGCGGCTTATCCTGCGGTCGCAGGAACGATATCCGTCTATCGAGACGCACACTTTCTGCGCGAGCTTACGAATGAGGACATGGAACTGCTGCTGTTTTCGAAGAAGGGCAATCTTGTCCTTGCGGGTTGGCCGCATAAGCCCAGACGCGCGGTTGTGCCGCGTCCGGTGAAGATTCGCACCGATGCGTCTAGTGTAATATTTGTTGATATAATGGGCAATCCGCGTTCCGTCCCAATTGCGGATGGAGTTGTCGTGTTTGATGTTGGACGTTTTGTCGGCTCGCTGATCCTTTGCGAAGCTACGAAGGCAGAGGCAATCGATAACCCGCCCTTGCCGCATTCGGAACCGATTAAGATACAGGTGCCCGACGGCGCGTTTCCGCAGATGCCGCAACTTGTGTTGGACAAGCCCGAACAATACACTTCGCTTGCTGGATTCAATCCGGCAACGGAGCATCTTATGTGGAGCGGCCCTGCCGATTTGAGCGCTAAGTGCTGGTTCATGAGAGATGGTGACGCTCTGGCAATCCGCGTCGAGGTGATAGATGACATTACACATTTCTCGACAACATCGGTTCCTCATGAAGGCGACGCGGTGGAAATCGCTTTCAATGTTGGCGGTAAAACCTGTCGCGAATGGCTCAAGAGTACGGACGGGCATGCCTATGAACGGTCGTTTACCCTTGGCGAACTTGGTATTGTGCAAGGTGCGAAAGTCTTTTTCAACATTAAGGTCTGGGACAATGACGACGGCACTGCCTCCGAGGGATTTATCGGCATATCGGAGGATATGAGCGGCAGAGATTTTGAAGAGTGGTCGGAGATGGAAATTTCATTGAAATGAAAGAAGGAGGAAAAATGAAGGTAGAACTGATGGCGGTGGCTGTTGCCATGATTGGTGTTGCGTTCGGAGGAGAACCGAGAACGCCGACAGTGATGAACATCGTGAACTTCGTAAGAGGTTCCGAGCCGAGATATCCTGGGCGTGACCTTGTGGAGCCGTTGCGCGAAGAAATAAAACTCAACACATTGCATCATCTGCCAAACACAATCCTTATGCAATATGACGCGATGCTTCGAGACGATCTCGTGGACGCCGCGAAATCCGCCGAGCAGGACAAAACCGAATACGGTGTATGGTTCGAGATGTGCCGTCAGCAGGTCGAGGCATGCGGCATTAAATGGCGTGGACGCAAGGGTTGGGACTGGGAGTGGTTTGTCGACCCGGGTTTCCTCATGGCCTACACGCCGGAGGAGCGCGAACGGATCATCGACGAGACGTTCCGCCTGTTCAGGCAGAGATTCGGGAAGTTCCCGCGCGTCGCGGGCAGCTGGCTCCTGGACGCCCACTCGATGGACTACATGAGCCGCAGATATGGCATGGACGCCTTCTGCATCTGCAAGGAGCAGGACGCCGCCGACGCCTACGGCTTGCGCGGCGGATACGTCAACGGGGCATATTATCCGTCCAGACGCAATGCGATATCAGCCGCTGTGGACATGAAGAACGCAATACCGGTACCCGTATTCCGTATGTTGACGCCAGACCCGATCTATAATTACGGCCCAGGCGGCAGCGAGGCGAATGCGCTCATAGAGTGCGACATCCCGGGCGCCCGTACATTGGAACCGGCTTCGCGAGGTGGATCAAACCCTTATATCGTGGATTGGTATTTCCGCGTATACACCGGAGTTGGGTTGCTCGGACTCTCCTATATGCAGACAGGTCAGGAGAATAGTTTTGGCTGGGAGGCCATTAAACAAGGTTTGCCGCACCAGATGGAACGTATCGCCGCTCTTGCCGCAGAAGGTAAAATTTCCGTGGAAAAACTGGGGGAAACTGGACGAGCTTTCAAGTCTGCCCATACGGGGAACATACCGCAGACGTTGGTTGCCATGGAAAACTGGTCAAAGGAACCGTATCGCAGCGTATGGTACAACTCAAGGCATTATCGCATGAATCTGTTCTACGACGGCAAGCACGTTTATTTTCGCGACATCCACAAGTTCTGCGACGACTACGCCGAGACCTATCTTGAAAAGGCTTGCCCGAAATGGCATTGCGCCTATTTGACACCCCCTGTTGTTGACAGCATGATGCTGAAAGGGGATGGGATGAACGGCGCAGCCAGTTTTGGTGGAGAGTTCACTTCGTTCGAAGTTGCCACGCCAGACGAAAAGACGCTGGTCGTCACTGCTGGCCGCGACAACGGAACACGCCTTGTGGTTACATTCACGGAATCAAAGATTCTCATAGACTACGGCGTTACGGCGGAACAGGCATGGGAGACGGCGCAACTCAAATTTCGCGGTGGCGGCGACTTCTTTAGGAAGCTAGATTTCCCGCCCGGCTTGATATGCATGGAGTTTGACGGATGCCGCTATGAAATCGGCTATGAAGGAGACTTGAAACCGTCGCAGAACGGGTGGACTCTGTACCCAATCAATGGCAAGGGCGTAATATATTTTGACTGAGACTGAAGATTGGACATGAACAAGGCAAAACTTGTATTTGCAGCGGCGAGTCTAGCTACGGCCATCGCCTTTGGCTTTGAAGGGGAGCGATGTTCTCCAAAGCCAGTTGTGCGAGGTGAGCCGGCATATCCTGTGTCTGTTACGACCAATGCCGCCGGACATGTCCTCTTGGATTTTGGCAGACACGCTTTTGGATGGCTTGAGGTTGATGCCTCCGTTACGGGGAAATACGCTGTAATCTGGGGAGAGCTTGTCGATGCGGGTGGTTTCGTAGTGACCAATCGGCGGTTTACAGTTGACGAAGGGACGATTCGCTGCGCCTGCACAAAGGGAGAATTCGTCCGCACGGGGATCCAGCGCATTCCATACGTGAATGCAAATGACAGCGTCTATTTCGGCAAGAACGAGCCAGACGGGGCGCCTGTCGGAGATTTCGGCACCGTCATGCCGTTTCGTTGGGTGGAAATCGTTGAAACGCCGACTCCCGACATTTGGCGCTCGATCCGTCAGATCCCAGTGTGGTATCCTTACGACATGGGGGAGGAATCTTTTGAGTCGTCTTCGGCGGCGTTGAACAAGGTGCACGATTTCTGCAAATACTCAATTCTGGCGACATCGTTTCTTGGAAGGTTTGTGGATGGCGACAGGGAGCGCCTGACATATGAGGCGGATTCGCTGATCGCCCAGCTTGGTTCTTATGCCATGTCTTCCGATTATGGCTTGCCGAGACGGACGTTGGACTGGGTTAGCGATCATTCCACATGGCCGACGGAATGGAAACAGTATTTTGTGCACATGTGCTGGCTAGATTGGATGTATACGGGAGATACGTCGCGCATCAGCCGTTACTACGACCTGATGAAAAATCATCGGATTTGGTCGGATTGTGCCAGGAAATCCGACGGATTGCTGGTGACGGATTATGCAAATACAGGCGATACCTCTCGTCCCTGCGACATTGTGGATTGGGCCATGTGCTACCGTGACGGCTTTGTGTTCACGAATGTGAATGCGATTGTCAATGCGCTGCGGTACAGTAACTTGCGGGACATGGCCGACATGTCCAGGGCGATTGGCCGTGAGGATGACGCTGAATGGTTTGCCGACGAGGCGGGAAGGGTGAGACGCGCATATCTGAAGGCGTTCGTTGATCCGCAGACTGGGCTGGTCCGCGACGGCGAAGGCGTCAGTCATTTTACGGTTCAGGCCAATGCGGTGGCGATTACTTCAGGGGTATTGCCAAAAGAGTATCATAGAAGAGTTGCCGATTACATTCGCGGCAAAGGTATGAGTTGCAGTACGTATATGGCCCAACATGTGCTGGAGGCGCTTTGCGTGGCAGGAAGAGTTGACGATGCACTGGCGTTGATGACTTCTTCCGGCGAGCGCGGGTGGCTGGCGATGATGGATAAGGGAGCAACGATTACGATGGAGTTTTGGGATTTGACAATGAAGGAAAAGTGGCGAGTCCCGGACATGAACCATGCGTGGTCAACTGCACCGCTGAACGTGATCGCAAGATGTATCCTTGGTATTACGCCACTTGAGCCGGGATTCGCGAAAATTTCAGTAAAACCTCGACTTGGCACGCTTTCACAGGTCGCGGCCAGAATTCCCACGGCATCTGGCACTGTCTCTTTGCGCATCAGCAACACGGGATCGACGTATTATGTTGAACTTGATTCGCCAGCGCCTGTACGGTTTGAAGCATTCGATTCGGCTCGCGAACTCTCTGCCGGGGCCTTTAGTAAGAAGGAGTGTCATGAAGCCGTGTAGACTCGCATTAGTGCTCGCGTTCATCATTCTCTGTTCTCCGGATTCCTGGTCTGCGCCGGATCCGAGGGTGCGGACGGTTGTCGATCCCGTGCGCGTTGTCGCTGCGAGAGAGGGAATTCTTGCCGCTTCCGCCGAGACGTTGCTCGCACACAGATTTGGACAGGTGCCTGAGGGACGGTTTCTCGAGGGAAGCGGCGTTGTGCTGAAGACAAACGACTGGATCGTCCTGGACTTCGGACGCGAGATGCACGGCTCCCTTCAGATCGGGAGCGGCGCGAAATCGGGAAAGAGCGCGAAAGTGCGCGTCCGTTTTGGCGAGTCTGTCTCGGAGGCGCGAGCGGAGCTGAAGGGAACTGCGGATGGCGCGACCGCCACGAACGACCACGCGATACGCGACGACGTGGTTGTTCTTCCGTGGCTAGGCCGGCGCGAGCTCGGCGAGACGGGTTTCCGCTTCGTGCGCATTGACAATGCGGGCGATGCGGATGTGCAGCTCGAATATGTCCGCGCCGTTTCGCTGATGCGTCCATGGAAACAGATCGGGGCGTTCCGCTGTTCGGACGAGCGATTGAACCGCATCTTCGACACTGCTGTGCGAACTGTGCATCTATGCTGCCAGGATTACATCTGGGACGGCATAAAGCGCGACCGTCTCGTGTGGATGGGCGACACGCACCCCGAGACGAAGGCGATACTGGCCGTGTTCGGGGCGCAGGACATCATACCGGATACGCTTGACTACGCCGCCGCGACGACTCAGCCGGAAACGGAGTGGATGAACACTTTCCCAACATACACGCTCTGGTGGATTCGCAACCTTGCCGAATGGTATCGCTTCACGGGCGACCGGGAGTATCTTGGTAAGCGCCAGGACTACCTCGAAAAGTCGGTCGTACATGTCCTCGCGTCCATTGACGAAAATGGCGTCTGGACGGCCGACACGTTTTTGGACTGGCCGACACACTACGACAAGGACGCGGAGAAGGCCGGGACGCAGGGGCTTCTGAAGCTCGCGTTCGACGACGCGGCATTTCTTCTCGGACAACTTCCGGAACATGGAAATCCCGTCGTGGCGAAACTGGACTCTGCTCGCAGACGCATAAAGGTTCTTGATGCGCACGGCGTTAAGTCCGCTTCTGCGCTCCTCGCGCTCTCGGGGCTTTGCGACCCGAAGGCCATGTTCAAGTATTCCCTTGGACGGAACGGACATGCGGGGGTGTCCACTTTCTTCGGCTACTACATGCTGGAGGCTATGAGCGCAGCGGGCGAAGTCGGACGTGCGATCGAAACGGTGCGCGACTACTGGGGCGGGATGCTCGACATGGGCGCGACAAGTTTCTGGGAGGATTTCGACCTTGCATGGACGAACAACGCCTCGCGCATTGACGCGCTTCCAGTTCCCGGCATGAAAGACATCCACGGCGATTTTGGCGCGTACTGCTACGAGGGATTCCGGCATTCGCTCTGCCATGGATGGAGCGCGGGCCCTGCGGCGTGGTGCATCGGACGGATCCTCGGCATAAGGGCGGTTGGCGTCGGATGCAGGACGGTCGAGGTCAAACCCGAACTTGGCGACCTCGAATGGGCTGAGGGCGCGATGGCCTTGCCGGACGGCACATCTGTCAATGTTAAGGCGAAAAGGCTTTCGGATGGAAGAATCGATGTGTCTGTCGATGCGCCCGCATGGGTGGAGATATTGCAGACGAAACTATGAAGAGAATGAAGGGTCAGGGCTTATTGATACAGTAAAATTGATACAGTAGCCGAGTTTTTGGTATGATCCCACATGAGAAAGAACAGGGTTGTCGAGCAGAACAGGTGCTATCACCTTGTCAGTCGGCTTGCGCACCGTAACGCTATGGGGTCAGGCTCCATGGTCACGAACTGCCACAACAAAAATGGCCCTGCTATTCGCTTCCAAAACAGTATGAAATAGACCAATTTTGGAAGCGAATGCTTGCCAATTGCCAGACCTGCGTTGCCTGGGCAGGCGATATTTTGGTATAATCCATAAGTCCATTTTACGAACAATAAAACACAGGATAAACAATGAAGAAGCTGAAGCTCATACTTGTCGCCGCGATGGCGATTGGATTGGCGGCGTGCGGCGCATTTGCCGCGGAAGTAAACGATTGGGAGAATCCGGCGGTCAACTCGATAAACCGCCTGCCGGCGCGGACATGGACGGTTCCGTTCGCGGACGATAGTTCGGCGCTCTCCGACGACCTCGTCCCTGAATCGCCGTATCTCGTCTCGCTGAACGGCGACTGGAAGATCAAGTGGGTCGGCGATCCGGCGCGGCGCCCGCTTGACTTCTGGAAGACGGACTTCGACGACGCAGACTGGGCGACTATCGACGTCCCGAGCTGCGTCGAGATGCGCGGCTACGGGTCGCCCATCTACACCAACGTTCGCTATCCGCACAAGAACGCGTCCAACCCGAAGGACAAGGACTTCGCCAGGATCCTCGACCGCGACAACGGAGAGCCGGGGTACAACCCGGTTTCGTCCTACCGCCGCACGTTCTCCGTGCCGGAATCATGGAAGGACCGAAGGGTGATCCTTCGCTTTGAGGGCGTTGGCTCCGCGTTCTACGTCTGGGTCAACGGGAAGAAGGTCGGCTATGCCGAGGACTCCAAGCTCCCCTCGGAATTCGACATCACGGAGTTCCTCCATGCACCAGACACCAATCTTCTTGCCGTACAAGTCTTCAAGTGGTGCGATGGCTCCTATCTCGAAGACCAGGACATGTTCCGGTTCTCGGGCATCTTCCGCGACGTCTCGCTCTGGTCGATGCCGAAGGACGGAATCTGGGATTTCGCGGTGCGGACGAAAGTTTTAACGCAGAGGCGCAGAGACGCAAAGGACGCAGAGAGGGTCGAGGGCAAACTGGCTGTGGAGGGCATCGACGGCGAGTGGTCTGCGACGCTGTTCGACGCAGACAAGAAGCAGGTCGGAACTCTCAACTCTCAACTCTCAACTCTCAACTTGCACCCGCGTCTCTGGAGCGCGGAAGATCCATATCTTTACACGCTCGTCGTGAAGAAGGGCGGCGACATCCGTGCGAAGAAGATCGGGTTCAAGGAGCAGAAAATCGTCGGCAACACGTTCCTCGTGAACGGCATGCCGGTCAAGATGAAGGGCGTGAACCGCCACGAGACGAATCCCGAGAACGGGCGCACCGTGTCGCTTGACGACATGCTGAAGGACATCACGCTCTTCAAGCAGTACAACATCAACACCGTCCGCACGTGCCACTATCCCGACCACCGCCTCTGGTACGACCTCTGCGACCGGTACGGAATCTACGTGATAGCCGAGGCGAACGTCGAGGGGCATGAGCCTGGATACGGCGACAATGGGCTTGGCCGCTTCAAGGAGTGGGAGCACACGATCGTCGAGCGCAACGAGCGCCAGGCTGTCTTCTACAGAAACAATCCGTCCGTCACGCTCTGGTCTATGGGAAACGAGACAGGGCACGGCGACTGTTTCCGCCATGCGATCGCTGCGGTGAAGAAGATTGACCCGTCGCGCCCAATCCATTGGGAGCGCGGCAACGAAGACGCGGATGTCGATTCGACGATGTATCCTTCCGTAGAATGGCTCGAGAAGCGTGGCAAGCTCGGCAACGAGAAGCGTGGCGGTGCCATGTCCGGCGAGGGTGGTGGCGAGGGATACGCCATTTCCGGTCACACAGCCGGCAAGCCGTTCATCATGTGCGAATACGCGCACGCGATGGGCAACGCCGTCGGCAACTTGAAGGAGTACTGGGACGTCATCTATTCATATTCCGCGCTCATCGGCGGCTGCATCTGGGATTGGGTGGACCAGGCGATATGGAAGGACACGGGGCGCATAGACCCGAAGACCGGCCGCCACGAGAGCTACCTCGCCTACGGCGGCGACTTCGACGACTTCCCGAACGACGGGCCGTTCTGCTGCAACGGCGTCGTCGATCCGCTGCGCAACGTGAGCCCCAAGCTTGTCGAAGTTGGGCATGTATACCAGGACCTCGTCGTGGAGATGGCGACCGAGGTTGATGGTAGGGGCCGCTCTCCGAGCGGACCGCGGTCGTCTCGGAGAGACGACCCTACCAGTGAAGCGACGAACTTTGAAACTGGATTTGTCCTGAAGAACAGGTACTGCTTCACCGACGCCTCTAAGTTCGACGGTCGCTGGACTCTTCTCGCCGACGGCGAGAAGGCGGGCGAGGGCTTGTTTGCGGTTCCGCCTGTCGCTCCGCTCGCCACTGGCGAGTTCAAGGTGCCGGAGCTCGACGCGGTTCTCGCGACAATCGGCAAGGACAAGGAGGTCTTCGTCAACTTCGAGTTCTTGACGAAGGCCGACGCTCCGTGGGCGAAGAAGGGCTATCCCGTCGCTCGCGACCAGATTCTCCTTAACGAGAAGCCGGCCGCCGAGGAGGGGAAGGACGGAGACGCCCCCGCTGCACATGCGGACGAAGGCGACGAGATCACGATCGAGCGCGGCAGGACGTACGCGGTCTTCAGCAAAAAGACTGGCACCCTCAAGCTCCTTGTGATGAGGGGCGCGACGATACTCTCCGACTTCGACGGGATCACTGCAGGGCCGCGCCTCACGTGCGCCCGCGCGTGGACAGACAACGACCGCTGGGCGTTCCTGGGAGACGCTTGGCGCGACGACCGCGGCAAGGGCTTCGAGGGAAGCGGGCTCACGCAGCTCCACTACCATCCCGGGCGCATCGTCGTCGACGGCAATGTCGTGAAGACCAGGGTCTCGGTCGACGGCATGAAGGGCGCAGGCTTCGACTACGAGTGCGAGTGGACGTTCGCGTCCGACGGCGCGGTCACGCTGAAGAACAAGGTGACGCCGTTTGGCCGCATGCCCGAGTCGCTGCTGCGTCTCGGCCTTTCGCTCCGGCTCGGACGCCAGTACGAAAACATGGCGTGGTATGGGAGGGGCCCATGGGAGAACTATGTCGACCGCAAAACCGCGAGCTTCGTGGGAATCTGGCGCTCTACGGTGACGGATCAGTACGTTCCCTATGTGCGTCCGCAGGACTGCGGGATGAAGTGCGATGTCCGCTGGGTGGAGTTCACCGACAGGTACGGCAGAGGCGCCAGGTTCTCCGCGAGCGAGCCGCTTTTCGTGCAGGCGCTGCACTACGACTGGGAGACGCTCGCGTATTCGCGCCACATCAACGGCCAGCGCCGCATGAACGCGGTGCCGGTTCCGAGCGATGACGTCCTGCTGAACCTCGACGTCCGCCAGACGGGGCTTGGCGGCGCGAGCTGCGGGCCGGGTCCGATGGCGAAGTACCGCTTCGACCCGAAGGCGACGGTCGAATGGACGCTTAAGATCGAGCGCATCGGAAAATGACGGCTCTCGCCCTCTCCGCAATCCTCGCTGTGTCGCCTACGGCACCGGAGACGTGGTTTCACGTCATCGGGGGGAATGCGTCCAAGGAGGGACTCGCCGCCGACATTGCCGCGATTGCGGACGCCGGCATCTCCGGAATCCAGTTCTTCCACGGCGGCTGGGCGAAGGACGAACCGTGGCCCGGCGTTACGAACATGGTTCCGTGCCTGAGCGAGAACTGGGTTGATCTCGTCAAGTTCGCCGAGACGGAGTGCCACAGACGCGGGCTTAAGTTCAAGATGCAGAACTGCCCCGGGTGGTCGATGTCCGGCGGGCCATGGGTCACGCCCGACAAGGCGATGCGCAGGCTAGTCTGCTTCGAGCCCGGCAAGAAGCCAGACTTCGACAAGGACGACGACTACCGCGAGATAGGGTCCGTGACGTTCCCCCTCGAGGATTCGCCATACTTGTCGATAACCGTCCCAAACCCGCAGCAGATAAACCATGCATGGGCCTACGAGCCGGATGCGGACATCGTCCTTTGCGACGGCCCGAGGGAGCAGTTCCGCGTCAGGTGCCCGCGCGGCGCCTGGCAGGACGAAGTCGGGATGACATTCCGAGTTCCAAGCTTCCCGATTTCCGGCTGGAAGTTGTACTACTATGCCGAGAGCGGCCATTATCCGCGCAAGGACTTGAACGGTTCGTGGATGCCGGAGCCGCGACTTGACATGTGGGAGGCGAAGGCGGGCTGGGCGTATCGCAGCTTCACGATGTCGACTAATGCGTCGCCGGTGAAGACCAAGGGCGAGCGAACGCTTGTGTTTGGGCATGTCAACGCGAAAAGGCGCAACCACCCGTCGCCGCCGGAGGGAACTGGCTGGGAATGCGACAAGATGGACGCCCGGGGATTCGGGGCGAACTTCGCGGGCTATCTCGGCAAGCTCCTGAAATCGGGAGTGAAGATCGATGGAACGCTCGTAGACAGCTGGGAGTGTGGCTGCCAGACTTGGACGTGGAAGATGGAAGAGGAGTTCGAGCGCCGCACCGGATACCCTCTTCGCCCCTGGCTCCCTGCGCTCTTCGGCTATGTCCTAAAAAGCGAAGCGAAGACCGAAAAATTCCTTCTCGACTGGCGCAACGTCTGCTCTCGGCTCGTCGAGGAAAACTACTACGGCATGATCGCCCGCCTTGCGCGCGAAAACGGAATGTCCGTGCAGTACGAGACTGCGTTCGGCGACGTGATTCCGGGCGATCCGCTGCGCTTCTGGAAGTTCGCCGACGAGCCGATGTGCGAGTTCTGGAGCCCGCACCGCAATGAGGGCTTCGTCGGAAGCTTCGACTTCAAGCCGGTCCTTCCGTGCGTTTCGGCGGCGCATATCTACGGGAAGCGCCGCGTTTCCGCCGAGGCACTGACGAGTTTCGAGCTCACCTTCGACGAGAACTTCAGGGACTGGAAGAAGATCGTGGACGAGCATTTCGCGCGCGGCGTGACGCATATCGTGTTTCACACCTACACTCACAATCCCGTCGTCGGCGGCAAGCCTCCGTCCACGAGCTTTGGCGCTGGCATCGGCTCCCCGTTTCTCAGGGAGCAGACGTGGTGGCCGTACATGAAGCACTTCTCGAAGTACATTGAGCGCTGCGGCGCAGAACTCGAGCGCGGTCTCCCCGTCGTCGACATTCTCATGTATCTCGGCGACGACGTCGGCTACAGGCCCAGCGAGCACAAATTGATGTTCGACAACCGCTACAAGTACGACTACCTCAACAACGACGCTCTGATGACGCGCGTAGACGCGAAGGACGGGAAGATCGTGCTTCCCGACGGCATGAGCTATCGCGTCATCTGGGTGCCGAAGGGAACCTTCCTTCTGCCGGCGACCGAGGCGAAGCTTGGTGAGCTCGAGAAGAAGGGCGCGCGCATCGTGCGCGGCGATTTCGTTCCCGACTGGCCGTCGCCGCTAGAAGCTCTTGGATTGCGTGTTTCCGATGTGGCTGGCTGGTACCAGCGGCGCGACGGTGACATGGACGTGTTCTTCCTGGTGGGTAGAAGCGGCTCTTCGCATTTCTGCCGCATAGGCAGGGGAGAAACTCGCTGTCACGAGGATTATGACGCAGTGACGGGATTGACGGTTGATCGCCTCGCCGAGCGCCGAGACTTGACCGGTCTATGCCATTCCATGGCGTCTCACGTTGCTCTTCCAGTTGAACTCAAGCCCGTCGAGGCCTATCCTGCGTGGGCGACGAAGCGCGTCTACGAAGGGCACGTCGCTGTTCCTGGGTCGCCTTCGCGCGTTATGCTCGACCTCGGGCGAGTGCGCGACTGGGCGACGGTGTTCGTGGACGGCGTGAAGGCGGCCGAGCTCTGGTGCGAGCCGTATTCGTTCGACGTCGCGCCGTTTCTGAAGAACGGTGCGGCGGACATCCGCGTGGAAGTGACTTCGACGTGGTACAATGCTCTCGTGCACGACGCGTCGCTTCCTGAGGGCGAGCGCACGACATGGACGATCAAAGGACCAAAGGCCGGGTCGCTGTACCGCGATGCCGGGCTTCTGGGCCCTGCGAACCTTTTATATTCAACTCACAAGGAGACAAGACAATGATGGTTGGTGTTTTCGCGGCCGTCGCTGCGGCTACGTTTTCGTTTGGAGAGGTCAAGGTCGACTGCGAGGAGCGTGACGGCTGGAAGCTTGAGTTTGTGCGCGAAGTAGCGCCTGACGGCGCTGAAATCGCGAAGATCACGCTCGACTGTGCAGAGGCGAAGGTTCCGCCGAAGACGCGGCTGTCGGCGAAAGTTCCCCAGGTCGGCATGGACTATTCCTGGAACGTCAACACGGGCGACTGCGGCATGCGCCCGAACTGGGGCGCGCATTCGCACACCGAAGTTGCGCAGGGCATGCCGGTCTTCGTATACTTCGACGGAAACGACACGAGCCATTTCTCCGTCGCGGCCGAGGAGTGCGTGCGCCACCTCAACCACGTAGGCGGCATCCGCGAGGAGGGAAGCGTCCTCGAGATCGGCATCGGCTGGTTCGAGACGCCAGAGGCCCCGATTTCGCACTACGAGACGCGCGTGAGGTTCGACGCGCGCGCGAAGGGATTTGCCGACGCGGTGCGCGAAGCCGTCGCGTGGATTGAGAAGACGGCGGGCATCGTGCCGTGCCGTGTTCCAGATGCTGCCTGCGATCCACTTTACTCGAGCTGGTACAACTTCCACCAGGACGTCTTCGCCGCCGACATCGAATCGGAGCTCGCGATTGCGGCGAAGCTCGGCATGAAGACTTTCATCGTAGACGACGGCTGGCAGACTGACGACACGAACCGCGGCTACGCGTTCTGCGGCGACTGGCAGGTCTCGAAGCGCCGCTTCCCGGACATGGCCGCGCACGTGAAGAGGGTGCAGGACCTTGGCATAAAGTACATGATGTGGTACTCCGTTCCCTTCGTTGGTCTCAAGAGCGCCAACTACGAGAAATTCAATGGCAAGTATGTCAACGGCAACGACCGCGGCATGGGCGCCGCGGTTCTCGACCCGCGTTTCCCCGAAGTCAGGAAGTTCCTCGTCGACACTTACGTGAAGGCGCTCAGGGACTGGAACATCGACGGCTTCAAGCTCGACTTCATCGACGCCTTCCGTTTTTCCGGCGAGGATCCCGCCGTCAAGGAGAACTACGCCGGGCGCGACATAAAGTCTCTTCCAGTCGCCGTCGACCGCCTCATGACCGAGGTCAAGGACGCGCTTACGGCGATCAAGCCGGACATCCTCGTCGAGTTCCGCCAGAGCTATGTCGGCCCCGCGATCAGGAAGTACGGCAACATGCTGCGCGTAGGCG
>CACYNF010000108.1 GCA_902775595.1 uncultured bacterium | reverse complement strand
GATCCTGATCGCGATGGGCGTCGCGAAGGGGCTCGACATGAGGATCGACTCGCTCGCGCTCCTGAAGTGCCTCTACTACCAGCCGCTTTTGGCGCTTGCGGTCTTCGTCTCGATGGCGTTCTCCGGCCGCCGCTCGAAATCGCCCATCCCCATCGCGAGCTGAGTTTTGCGGTTGGCATTAGCCGGCGCACGGCAATCCTTAAAAGTTGTTTAACAAGTTCTGCCTTGGATTTGCGATTTGATATAATACAAACAAAAATTGTATTATCAAACGGACAAAATGAGGCCCTGCAAAAAACTGCTCTGCGCCTGCGTACTTGCTGCGGCGACTGTGTTTTCGGTTCACGCCGAAGAATGCGTCGGCGCAGACAACGAACTCATGGCCTTCGAGCGGGAGGTCGGCGTCTCGGGCGGCGACGTATGGGCAGGCATTCCGCGACGCCCGGCCGTGGTCAACCCGCCGGTCAGGGCGGAGGGGGAGAAGTACATCTCGCTCGCGGGCGAATGGGAGCTTGTCAAGCGTCCGCACGGCGCGGTGGCCGGCCGGTCGCTGCAGGAGATGCAGTACGGCATCCGCTGGGGAGGACAGCGCAACAAGTGGTATGCCTCGTCCGGCACGGACACCGTCCACCGCGTCGCCGTCCCCGGCTGCTGGGAGGCGAGCGGCGTTGGAGAGCCCGGGAAGGGTGTTTCGCATCTCTGCACCGACTCCATCGAACAGGACCTGCGCCATTTCTACGCGGGAGCGTGCTGGTACAGGAAGGATGTGGCGATTCCGGCGGATTGGAAGGACGGCCGTCTCTGGCTCAAGGTCGGCGGCATACGCTCCCGCGGTTGGTGCTATGTGAACGGACACGCCGTGGCGCTTTTCGATGCCGGTGTCGGCGCATGGAAATGGGAGATAACAGATTTCGTGAAGCCAGGAGAGACCGCGCTCGTGATGGTCTGTGCGGATAACGCCGTCGCCGCGCGCGGCGGCATCGCCAGCAGCAAGAACCGCTGGGGCGGGATCGTCCGCGACATCGAGATAGAGGCGACGCCGCAGACGTTCATCGACGACGCCTGGGTGCGCGGCAATTTTGACGAGAAGTCTGCAGAGGTTCACGTGACGGTGGGTGCGGGCACGCGGGACGCGTGCCCCTACCAGATTCGCGTCGCTGTCGAAGGAAATGTCGTTGAACACCCATTCTCCCTCTCCCCCACTCCCTCACTCCCCCACTCACAAACTTTCAAACTTCCTCTCCCCTCCTTCCGTCCCTGGTCGCCCGCACACCCCAACCTCTACACGGCGCGGGTTGACCTGGTTTCATCAGATGGCAAGATACTCCATTCGCGGCTTGAGCGATTTGGCGTCCGCAAGCTCGAAGTGCGCGACAAGGATTTCTACCTGAATGACAAGCCGTTTTACATCCGAGGCTGCGGCGACAACTCCGTGTATCCCGCAACTGGCGTCTCGCCGGCGGACAAGGCCTTTCACCTTGCGCACCTGAAGATGCTGAAGGCGGCGGGGTTCAACTACGTGCGCATGCACACCCACTATGAACAGCCGGAGTATTTTGACGCGGCGGACGAGGCGGGTGTCCTGCTGGCGCCCGAACTCGCCTACTACGCGGACGAGCCGAACGATCACTTCGACTACGATCCGCTTCGCGACGCGTACGACGCCCATGTCGCCCTGCGCCGGAACGTCTCATACGCCGTGCGCGGCGTCGGCAACGAGGGGACGCTGGGACCGGAGGCCGGTCGAATCATATACCGCTTCCACAAGGAGCTCGACCCGTGGAGCCTCGCAATCGAACAGGATGGCGGTAGCTACCTGCGCCCCGACTGGGGGCGCGGCACAAGCGACTTTGCGAGCGGCCCGCTCACGAGCTGGCGGCGCGGCGCGATAGACCCGCCCGTGCCGCTAGTCGCACACGAATACCTGAACATCGCGGCGAAGGCCGACTGCCGCGACGAAGCGAAGTGGAGCGGCGTCCTCGCGCCGCCGATGACGCGCTCGCAGCGTCGTGCGCACCTTGCCAAGACGGGTCTTTCCGACGCCTGGCTCGACCGCCTGCAGGACGCCCAGCACTCGCTTCAGAAATACTGGCAGAAGAACGGCATCGAGGCGGCTCGCGCCGATCCGTTCTGCGACGGATACATCTTCTGGACCATTGTCGATTCCACCGTTTTCAACACAGCCTCCGGAGTTTACACGGCGCAGGGAATGTTTACTCCGTTCTGGCAGCCGAAGCGCTGCGGCACGACCGTCGAAGAGGCTGCGGTCTATAATTCGCCGTCATGCCTCCTCATCGACAACGACGGTCCTGCGGACCGCCGGGGCGAGCCGTACGACGACGGGCTTGTCTATTGCTCGTTCAGAGTTGGAGTGCGCGAAGCGACGAACAGGGTGTATGCCGCAGGCGAGGAGATTCCGCTCGACATCATGCTTTCGCATTACGACGAAGACCTTGAAATCGGCGGCGGCGCGTTGACTTGGCGTTTCACCACGCCAGACGGTGCGACGCTTGTCGCCGGCGAAAAGCCGGTTGGCGCACAGGCGCGGGGGGCGATGCGCATTCTCGCGCGAGAGCGCATCCGCGTGCCTGACGTTGCGAAACCGGTGAAGGCGACGCTGCGCGTCGCGCTAGCAGGACTTTCCAACTCGTGGGATTTCTGGTTTTTCCCGAAGGCGGCGAAGCCTGGCGATCCAGACGGAGTCGTCGTGACCGACTACGGCTCGGCGGAAGCCGAGGAGGCGCGGCGCACTGGCAAGAACCTGCTTGTCGTCGGCAACCGCTCGGACAAGGCCAATTTCACAATGGGCTGGTGGTGGCTCGGCAGCCAGGTCGGAACGGCCGTAAAGCGCCATCCCTGCCTTGGCGACTTCCCGTACGAACCGTTCCTCTCTCCGCTCCTCTTCCGCATTGTCAAGGAGGGCAAGGAACTTCCCGTGGCGGGCTACGCCGAGGAGGACTACGTAATCGTTGGCGAGGGGCTGAAGGATGCGTATCTCTACCTGGCGGCGAAGGTGCGCCAGGACGGCGGCCGCGAAGTCTATGTCTCCGGACTGGATATTTCCGGAACGACGCCCGAGAGTGCCTCGCTGCGCGCGAATCTGATGGGCTGGCTCAAGAGTCGCGGACCTCGACAAGAGCCGGGACGAGAAGATATGCACCCGTAAGTTTGCCAATTATGCTACAAAACATGCCAATGCAACCGACATACACGGACACAAACGAGTTTCCTTCTCGTTTTACGAATGCTTCAACCCTGCTTGCATGCCTTCTTGCGGCATCCGGCAGCAGCCTTGCCCTTGCCGATTCGGCCGTCATACCATTTGTCGAGGATGGCGCGATAACGGCGGACGGCGTGATGCACGACGGGGAATGGTCGCGCGCGACGCATCTGACCGGTTTTCGGCAGGTGCAGAAAGACCGCCTTGTTTCGCGCGATGCCGAGATATGCCTTGCCGCGGACGGAAAGAGCCTGCACGTTGCCGCAACTACGCCGACCGAAGGGAGCGAGACGGACGGCGGATTCGTGGCTGTTGGCGAAGATGGAACCGTGCAGGTCTGCAAAGACGACTGTTTCGAGTTCTTCCTTGCCAACGAGCCCGGCGGTGCCGCGACCAACGTCTATCAGATACTCATCAATTCGCGCGGCGCAAAATACGAAATCGGCAGGGGCGCGTCGAAAGCGGATGGACTCGGCAAGACCACGATTGCGACGCGGGTGCATGGAGGATACTGGTACGTGGAGGCGTCAATTCCATGGACGAAGGTGCCCGGCATCGATCCGCGGCGGTTCCGCTTCAACGCGGCGCGCAGTTTCGTGCGCGCCGGCTACGGCTACGCCTCCCTGACGGCGCAGCGCTATCCATACGATGCATCGAAGTACTGGTCTGTTGCAGTGAAGGACGGCTTTGGCGGCGTACAGGTGAAAGGCCTCGACTCGTCGCTCTCTTCCGGGCGGTTCCGCCTTGAGGCGATTACGCCAGGCGCGAAGAGCGAGATCAAGGCCCGCCTGTTCAAGGGCGACAGGACCGTCCTCGTCAACGATCCTGCACGAGAGCAGAAAATCCCGTCGGGCGACGACTGGATGGCCGCGACGGCCGAGGTGTATGCAAAGGGCTTCGGGAAGGTCTATCATCATGCGTTTCTGCCGTTTGAACTCGGAAAATCCGCCGGAAACTTTCCCGTCACGATGAAGAAGCGGATAGACGACCTCGGGACCGTGTTCCTGAGGTTCTATCCGTGCGCTTCGAAGGCGGCGGTCGTCGTTGACGGCATGCCGTCGGAGGCAAAACAGGCCGAAGCGTCGGTGACGGGTCCGGACGGTGCGACTGCCACTGCGCCGCTTGTCGCGCAACCAGACGGCACCTTCAAGGCGATGGTCGCGCTGCCGCCCGAAAGAACGCGCGCGGCGGGACTATGGAAGGGCCGCGTCGCCTTCGTGCCGGCTGACGGCCGGAGGCGGGAGTTCGCAGACGCGTTTGAATTCACCGAGCGGAAGTTTCCGTGGCAGCACAACAGGATCGGATATTCCTCCAAGGTGCTTGCGCCATTTACGCCGATCGAGATGGAGCGGCAGCCGGCCGCCGACGGCGCCGCCGGATGGACGCTTAGGACAGTCCTGCGCGAACATCGGCTTGGCGCGGACGGACTCCTTGCCGGGGCGAAGTCCAAGGGCGACGAAATCTTCGCCGCGCCGTTCACGTTCCGCGCAAAGGTGAACGGGAAGCGCGAAAGTTTTGCGGCGGAAAGGTTCGACGTGCTGGAAGCGCTGCCAAACGGCGTGCGCCTGCGTGCCGTCGGGAGCTTTGGCCCTATGCGCTTCACGGCGGACGTGGCCTGGGACTATGACGGCTTTGCGCTTGTGACCGGCACGATGTCGCCTGTCGCAAAGACGACAGTCGAGGAGCTGACGATCGTCGCGCCCATGAAAAAGGTCGAGGCGACGCTGTTCCATGCGCTTGTTGACATGACGCGCGGCAACCCCGCAGGGCTCATCCCGGAAGGCGATGGCGTCGTGTGGGATTCTTCAAGGCTGAAGAGGCGTGCGAACGACATGGGCATGCCGAACTTCCCCGGCGAGTTCACGCCGTACGTGTGGTTTGGCGGGGAAGAGAAGGGGCTTGCGCTGCTCTTCGATTCGCCGAAGGGGTACGACCTCGAAGACGGCAAGCCTATGGTGCGGATCGTCCGCGCCGCAGATCGCGTCACTTGCGAATGCGACGTCGTGAGCAGGGCGCATGAACTCGCCAAGCCGACGACGTTCCAGTTTGGCTATCAGGTAACTCCCGTCAAGCCGCTTCAGGAGGGAAGCGAGCTGTGGGTTCCGCAGTACGGAAACCGGCTGCCCGGCATGGTCCACATAAGCCCCATTGTCACCGGGGCCAATTTCGGGCTGTATCCGCAGGGGTTCCTCAAGACGCCGACAAACACCAACAACTGGATCCAGGCCAAGGCGTTCCGCAAGGCGATGAGAACGCGGCGGATCGACTACAAGGCGCTTGAGTACATTCACGGGGAAGGCGACCGGCAGACGGCGGAATGGGCGGAGCGCAACAGGGACCTCTACGCGCGTTCATATCACAAGAGCGGCGACACCTTCAGGCGCCGCCTGCTAATGTACCAGCACGACCAGCTCACGCGGGACGCGATGACGCTAGACCGGGCGATTGCATATTCGTGCGCTACGCTGTTTTCGAACACGGCCGACGACGCCTACAACTACTACCGCGCCGAGTGGTACACCATGCAGCCCTGGGGGGCCGGCATGACAGACCGCGTGTTTCTCACGCCGGACACGGTGGACTACCTGGTCTGGACATACCGCGACCTCCTGAAGAACGGAGCGGACGGCATCAACTTCGATGAAACCTTCGTCGTTTCCCAGACGAATCCGGACCTTTCGGAGGTCCGCGACTACAAGGGGCGCGTCATACCGGAGACGGGCATCCTTGCCGCGCGCGGCATGATGCGGCGGATGGCGCACCTAATGGACGACATGGGCTTCAAGGAGCGTCTCCTTGCGCCGCATCTCACCAATACGATGATCATACCCGAGTTCGCGTTCTGCAACATCGGCATCTGTTGGGAATACGGCACGTACGGCAACTTCATCGACCTCTTCCCGCCAGACTACTGCCGCGCACATTCGTCCGGCCTGCAGGCAGGGCTCAGGCAGTTTGCGCTTTTCTGCTACGAAAACGACCCGATGCGCGGAAAGATTCCCAGGCGCGAGTACTGCGAGCGGCGCAACCGTTCGTTCCGTACGGCGCTCGCGATGTCGCTTCAGCACCAAATCCAGCCCATGCAGCGCTATTGGGGCGATTTTACGGAGCAGTACTGGGCGCGGTACGTATTGTGGGCGTTCGGCACTCACAAAAAGGACTGCGCGTTCATGCCGTACTGGGGAAGGGACAATCCGTTCTCCGTTTCGGAAGGTTTCATCGCCGGAGCGTACCGCCGCGGCTCCTCGGTGCTGTTCGTCGTGTCGAATCTCGGCAAAAAGGCGACGGCCAGAATTGCCTTTGACCCAAAGGCGTTGGGGTTGGGCGCAAATGCAAAGGCGATGATGATAGGTCCGCCTTTCGGAAATTGCAGAAAGCCAGACGAGCTGGCGCTTTCGTCCGACGAAAGAATCGTGAATGTTGAGATTCCGGATTTCGAATACAAGTTTGTCTTTGTGGGAGCTGGCGAATTCGGCGAGATGCTCGCGCCTCCAGACCCAGACATGGGCTTCATCATCGACTGACCGCGCCGAGATGAAGAAGTGGTACAACGGGTTCCGGTTCTCGACCGAGGTTAAGACGACGTTGTGCAACCCCGTTTCCGATTTCCGTACCGAGCCGATGGCCGTCCCGTCTGGCTGGTCGGTCTTTCGTTCGACTCAACGACCCGGCGTCTTGTTGACTGCGCCGCAAAGCCTCTGTGACGGCACATCCTATGCAAAAAACTTGTTTAACAAGTTGTGTTTTACGGCTGCGGTTATTGTATAATACATTGCGGAATGCGGGGACTGCCGTGCCTGAATTCCGAAAAACAGCAATGAAAAGCAAGGAGTGAACATGATGAAACTTGACGAAAATGGCGTTTTTCAGGGAGGTGGTGGGGGGCGCATTATGAGAAATGTGCATCTCTCGGCGAGCAGGGGCTTCGCCTTGCTTTCGTCCGTCGCGTTCGCCCTCCTTGCAGGCGGTGCGCTCGCGGTGGATATTACCTGGACGGGTAAAGGTGCGAACAACTACTGGGGAACTTCGGCCAACTGGGATCTGAACAGAGCTCCCAGTGCCAAAGATGATGATCATGTTCACATTCCGTCCGGAGATTGGACTATCCGCGTGAACAATTCCGAACGGGCCTATGGCAAAATCTTCATTGACGACGGAGAGGGAACCGTGACTTTGCTTGGCATGGTGGATGCCGGCACGACTTTTTCGCCGCTTGACCCTAATGGCGCGATTCCTTATGTCGGGAAGGGGCGTCGTCTTGTCGTTTCCGAGTGGCTTACGATGCGGCTTCTAAGCAATCCTGTCACGAACGGTGTTTGGGAGGTTGGCTCTGGCGGTACTCTGTGCTCCAATGGGGCAGGCTTTACAATGGGCGGCTCGGCACAGGTCTTTGTCATGAATGGCGGGACGTTCGCAAAGAGTGATGACAAGCTTGTCATAACGAACAATGCGGAGGTGGTTGTTCACGATGGGGGACTTCTGAACGCGAAAACCTACGCGGTGAACGGTTCCGACGTACCGGGCGAGAAGGGTGGCCTCCTTCGCGTTTTAAAGGGCGGCACGGTGTGGAATGATAAGTCTCTCTCTTTTGTAAATGGCGATTGTTCATTCAGTGGCGAGATGTTAGCCACGAACACGGCGGCGGAAGTAGCCAATCCGTTTTTCGTTTGTTTTGGAGATGGATCATTATCCAGGAATGTTAGTCTAACTGGCGGCGGAAAAATCTATGCGAATGGAATTATGATGAGCTACGGCAGCACGGTGAACTTTGACGTATCGGCTCTCTATTTGGGGAGCGGCGGAATTTCGAATGTCACTCACAGCTCTGCACACTTTATCAACGACCTTGTGCTTGGCGCCTGGGGCGACTGGTCTTCCGAAAGAGGGTTTAACGGATATTACACGTTCGCCGGAGACCTTGAGTTCGACACGCTGAACTGCTTCGACAAGACGACGACGCATACGATTTCGCTAAAGGCAGGATTTAGTGACATCACATCTCTGAAGGCGGCTGGCGGAGGCACCGTGGCGCTGCAACCGAATTATCGCAACAACGCGCGCGTGCCCTGGCCTAAAGAACTGAGATCCCTTGTCGTCGGCGACGGCACGAGCCTTTTTGTCACCAACTCCACGGAAACCATCAGGACGGTGTCGCTCAGTCTTGGGGCTGGCTCGACGCTGACGTTCGATCTCGCCGTGAACAGGTATATCAATGTCGTGCGCGACATGCAGGTCGGCAGCGGTGCGAAAATCGTCGTCACGGTTCCTGCGTCGCTTACGCTTACGGCCGGCAAGATTCACCCCGTTTTGTTCGCGCCTGCGGATTTTGCGATTCCCGACGGCCTTGTCCATCTTGAAGGTTCGATTCCATCCGGCTGGACGCTTGTGAGGCGCGCAAATCTCCTCTATCTGTCTGATGGAGAGGCGTCTGTCGCGCCGGCTTCCGCGCCGACAGAGGACGACAGCTCACGGTACTGGACCGGCGCAAAAGACGGTGACATCGAGAAAACGGAGAACTGGTATAACGCCATGTCGCCTATTGGTCCGTGGATCTATAAATTCGCGATATTTAGAGGGAGGAAGAACATGGATGTCTCTGTCTTGCATCCCATCTGGGTCTATGGCCTTTGCATTGACTCGACCACGGGGCCGTTTATCTTTACTGGCGAACGGATTGACACTTACTCTCCGCCGAACCATCACCGAGAGGGAGGTAGTTCAAGTAACGGCGGCATAATGAGCAATTCCGCCTTCCCGTGTGTTGTCAATAATGTCGTTCGAAACAACTCTACCGAGGACTCGTATCTCGCAGCGAGCTATCAATCCGGTTCGATTTCGCTTATGGCCGACCAGCCTGCGCCCAGCGGCGCGTCGGAGTTCTATTTCTGCGGCGACATCCGTCTCGGAGGTGCTTGGACTGTTTCGCACTTCAATGTCAGCACGAATACCGCCAGCGCCACCAAGAATTCGTCAGGCGTTCTTGTGGCGAA
>CACYNF010000107.1 GCA_902775595.1 uncultured bacterium | reverse complement strand
CCGCGAGGCGAAGAAGATGGCGTATCTCGTCGCAGCGTTGCTCTTCGTCGGTCCGCCGCTGTTCTTCTTCCCCGCCATGGCGGCGCGCGCGTTCCTCGCGCCGGTCGCCGAGACTGAGCTGAACGGCGTCTACGCGCTGTTGTGCAGGGAGGTGCTGCCGACTGGGCTGATGGGGCTTGTGATCGCCGCGATGTTTTCCGCGACGATGAGCTCGCTCGCCGGCAACATCAACGCGGCGGCAGCCGTGCTTTCCGACACGCTGCGCCGCACCGGGGTGTGGGCTGTGCGAGTCGCGACGGTAGCAGTGGGCGGCGCGATAGTCGCGCTCGCGTTCGTCATGCAGTACGCGCAGGGCGCGGACGATCTCTTCAACCTCTCGAACAAGGTGTTCGGGGTGTTCCTCCCGCCGATTGCGATCCCGATGATCGCCGGACTCTTCGTCCGCCGCCTCTCTCGGCGCTCCGGGCTTGTCGCGCTCGTCGGGGGGATGGCTGCCGGGCTCGCGGTCTTCGCGCTCGGCGCGGCGCATCCCTGGCTCCGCGAGATGAAGCCGTCCTTCCTCGTAACGTCGGCGGCGACGGCGGTATTCCTCGCGCTCGGGTCGGCGGTGTTCAGAGACCGCGGCGACGACGCGCGGGTTGTAGACGAATTCTTCCGCAGGCTGAAAGGAGACAGGTGAACACGTCAAGAAGAGACTTTATAGGGGCGGCGGTCGGCGCCGCGATCGCGTCTGGATGCGCGTCCGGACGCGGCATCGGCAAGGTCGGCGTCTCCGGAGCGCCGATGCAGGGCTTCTCGTGCGCGCCGATGCACGAGATACGGGTCGGAGTCGTCGGCGTGGGGATGCGTGGATGGCGCGCCCTTCGGCGGCTATCCATGCTGCCCGGCGTCCGCGTGTCCGCCATGTGCGACATCTTCGCCGACAGGCTCGCGAAGGAAAGGGCGTGGCTATCGGAGAACGGACGTCCCGCGGCGAAGGAGTACGTTGGACCAGAGGCATACAAGGCGCTCTGCGACTCGTCCGACGTGGATGTCGTCTACAACTGCACGCCGTGGCAGCTTCACGCCGCCGTCGGGCTCTACGCGCTCCGCGCCGGGAAGCACTCGCTCGTCGAGGTTCCGGCGGCGATGACGCTCGACGAATGCTGGGAGTTCGTCGAGACCGCCGAAAAGACGCGGCGGCACTGCATGCAGCTCGAGAACTGCTGCTACGGCGAGGACGAGCTGTTGGCGCTTTCGATGTGCAGGAAGGGCGTGCTGGGCACGCTCACCCACGCCGAATGCGGCTACGTCCACGACCGCCGCGCGGGAATATTCGACGATGCGTACCCGGACCACTGGAGGCTGAAGTGGAACGTCGCTCACGCGGGCAACCAGTACCCGACCCACGGACTCTGCCCCGTCTGCCAGTGCTTCGACGTCAACCGCGGGGACAGGCTCGACTATCTTGTTTCCGTGGACTCTCTCGGCGGAGCATACGAGGACTACGCTCGTGAGACATTTCCCGAAGGAGACTGGAAGCGCGATGTCCGATTCCGCATGGCGAACGTGAACACGACGGTCATCAGGACCGTCAAGGGCCGCACGATACTCGTGAACCACGACGTTGCAACCGCGCGGCCATACACCCGCTGCAACCTCATCTCGGGAACGAAGGGCGTAATCCGCGCGTATCCGCTGCGCATCCACGTCGAAGAGCCGGAGCGGCGCGCACAGCACCTGACGGAGTTTTCCGCCGAGCGCACAGAGGACCTCCGCAGGCTCCACCGCCATCCGCTCTGGGCCACGGTGGGGAAGATCGCGGGAGAAGTCGGGGGGCACGGAGGCATGGACTACCTCATGGACCTCAGGTGGGCGTGGTGCCTGCACGAAGGGCTTCCGCTCGACATGGACGTGTACGACCTCGCGTCGACATGCGCGGTGTGCGAGCTTTCCGAGCGGTCTGCCGCGTCCGGATCGCACCCGGAGGAGATTCCGGACTTCACGCGTGGCGGATGGAAGTCGGCCAGTCCGCTCGGAATAGAGGACGTCGACCTCGTCAAGATGGGATTCGATCCGTCGCGGATCGTGTCCGGCGGGGCTGAAATGAATATCTGAAGAAAACAAGAAGAAGGAAACAGACAGAATGAAGACGATTATCGGAAAAGACAAGACGGACATGGCCGCCAAGGCTGCGGACTTCGCCGCCGAACGCATCCGCAAGGCGATCGCCGACAGAGGCGAGGCAAGGGTCATCGTCGCGACCGGCGCCAGTCAGTTCGAGTTTCTCGAGGCGCTGGTCAAGGAGCCCGGCATCGACTGGACGAAGGTTACGGGCTTCCACCTCGACGAGTACGTGGGACTCCCCGTCTCGCACAAGGCGAGCTTCCGCAACTACATGCGCGAACGCTTTGTCTCCAAGACGCCTCAGCCGATGAAGGCGTTCAACGAGGTCAATGGCGAGGCCGAGGATCCCAAGGCCGAGATCGCCCGGCTCCAGAAGCTCCTGCGCGAGGCGCCGATCGACGTCGCGTGCGTCGGCATCGGCGAGAACGGACATCTCGCGTTCAACGATCCGCCGGCCGACTTCAATACGGAGGACTCCTATATTGTCGTCAACCTCGACGAGAAGTGCCGCAACCAGCAGGTCGGTGAAGGGTGGTTCGCCACGATCGACGACGTGCCGAAGCAGGCGTTCTCGATGACGATAAAGCAGATCATGTGGTCCCGCGCGATCTGCTGCACGTGTCCTGACGCGCGCAAGGCGGACGCCGTCAGGGGCGCAGTAGAAGGCCCTGTGACGAACATGCTTCCGAGCTCCGTCATGCAGCTGCATCCCGATTGCGCGCTCTTTCTTGATCCTGCAAGCGCCTCCAAGCTGTCATGCCACTGACCGCCGCTCTTCTGTTCGCGTCCGCCGCTGCTTTTTCGCCGTATGCCGAGGAGTGCGCCGAGATCGCGCGCCTCGACGCGGCGGCGAACGCGTGCCCCCTCGACCGCGCGGCGCTAAGGGCGCGGATGGCGGAGGCAATTGGAGACTTGCCGGCGCGAACGCCTCTCAACGCCCGCACCGTCGGCGTGGTTGAATGCGACGGCTACGTGGTCGAGAAGGTCGTTTTCGAGAGCCGTCCGCACCACCACGTCACTGCGCATCTTTTCCTTCCTGACTCAGCGAAGTTCCCGGCGCCGCATCCAACCATACTGATGCCGTGCGGGCACGCGGACGAGGGGAAGCTCTTCCCGATGCACCACCGCGCTGGCGTTGTCGCCGCGCGCGGCGGATTTGCCGCGCTCATGTGCGATCCCGTCGATCAGGGCGAGCGGCGGCAGCGCGTGGACCGTCCGCTCGACGGCGTGATCGGACATACGGACGCGGGACTTCGTGCGCATCTCCTCGGCTGGAACATGGCGCAGTTCCGCGTGTGGGACGGAATCCGCGCCGTCGACTACCTGTGCTCCCGCAAGGACATAGACGCGAAAAGGCTGGGCGTTAGCGGCTACTCCGGCGGCGGAACGCTCACCGCCTACCTGAACTTGATGGACGACCGATTCGCGACGGCGTGCCCGATGGCTTTCATAACGGATTTCCCGTCTCTTGCGAAGGGGCCCGGACCGCAGGATCCAGAGCAGGTTATCCACGGTCAGCTCGCATTTGGGCTCAACCACCTCGCGCTTCTGACATCTGCGTTTCCGAAGCCGGCATGTCCCGGATTCTCCTTTGACGACTTCTTCCCGTATGCCGGAAGCCGTGCGACCTTCGCGCTCGCCAGAGAACGATATGCCTCCGCCGGGTTCGCGGACAGGATCGACTGCCTCGAATGCCCGGGGCGTCACGGCTGGTACGAGAGCGAGCAGCAGGGGCTTGTCCTCTGGATGCGCAGATGGCTGAACGGCGACGCTTCGGCGTTGCCGTTCGACCGCGCTGCACTGCGCTCGCTTGACTTGAATAAAGGTTTTGAAGTCTTTCCGGACGGAGAGGTGCTCTCCGGGGGCGTCATGTCGCTTCCAGGAGAGAGAAGCGTCTTCGACATTCTGCGCGACGAGTATGTCCGGCTTGCGGCTGCGCGCGGTCCGCTCACTCCCGAGATCGTTCGCCGCGTCGCGGGAATCTGCGAGATCATCCCCGATGCGCCGCATGCGTCGACTGTCGGCGTAAGAATCGAGGACGGATTCCTCTCCGTCTCCGACGGCGTGTCGTATGACCGCGGCGTGAAAGGCTACTGGTATACGCGCGGCGGACCGCGCGAGGAGCTTGCCGCGATGATGTCGTGGCGGGGGGCAAACCTCGTGGCGCGGCAGGCGGAGGAGATCATCAGATCGGCCGAGCGCAGCGAACGCCGCAGGCCGTTCGTCCTGCGCGCAACACGGGAGACCGCAGTAGCGGCGGCGCACGCGTTCTACCTGAGGCGCGACCTATTTTCGGCGATAGAGCTCGAGAATCCGCCGCCTTCCTGGACTTCCGCGCTCGAAGACCCGTCGGTCGAGCTCCGCTTCGCGGACATCGTCTACGGCGCGCTCAAGGTGTACGACTGGACCGACCTCATAGACTGTGCGATGAGGAAACAGGCGTGGCCGTTGATAATGGTGCGCGAGGCGTACGGGCCGATACGCGCTCCGGAGCGGACGAAGGAGGTGCTCGCGCTGCACAGGCGCTATCCGGGCGCATGCGACGAGATGTGGCTTGCCCACGGAGCCGGGGCCTGTCTCGAAGACGTCAGGACGGCCTTCGAGAAGCTCGCCGCGTATCGTCCGATTCTCGAGGATATCGGCATCGCCGTCGGGTTTCAGCAGGGCGTTACGCTCGGACATCAGGACATAGCGGCGGAGGCTGGCGGCGGACTGGATGGACGCATTGCCGCATTCCCAGAAGACGCCTGGCAGCGCGACGATGAAGGCCGGGTGCGCCGCATGTTCTGTCCGCGCTCGCCTGCACTGCACGAATACGAGCGCGAGTACCTGAAGAACCTTGGCGAAACGCTTTCTCCGGAATCGATATGGCTTGACGACGACCTTCGTCTGGGGCTGGGCGTCCCTGGCTGTTTCTGCGACCGCTGTCTGGCTGCTTTCTCGGTAATGTGTGGCGAGCCGCTGTCGCGCGAGAAGCTCGTCGCCCGGCTTAGGGGCGGTGCGGAGAAGGATCCAATACGGCGCGCCTGGCGCAAGTTCAAGTCCGAGTCGCTGGCTGAATACTGCAAGGTGGTACGCACTGCGGTCGACGGCTGGAAGGCACCGCCGCGCCTTGCCCTGCAGACGGTCGGCTCGTGCGAGATGGGGTCTGGCGTAGACTGGTTTCCTGCTCTGCGCGCGTTGTCCGGTCCGGGAAAGCGGCCTGTCGGCGTTCGCGCTGGGCATGGCAACTACTGCGAGAACTTCGGCGAACTACTGCCAAAGCTGCTCTGGGTCGCGCGCGAGTCGGAACGCTGCCGCGACGCCGGCTTCGTCGTGTCCGTCGCGTACGAACAGGAGAACTACCGCCGCGAGATACTGCACAAGTCCGTCGGAGCCGCGCTGATAGAGTCGGCCCTTGCGCTATTCGCGGGATGCGACGCGCTTACCGAGTACCGATGGGATGCGGCGCGGGACGAGCCGTTGCAGGACTGCGGGGAATTCCTGTCGGGACTCGAGGCGTGGCGTCCTTTCTACGAACGTGTTTCGCGTGTCATCCTCGCGACGCGCGCTGCGGGGCTTTCTCGCTTCGTCGGTTCGGACGTCGATCTGCTTTCGGGCGACACGATCGACGTGTCGACTGACGACGACCTGCAGCGGTGCGGCGTGCCGATAGCCCCAGACACCGCGCCGAAGGCGACGGTCAGGTATGTGGACCGATGGTCGCTTCCGGCAATGAACGCGGCGGACGTTCAGTCTCTTGCGGAAGGGCGGCTCGTCGTCGACGCGTCGGTCGTGGACGGACTGCGCGACGCCTACGGCGCGCCCGTCGCAGACGCCCTCGCGTCCGGGCGCTGGAAGGCCTATCCCCTTGCCCGTTTTCGCCGGAGCGTGAACCAGCTGCCGACGACGGCCGAGTGGAACGAGCTTCTTGACCTCCTCGACGAGATGGGGAAAGTGCCGGTGCGCCTCGAGTATCCGCGCAGCTTCCGCATCTGGCCGCGCGTCGACGACGCAGGAAGGCTCAGGGCGCTTGGCGTATGGAACATGTCGATCGGCGGCGTCACGCCGACGGTTGCCAAGGTTGCGGCGACAGGCATCGCCAGGGCCTGCAGTCCGGACGGAAAGAAGGTCGACATCGCGATCAACGAAGGAAGGATGCTGATTCCGGCGCTTCCGGCGATGGGCGTTCTTTGGATTGAATTCGAATAGGTAATGGGGTGGTCAATATGAAAACTTGGGCGTTGTCTGCATTCTTCGTGTCGGCCCTTGCGCTTGCGGCGCATGCCGACGTTGCGGTCAGCGGCGGACGAACTGATTTCCTTGCGGTTTCGCATTCCGCCGCCGCGCAGAAGCTGACGCTGACCGCGCCGGTATTCGAAATAGACGGCTGCGCAGTCACAGCCTCCGTAGATCGCCTCGATCGCGTGAAGGGCCCGACGAGGCTCGGGAACGGCGTCGACGAAAGCGTATGGGCGGGCGTGCTGAAGGACTTTCCATCCGCACGCATCGCCGTCACGGTACGTGAATCACCGCTCACCCCGGTGGCTCGCTTCAAGTACGAGCTCTCGGCCGCGCCCGGCAGTTCGTTCAGGCTCACCAAGAAGTCGGGCCGCGACGCGATTGTCTACGGGACGTGCGGGGTTTCGCGCTGGGCGAAGGCGCGCACAGAGGTGCGGTTCGGCGAATACGACAGCCTCTCGCACGCATACCGTCCGAGCGAGCACGACATGCCGCAGCGAGCGTTCGAGAACTCCATTGCGTTCCAGGGTCCGTTACTAAGCTTCGTCGGCGAAGACTCTGCCGCGCTCCTCGCGTACGAGCACGGTTCGCAGGCTCCGGACACGTATCTCGAGTTCGCCTGTGCGCAGGACGAGACCGTGGCGCTGCGCGCTGTAAAGGGCAACTATCCGGCGAACCGGGTGGTGACGGAGGAAAATCCGTTTGAATCGGTCTGGTTCCAGGCGGCGGTCGTGAAAGGCGGCGCGGACGAGCTTGCGGCCGCGTACCGCGACTTCCAGCTGAAGCGCTGCACGGTCAATGTCGGTTCGCGCAAGCCCTACGTCTTCTACAACACCTGGGCCTCGCAGGAGCGCGACAAGTGGTGGGACAAGAGCGGGGACTTCATGAGGCTCATGAACGAGAAGCGCATTCTCGAGGATGTCGACATCGCACACGAGCTGGGAGTGGACGTGTTCGTCGTCGACGTGAGCTGGTTCAAGCAGACGGGAGACTGGATCGTCGACGAGAAGCGCTTCCCGCACGGACTCGGAGTCGTCCGCGAGCGGCTTAGGAAGCATGGCATGAAGATGGGGCTCTGGTTCAATCCGACGGAGGCGGCGAAGAACAGCGCCATGATGGCCCGCAACCGCAGGAGCGTCATGTCGTTCCGCGGCGAGGAAAGCCGGGAGCACAGCGTCTGGTCGACGCCGGGGAGCCAGAACATCTGCGTGGTCAGCCCCTACTGGAAGGACTTTGCGGACCGTCTCATCGAGATCGCTCGCGAGCTCGACGTCACGTACTTCAAGTGGGACGGAATCTCGCAGTTCGGCTGCGACTCGCCCGACCATGACCACGGCGATGCGACGACGACGTCCGCAGATAGGCACGACTGCTATTCGTTCGAGCAGGTGCGCTACCTCTGCAAAATCGTCGACCGAATCTGCGACGCGATACCCGGCGCAATCGTCGACTTCGACGTCACGGAGGGAGGACGCTGCGTCGGTCTCGCGTTCCTCTCGTCCGGCAAGTACTTCGCCACGAACAACGGGCCGTACTACCCTCATATTGACGTGCCTTACGATTGGGATACGTCCGACACCTGGAGCAATGTCTTCGTCTATCCGGGACCTGCCCGCGCGTGGATCTGCCGCGCGTCGCTCGACTACGACCGCTGGATTCCGTCAGTGCTCTTTCTGTGCCACTTCCTGCCAGATGCGCCGCGGGAGTCCGAGCTGATCAACCTCGGTTCGCTGATGCTGGGTCCGAACGGAATATGGGGCAATCTGCAGTGCGTGCCGCCGGAAGGGCGCCGGCTTTTCGGCGAGGCGCTTGCGGCATACAAGCATGTCCGCGACGACATCACCGCCGCTTCGCCTGTGCGGATCGGCCGCATAGGCTCGAGCCCGGAGATACACGAGAAGATCGCACCGAACGGGAACGGTCTCTTCGTCATGTTCGCCAACGAGGGAGGCGACCACGTGTATGTGACGGAGCACTCCGTTGCGCCTGTCCTCTGGAAGAGCGATGGCGTAGCCGTCGAGAAGGACGCCAAGGGCCGCGCGGTCCTCCGCTGTCACTTCGAAAAGGCATCGGCGGCCATTGTCGTCTTTGGCGATTTCGGCAACACAAGAAAGGTACCAGAGTCATGAAGAAGTGCATTTCCATTCTCGCTTCGTGCGCCATGGCATCGGCCATCGCGGCCGAAGTCGTTTCGCGTGCGGACATACGCGACATCCGCCCGAAGGGCTACGTCGCGTCGCGCATGGATGACTGCGTCCGCAATCACGTCGCGGCTACGGATCCGCTATACTTCACGTCCGTCTTCCACGCGAAGACCGAGGACCGGCTATGGCAGTCCGAGTTCTGGGGGAAGTACATGCACGCCGCGGTGCCTTTCATGGGCTATGCGGACGACGCGGCGCTCAGGGCGAAGGTCGCCGCGTCCGTGCGGGACGTCCTCGCAGCGCAGGAGCCGGGCGGATACATCGGCAACTACCGGGAGGACGCTCGCTACAGGAAGGGCAACTGGGACGTCTGGGGCACGAAGTACACGCTGCTGGGACTCCTCTTCTACCACCAGGCGACGGGCGACAAGAGCGCGCTTGACGGGGCGGAGAGGCTTGCGGCGTACCTGATGAACGAGGTCGGGCCCGGGAAGCGTGCGATGCACGAGACGGGGAACTTCCGCGGTATGCCGAGCTGCAGCGTACTCGAGCCGGTCGTCTGGCTCTATCGCGCAACCGGAAAGAAGGTGTACCTCGACTACGCGAACTACATCCGCGACGAGATGGATGCGGACGACGGCGCGCGCCTCCTCAAGGACGCAGACAAGGCGGTGTTCGACAGGGTCACGGACGGAAGCGCCTGGGGCGCGACGTCGCTGAAGGCGTACGAGATGATGAGCTGCTACCAGGGACTCCTCGACCTCTACGACGCCACCGGAGAGAAGCGGCTTTTCGA
>CACYNF010000106.1 GCA_902775595.1 uncultured bacterium | reverse complement strand
GCAGCTGACGGCGCTTGCCGAGGCGTCCGGCGGGAAGCTCGCGGTCTCGCCTCTGCAGACGCGCGAGTTCTACGGGGTCGCGGTTGACAAGCGTCGCCCCGACGTGCTCGCGGCGGTCAATGCCGTCATAGCGGAAGGAGGGGCGAAATGACGCAGCGCCGCAGCCTCAACCTTAAGCTTGTGCTGAGCGTCTTTGCGGCGTTCCTGCTGTCGATGGCGTTCACGTGGTTCCTCCACTCGCGGCTCTCGGAGCGCGACGCGTACAAGCTGATCGACCGCACGTTCGAGAACGTCGAGGACGAGATGTCGGACTGCGTGGAGGAAAGGCTTGTCCTGCAGTGTATGGCCGTCCGCGAGCGGATAGAGGAGGATGGCTATCCCGTAGACACAGCTTCGCTTCAGGCGCTCGCCAGGGAGCTCCATGTCACGGAGATCAGCGTCGCCGACACGAATGGAGACATCGTCGCCTCGTCGGTGACCGACTACCTCGCCTCCGCCGACAGGCCGGCCTTCAACTTCAAGACGGCGGGCGGCCAGGCCGAGGACATGATGTGCCTCGTCACCGGACCGGACACCGAATACTGCCAGCCGTACCGCTCGAACACCGCGAACGGCGCGTGGCGCAAGTTCATCGGCGTCTGGATGCCGTCGACCGGCGGCTTCGTCGAGATCGGCTGCGACGGCGAATCGCTCCGCGGCCTGTCGCGCTCCTCGCTCATGGACCTCTTCCGCAACTGGCGCGTCGGCGGGAATGGCGGAATAGTGGTGACTACGATGTCCGGGCTAATTCTCTCCGACTACGAGGAGCCGAACCGCGAGGGCGCGCACTGGGAGGATCCCGACAGCTCTTTCTACTGGAAGCGCAAGGAAATCGAGGGCTTTCCGACGTACGTCATGATCCCCAAGGACTCCGCAGCTGTGCAGCGCGACGTCCTTGTAGGCGCGACCGCCGTGCTGAACGGCGCGGCGCTCGTGTTCGTCGCGCTTCTCGTCGGATTCGTGATCTCATCCTTCGTCCGCAACCAGATCAAGCTCCAGACCGCGAAGGAGCTCAAGATGGCGACGGACATACAGCTGGCGGCGATCCCCAACGTGTTTCCCCCGTTCCCCGACGAGACGAGTTTCGACATCTGGGCGTCGATGGACACGGCGAGGGAAGTCGGCGGAGACTTCTACGACTTCTACTTCACCGGGCCTGACCGCGTGCTGTTCCTCGTTGCGGACGTGAGCGGGAAGGGCGTCCCGGCCGCGATGTTCATGATGAGGGCGAAGGCGCTCATAAAGAGCGTCGCCCAGACAGGGAAACCAATCGAACAGGCCATCGAGGAGGCGAACGATGCCCTTTGCGAGGGGAATACCTCCAACACTTTCGTGACTGCCTGGGCCGGCGAGCTGAACATCCGCACGGGACACGTGTCGTATGTGAACGCAGGGCACAATCCGCCGATCGTCAGGCTCGGCGGAAAAGTCGAATACCTCAAGTCCAGGCCCTCGCTCGTTCTCGGCGCGATGGCGGGCGTGCACTACCGCGTGCAGGAGCTGCAGCTTGAGCCGGGCGACGCGATATACCTCTACACCGACGGAATCGTCGAGCAGCACAACGCGGCCGGAGAGCTCTACGGAGACGACCAGCTCCTCAAGACCGTGTCTGGATGCCACGGGCGGCGCGGCGAACTTCTGTCGGCCGTGATAGAGGACGTTCGCCGCCATGCCGCCGGCGCGGAGCAGGCGGACGACTGCACACAGCTCGTCATGCGCTACCGCGGCGAGCCCGCGACGTTTACCGGCGAGTACAGGCCGACGATGGAAGACCTCTCGAAGGCGTCCGCCGACCTCGCGAAGGCGCTTGAGGGCGTGCCGGACGACTGCTCGAACATAATGATGGTCGCGGCGGACGAGATATTCGCGAACATCGTGCGCTATTCGGGCGCGACGGACTGGACGCTCACGGTGGAGCGCACCCGCCATCCGGACGGCGTGCGCCTCGTCATAACGGACAACGGCAAGCCGTTCGATCCGCTTGCGCACCGCGACCCCGACACGACGCTCTGCGCCGATGACCGCGAGGTCGGCGGGCTTGGAATCTTGATCGTCAAGAAGACGATGTCGCCTGTCACCTACAGGCGGAACAACGACAGGAACATACTTACAATGGGAAAAGAATATGGAGATAAAAACTAACACAGAGGGAAGCACGCTGACGATTTCCGTCAGCGGACGCGTTGACACCGTAACCGCGCCGGAACTCGAGGCAGGGCTCAAGTTCGGCGACGCGACGAAAGTCGTCATCGATCTTGCGGATGTGCCGTACATGAGCTCGGCGGGTCTTAGGCTCATGCTCACCGCCCACAAGACGATGATGGCGAAGGGCGGAACGCTCCAGATCGCAGGCGTCCAGCCCTCCGTCAAGGAAGTGTTCGACATAACGGGCTTTTCCGACATACTCAACATCATCTAGCGTCTGCCGCCGGATCGAAAGGACAGGAAATGAGCGACATCAAGGAATCGATACACAAACTCGAGAAGACGATTCTCGAAGACGGCAAGGTAGACCGCGCCGAGGCGGTAATCCTCCTCGCATACGCCAAGGAGCGCGCCGAGAAGAGCGCGGAGATGGCCGAGTTCGTGAAGGCGCTCGAGGACGTCCTTGAAGACGGCGTCGTGACGCCAGAGGAGTCGGTGCGCATCGGCGCCCACCTCAAGTGGCTTACGCGCGCGGCCGAGAGCGAAGAGCCCGAGACGACCTTCCTCGGCAGGGTCTTCAAGCTCAAGAGAAACAGGACGACGGTCAAGGTCGAGGTCGCGGCGGGCATAACGACGTTCATGACGATGGCGTATATCCTCGCCGTCAATCCCAACATCCTGTCCGTCGCCGGCATTCCGCGCGGCGGCGTCTTCATGGCGACGGCCGTGGCGGCTGTCGTCGGAACGCTCCTCATGGCGTTCATGTCGAACTATCCGTTCGTCCTCGCTCCGGGCATGGGACTCAACGCGTTCCTCACGTTCGGCGTCGTGCTCGGCATGGGCTACAGCTGGCAGTTTGCGCTTCTCGCGGTGTTCGTGGAGGGCCTTGTATTCCTCGCGCTTTCGCTGACGCCAGTCCGGGAAAGCATATTCAACTCGATACCGATCACGCTCAAGCGCGCGGTGGCGGCCGGAATAGGCCTTTTCATATGCTTCATCGCGCTGCAGACGGCGAAGGTGATCGTGAACAGCGACGCGACGCTCGTTTCGCTCGTCAGCTTCAGGGATGCCGGGAGTTTCCATACGCAGGGCGTGACGGCGATCCTCGCGCTCGTCGGCACGGTCCTGACGGGCTTCATGCTCGTGAAGGGGTTCAAGGGCGCCATTCTGCTCGGCATCTTCGCGACGTGGGTCCTCGGCATGGTCGCCGAGGCGACGGGGCTCTACGTGCCGAACGCCGAAGCGAAGTTCTTCTCGACCTATCCGAGCTTCGCGGTCAGCGACATCGCCGGCATGTTCAGGGAGTTCGGCTCGACCATTGGCGCGCTCTTCTCGCCCGAGCACTGGACGCACACCGTGAAGGGCGAGGTCGTCGGTTCCGGCTGGGCGCTCGCCAAGTCGCTCGACTTCTTCGTCGTGATGTTCGCGTTCTTCTTCGTGGACCTCTTCGACACGCTAGGCACGCTCATCGGCGTCTCGATGAAGGGGGGCTTCCTCACGAAGGATGGCAAGCTCCCGCGCATTTCGGGGGCGCTCTGCGCCGACGCCATCGCGACATCTGTGGGAGCCGTCTTCGGCACTTCCACGACGACGACATATGTCGAGTCAGCGTCCGGCGTTGCGGCCGGCGGCAAGACGGGCCTCACCGCAGTCACTTCCGCCGCGCTCTTCGCGCTCGCGATACTCTTCGCTCCGATCTTCCTCGCGGTCCCGGGCTTTGCGACGGCTCCGGCGCTCATTATCGTCGGCTATCTGATGCTATCGTCCTGCGCCGACATCGACTGGCGCGACGCGGGAGAGGCGGTTCCGGCCTTCCTCACGATCGTGGCGATGCCGTTCACCTACTCGATCTCGGAGGGCATCATGTTCGGCGTCATCTCCTACACGGTCATAAACGCGCTTGCCGGCAAGTTCAGCCGCATCCACTGGATCATGTACATCCTGACGGCTCTTTTCATCGCCAAGTACGCAATGATGTAGGGAGGATGGGATGGTTGGCGACTACAGACTGCTCAAGATCCTCGATTCGCTGCGGACGGCGGTGATGTACGACGGGCGCGTGACGCTCGGTGAGACTTCCGTGATACTGAGGACGATCCGGCCGTTCGTCCTGAAGGGCGAGCCCGGGGCCTGCGAGCTCGAAGCGCTCCTGCAGCGCGTCAGGCAGGACGGGGTCGTGACGGACGAGGAGTCGTTCCAGATCGCGCGTCTGATGGACAAGCTCCTCTCGGGCCGCCCGCGTCTCGCCGACTACGTCCGCGAGATACCCGACTTCCCGAAGCCTGGGGTGCTTTTCCGCGACGTGACGGGGATACTCGAGTCCGGCGAGGGCTTCAACCTCGCGCTGTCCGAGATTGCAGAGGCGCTGGAGGGCGTCAGCTTCGACCTCGTCGCGGCGCCGGAATCCCGCGGCTTCATCTTCGGCGCGGCCATCGCCGCGCGCTTCGGAAAGGCTTTTGTGCCGATCCGCAAGCCCGGGAAGCTTCCCCGCCGCACGATCTCGGAGGACTACGACCTCGAATACGGGAAGGCGACGCTGCACATGCACGCCGACGCCGTGATCCCCGGGGAGAAGGCCGTGATCGTAGACGACCTGCTCGCGACGGGCGGCACGGCTGCCGCCGCGGCGCGGCTTGTCGAGCGTCTCGGAGGCACGGTCGTCAAGATGATCTTCCCGATCGAGCTCGAGGGCTTCGGCGCGAGGGCCGGGCTTCTCAAGGGCTACGATGTCGCCACTCTCCTCAAGTACCCCGGAAAATGACTTGCCAACGAAACTAACTAAGGAAACGACAATGGCTACACGACAGAATGACAGTTCCTGGATGATTTCGCAGCTCCTTACGGCTGCGGAGAAGTTCACGTTCGCGGACGGAAAGGCCGACATAGACGAGACGAAGGCGCTCATAGGCCTCGTCCATCCTTTTTCGGCGAAGGACAACGACCTCGCGCTTTTCGAAAAGCTCCTGGTCGCGATTGCCGAAGACGGCGTCGTCACGTCCGACGAATCGGCGGCGCTTGCGCGTGCCATCGCCCGTCTGCGCGACAAGTACAGGGCCGGCGAGGCGGTCTACGACGCCCGCACGCTCGGCATCCCGAAGATGGCGGTGCTCGGCGTTCAGCACATGTTCGCGATGTTCGGCGCGACGATCCTCGTGCCGATCCTCACCGGCCTCTCCCCGAGCGCAACGCTTCTCTGGGCGGGCCTCGGCACGCTCCTCTTCCATCTCCTCACGAAGCGCATCGTCCCGGCGTTCCTCGGCTCGTCGTTCGCCTACCTCGCCGGATACTTCGCGCTCGCCGGGATGGCAGGCACGGCCGGCTTCGAGGACTGCGACAAGACGAAGATGCTCCAGTACGCCTGTCTCGGCGTCGCGTCGTCGTCGCTCCTCTACTTTGTTGTAGCCGGGTTCGTCAAGGCCTGCGGCGTCAAGACCGTGATGAAGTTCTTCCCGCCCGTCGTGACGGGTCCGATCATCATCGGCATCGGCCTCGTACTCGCTCCCGTCGCGATCAACAGCTGCACGACAGACTGGCCCGTCGCCCTCGTCGCGATAGCGACCGTGATAGGGTTCTCGATATTCGCCCGCGGCATGTTCAGGATCATCCCGATCCTCATGGGCGTCATATTCTCATACATTGCCGCGGTAATCCTCGGCCAGCTCGGCCTCAGCCAGTCGATCGACTATTCCGGCGTTGCCTCCGCAGCGTGGATCGGCCTCCCCGTCAAGATGGGGAACACGGTGTTCCCGATCCTCTCGAGCCCGGACTGGGGCAGGATCACGAGCGCGATTCTTATCGTCTTCCCGCTTGCGTTCGCGACGATCATGGAGCACGTCGGCGATGTCTCGGCGATCTCCTCGACCGTGAAGCGCAACTTCTTCGAGAACCCGGGCCTCCACCGCACGATGCTGGGCGACGGCCTCGCAACCTGCCTTGCCTCGCTCTTCGGCGCTCCCGCCAACACTACGTACGGCGAGAACACTGGCGTCCTCTCGCTCTCGAAGGTCTACGATCCCCGCGTCATCCGCATCGCCGCCTGCCTCGCGATCCTCGTATCGTTCTGCCCGAAGTTCTCGGCCTTCATCGGCACGATCCCCGGCGCGACGATCGGCGGCGTCTCGTTCATCCTCTACGGGATGATCTCCGCCGTGGGCGTGAGGAACCTCGTCGAGAGCCAGGTAGACCTCGGAAAGAGCCGCAACATGCTCATCGCCGCCCTCATCCTCGTCCTCACGCTCGGCATCTCGTTCTCGAAGGCGGGCGCGATCGCGTTCACCGTAGGGTCGCTCAAGATATCGCTCTCCGGGCTCGCCGTCGGAGCGCTCATGGGCATCGTCCTGAACGCCATCCTCCCTGGCAAGGACTTCGAGTTCTCCGAGACCGCGCCGTCCATCAAGGACGCCGACCGCTTCGGCGGAGACAAGGCAAAGGCCTGAGATATGGATTTCCCCGTACACAACCAAACCACAAAAAGGATCAAAAACATGAAAAAACTGATGATCGCAGCTGCGGCGTGTGCGGCTTTCGCCGCGTTTGCCGACGAGCCCAAGTCAGACGACTCCCAGGCGCAGGCGAACCAGCCCGCCGAGGCGGAGAAAGAGGACGGAGCCCCGCTCTTCTGGGGATTCGGCTCCTCCGGAATCTACTCCGGCTACCAGCTCTACGGCTCGCTCCTCAACTCCGAGCCCACGTGGCAGACGTACGCCGAGGGCAACCTGAACCTCCCGTGGGACATCGGTTCGGTCGGCGTCGGCATCTGGTTCAACTCTGACCTCACCGACAAGCGCAACGGTCAGTACGGCAAGTGGTTCAACGAATTCGACCCCAACATCCACTTCGACCACACCTTCTGGTTTGACGACGACAAGGTCTGGGGTCTTGCCTACCGCACCGAGTTCGTGTGGTACTACTATCCCCACCATCGCGGTCACCATCCCGAAACGCAGTGGGCGAGGGGCCGCCGCGGGCATTTCCAGTCGAGCGTCTCCACGTTCACGACGATGGACTGGAACCACTACTTCGAGCTGAAGAACCCGTACGTGACGCCCTACTTCAAGTGGGTCCACGAGTACCACGAGAACAAGGCGAACCTGTTCCTCGGCGGTCTCAAGAAGACGATCGGCATCACCGACGACATCACGATCACACCTATGTTCGAGCTCGTCTACCGCTCGCATCGCTACAACTGGTGCTTTCCGACGGCGGGCTGGTCTGAGCTCAGCGGCTCGGGAATGGCGACTTCGCGCCTCGGCTTCGACCTCAACTGGCAGCTGGCCGCGCACTTCGGCCTCTTCGCCAAGGTCTACTGGTGCCACACGATCGACCATGATCTCCGCCACGCCTGCGAAACCGGCTATGGCAACGACTACGGCCAGTACAAGGACTTCGCGTGGGGCGGCGTAGGCGTCACCTGGAACTTCTGACAGGAAGAGAACTGAAATGACACTGGCAGGATGCGTCTGTCTTCTGGCGGCGACACTGGCCGCAGCCCCTGACATCGCCAGGTACGATCCAAGGATGGCCGTCGACGGCATTGTCGTCACCAACGGCCTTAAATGGATAGACGGGCGCCTCCTGCCGATCGAAGGACGTGCGTTCGACGACGCCGAGCACTACTACGACCGGCTTCCCGCCGGCGTCACGACAAACGTGAACGGCGGTGTCCGTTCGATGAAGCACCATACGTCCGGGATGCAGTTCCGCTTCTCGACCGACTCGAACCGGCTTGTGTTCAAGTGGGTTCCCTACAGCCCGAGTCTTTCGATGGACCATATGCCGTCGACGGGCGTGAGCGGAATCGACATCTACCGGTTCGACGATGGCATCGGCGAGTGGCGCTATGTGCGAACCGGGCGCATAACTTCGGCGGAGGGCGGCGAGGTCGATCTCGGCTGGAAGCCGGGTGAGAGGTGTCTCGTGAACCTCCCGCTCTACAACGGCGTTAAGTCGTTCTCGCTCGGCGTCGCCACGAACGCGTCCGTAACCGCTCTTGGGCCTCGCCGGAGCGGGGTCGACAAGCCCGTCGTCTTCTACGGGACTTCGATAACGCACGGCGGATGCTGCTCGCGGCCCGGCCTCGCGTTCGTCAACATCGTCGGGCGCCGGCTTGACGTTCCGGTGGTGAACCTCGGGTTCTCCGGCTCCGGCTGGATGGAGTTCGAGATGAGCGAGCACCTCGCGAAGATAGACGCCAGCTGCTACGTGCTCGATTGCCTGTGGAACATGGACATGAATGGCCGGCGCAGCGTGAAGGCGAACTACGAGCCGTTCATCCGCAACCTCCGCGCGAAACGCCCGGGCGTGCCTATCGTCATGGCGGAGCAGTGCGACGTCTTCTGCGGAGGTCCGAACGAAAAGGACAGGTTCATAAAGGGAATCTACGACAGGCTTGTCGCCGAAGGATGGAAAAACCTCGTATATCTCCCGAAGACGAAGATGTATGTCGGCGACCTTGAAGGCACGGTAGACGGCTGCCATCCCAACGACTGGGGCATGATGTCCCTGGCCGATGCGTTCGGCGAGGCCGTAAGAGAGGCTCTCGCCCTGCCGCGCCGCTGATGCAATAGACAGGGGCAATATCATGAATGAAAAGAAGTATCTTTCGGCCGACGAGTATCTCCGCGACACGTGGAAGCTCGCGGCCGCAGTCAGGAAGTCGGAATGGAAGCCCGACATCCTCATCGCGCTCTGGCGCGGCGGTGCGGCGGTAGGCGTCGCGTTGCACGAGTATTTCAAGGTCTCCGGCTGGAGCGTCCAGCACATTCCGCTCAAGTGCGCGAGCTACACCGGAATCGGCGAGAATCCGGGCGGCGTCGAGTTCACGCACGGCGATCTCGTTTTCGGGCTCCTTCGGCCGGGGGACAGGGTTCTCGTTGTCGACGATGTCTTCGACACCGGCAAGACCGCGCGCGCCGTCAAGGAACGAATCGACGCAAAGGGCGCGGAAATGCGCCTCGCGTGCGTCTACTGGAAGCCCGAGAAGAACATCACCAACCTTAAGCCAGACTATTTCGTCAAGGACGTCGGTCTTGACTGGATCGTCTTCCCCCATGAGATAGAAGGGCTCACGAAGGAGGAGATCGCGGTAAAGGATCCGCTCCTCTCGTCGCTACTCGGCTGAAAGCCGTTGGCGACACGCCCGATTTCTCGGCTTGTGATTCGTTCGGCGGTGGCCGAAGGCTCCTCCTCGGGGAGCCCTCGGCGAATACGCCGTATCCCCTCGCTCGGA
>CACYNF010000105.1 GCA_902775595.1 uncultured bacterium | reverse complement strand
GCTTGTCGATGAACTTGCCGGCGAAGAGATTGCACAGGGCGTAGATGATCGAGAACACCGCCGTGATCGTGCCGTAGTCGTTGTCGGTCCATCCGAACTCCGGAGAGATGAAATCCTTCCATGTGAGCGACAGGACCTGGCGGTCGAGGTAGTTTACGGTAGTTGCAAAAAACAGCAACGCACAGATGACCCAGCGGAAGTTGGACATCACAGTAGAAGGCTTTTCGTTCATAGGTATAATTATACCAAATCTACTCCGCCCCGCGCCACACCGAAATGCCGAAAAACAGGCAGAGCGGCTATGCGCGGATCCGCAGGGCGGCGCCGGCAAAGGCGGCGGCAAGAATCGCCGGAACGGCCGCGAGCGCAGCCACGGCGACGTAGGCCCACGGTATCGTTCCTCCGCACGAAAGCGCGTTGGAAAGGCAGTAGTTCCCCGCGAACGGAAGAAACGCCGCGACAAGAACTGCGCACACGGCGCTCGCCGCGTTCATCTTCAAATGCGCCGCCGCAGAAGTAGCCGCCATCGCGAAGAACGCCGCCGGCACGAACAGCAGCGCCATCGCCGGAAGAAGCCCGACAAGCGAAACATCCGGCCGGTACACGAGCGACGCCGCGGCGATGACAATCGTCGTCACAAACGCGGACAGCGCGAACCTGAAGCGGAACACGCGGTTCAGAAAAGCGCCGACAACATACGGAAGCACGACGCTCGCGACGCCGCACGCGTAGGAGACGCCCCACAGTCTCGGGATGTCTCCGGTCTTCTTCGCCACCGCCGCGCCGATAAGCGAGCCGTTCACGATGACAGCCGTGACGGCGCACAGCGCAAGCGCGAAAAGCGCGAACGCGGCGTATGCGCCGCATGCCTTGGCGAGGAGAAACTGCACGCGCGAGACGGGATGAGAAAGCGCAACAGCCGCGGTGCCGCTCTCGAACTCCCGGCGGACGGACCGCGCGGCGCCTACGATCACGAAGATAGTGCCGCCAACGAACAGCGACGAAAGCCCGGCGTCACGCGCCATGCGCGACGGCTCGCCGAACTGATGGTAGTGGAACGCTGGCGCAAACACCGTGATGGCGAGCGACGCCGTCAGGACAAGAAGCGACAACGGCTCTGCGAGAATCTCGAGAGCCGTCGTTTTCGCTATAGCCCAAAAGCGTCTCACTGACCCCAGCCGCAGCCGCCGCAGAAGAGAGGCAGCTGGGCGTCAAGGAGGAGGAAATAGCCAAGAGCGCCGATGACGACGCACGCCGCCAACTGGAAGACGATCCCCGTGATCGTCGCACCTGTCGAAAGCGAGGGCACGGCATTCGCCGGCACGGGCGCCGCAGCGGGAACCGCAGCCGCAGGCGCGGCGGCAGGCATGTCGGGAATGTCCGGGATGTCGGCGACATCACCGCCTTCGGCGGCAGGAGCGGCAGGCGCCGCGGCCGCGCCGGGCTTCTTTATGCCGAACTTGCCGGAAGGACGAACCGCGCCTGGGCGCGCGATCTTGAGAGTCTTGCGCTGCGTGAGCGTCGGGGATGGAGCCGCGGCCGCGTGCTGGGACGGCTGCTCGGCAGCTGGCTCCGCCGCGGGAGCCGGAGCTGCGGCAGGAGCGGACGGCGCGGGCTTCGCGATCGAATCGGGACGCTTGATGCGTATCGTCTTGATCGGAGCCGCCTCGTTCTGCACGGGCGCAACGCCGAGCGCGTCGGAGAGGGAGATGCGGGCCGTCCTGGACTTGGACGCCTGCTTCTGCGCCTCGGTGAGATCCTGGTCGGCGATGATGCCGGTCTTGCGGAGAATCGCCTGCTGGGGAATCTCCTGAGTGACGCCCTTCAGCTTCTGCGTCACCGACTTGAGCTGCTCCATCGCTCCGCCGCCCTGCTGCTCTGGCGCGGGAGCCGCGGCAGGCGCGCTCGTGGCGGCGGGAGGCTGAGTCGGGAGCTTCATCCCCGGGCGGATGCCGGGCTTGCCAAGAGCGGTCGCGCCGATTGTCGGCTTCCTGATGACCGGCTTAAGCTTGAGAGTGGAAGCGCGAGGCTTCGCAAGCGGGTTCGCGGGCGGCGGCTCTTTACCGGCTACCGGTGTCACGTTCTCTTCTGCCATGTCTGACCTCCCATTTAAACTTCAAATTCAAACTTTAAACTTCAAACTTCAAACTTCAAACTTTATACGGCCAACACTTCGGCTTCTTTGGCCTTGAGCTCGGCGTCGATCTTGGCGATGCCGTCGTCGGTCGCCTTCTGGATCTTGTCGAGCCCCTGCTTCATGTCGTCCTCGGAAATCTTCTTGTCCTTCTCGAGCTTCTTGACCGCGTCGTTCGCGTCGCGGCGGACATTGCGCATCGCGACTTTCTGGGCCTCGGCCTGGGTTTTCGCGACCTTGACGATCTCCTTGCGGCGCTCCTCGTTGAGTTCGGGGACGGTGATGCGGAGAACCTTGCCGTCGGTCTGCGGCGTCACGCCGATGTTCGCGGCGAGGATCGCCTTGTTCATCGCGTCAAGCACCGTCGGGTCGAACGGGGCAATCTTGATCTGGCGAGGCTCAGGCGTCGAAATCGTGCCGAGGTTCTTGATCGGCGTCGGGCAGCCGTAGTAGTCGACCTTGATCTGGTCGACCATCGCAGGGCTCGCCTTGCCCGTGCGCAGGCCCGCAAACTGAGACTTCAGCGTCTCGAAGCTCTTGCCGATCTTCGCAGTCGCGTCATTCAGAACTTCCTGAACAGTTTCCATCTTTTTTCTCCAGTCTTTTAAAACTTTAAACTTTGAACTTTCAACTCACGACCGTGCCTATCGTCTTGCCGCGCACGACGCCCTCAAGCGCCTTGGGGTCGAAGAAGTCAAACACGACGATCGGGATGTTGTTGTCCATGCAGAGCGCGAAAGCGGCGGAATCCATCACCTTCAGCCGCTTCTCAAGCGCAGTCTCGTACTTGAGAGAGCCGTACTTCTTCGCGTTCGGGTCCTTCTTCGGGTCAGCCGTGTAGATGCCGTCGACCTTCGTCGCCTTCAGAAGCGCGTCCGCGCCGATCTCGCTCGCCTTGAGCGCAGCGGCGGAGTCGGTCGAGAAATACGGATTGCCGGTTCCGCCGCCGAATATCACGACGCGGCCCTTCTCGAAGTGCCTAAGCGCGCGCCTCTGTATGAACGGCTCGGCGAGCTTCGGCATCTCGATCGAAGTCATCACTCGCGTGGGAACGCCGATCGACTCGAGCGCGTTCATCATCGCGAGCGCGTTGATGATCGTCGCGAGCATGCCCATTGAATCGCCCGTAACGCGATTGACGCCCTTCCCGGCGCCGGTGAGCCCGCGGAAGATGTTGCCGCCGCCGAGAACTATGCCGACCTCCACGCCCATAGCGTGGATCTTCTTTATGCGCTCGGCCATGAAAGCGAGGTTCTTCGGGTCGATGCACTCGCCCGTCGCCTTGTTGCCGAGCACCTCGCCGGAGAGTTTCAGCAGTATTCGGCGGTACTTGACTTTGCAGGAAGATTTCTTCACGCCGTAAAGTATATCAAAAATCCCCTTCGGCGGCAATAGAACACCCGCCGAATTCACTGCCCTATGGCAAGGCGTGCGGCAAGGCGCTCGGGGAGACCTGCCCTGCGGACGCGCTCCTGCGCCGCCTCGATGTCGTATTCCAGCCTTCTGTAGCGGATCTTGCGCTCCTTGGGGTCGTATATGACATACGTCGCACGCGGATCGCCGTCGCGCGGCTGGCCAACGGAACCGACGTTGATGAAGTACTTGCGGCCGATCGGCAGCGCGAAGTCCTGCGCATCGATGCGGAAGACACCGTTCATCGACTTCTCGTAGATCATCGGGCAGTGCGTGTGGCCATGGAAGCATACGGGCGTCTTCTGGTTCAGGAAGTTCGCCTCGGCCTGGAGATTGTCGAAAACGTACCCGAAGTTCTCGGGTCTGTCCATTGTAGAGTGGACAAGCGTGATGCCCATCTGAGTGTGCGTAAACGGCAGGTTCCTGAGCCAGTACACCTCTTCGACCGACAGCTGCTTGCGCGTCCATTCCACGACGGCGGCGGCGGCGGGGTTGAAGTCGTCAAGGTTCTGGCGCGACGACACGTAGTAGTCGTGGTTGCCCACGACAACCGGGCAGCCGAGCGCCCGCACTATCTCCATGCACTCGTGCGGACAGGCGTTATAGCCCACCACGTCGCCGGTACAGAGAAAATCCGTCACGCCCTGGGCGCGACAGTCGTCAAGGACCACATTGAGCGCGTCCAAGTTGGCGTGTATGTCGCCGAGTATGGCAAACAGCTTTGACATTACTTAACGAGCAGTGCGCTTGCTATCTGAAGGTCTTCGACCGTCGTGATCTTGAAGTTCGGCTCCCTGTTCTCGTAGATGCGGACAGCCTCGCCGGAGAGTTCGACGGCCTGGCAGTCGTCGGTGACGTCGTTCTTGCCGAGCGATTTGTACGCATTCTGGAGAACCCTGAAATTGAACGCCTGCGGCGTCTGCACCGCCCAGAGCTTTTCCCTTTCCTCCGTCGCCGAGACCAAAGTCCCCTTCTCGACGCGCTTGACGGTATCGGTCATGCGCCTACCGACTGTCGCGGCGCCGACGCGCTTCGCGAGCTTGACGACCTCGGATATCACTTCGGGGGTGACGCAGGGGCGCGCGCCGTCATGCACAACGACGAAACGCGTGTCGACGTCGCACACGGCGAGACCCGCCTGGACGGACTCCTGGCGCTTGTTGCCGCCAGGCACGACGGCGACCAGCTTCGATATCCCGAACATCTTCGCCACCGCCTTCGCGGCGAGCTGCTGCTCCTTGCGGACGACGAGGATGATCCTGTCGATGTCGGGGCATTTCTCGAACGCAATCAGCGACCAGGCGACGACGGGCCTGTTGCCGAGGCTCAGAAATGCCTTGTCGGTGCCGGTGCCCATCCGCTCTGACTTGCCGGCGGCCACTATTATCGCATTTGTCATACCAGGTTCCTCCCACAGCATTTCTTGTATTTCTTCCCCGACCCGCACGGGCAGGGATCGTTGCGCCCCACGGCGGGCTGCGCGCGCGGCGCGGCGGCTGGGGCTGGGGCCGCGCCGTGCGGCGCGACCGGCGGACGCGACATCATCGACGCGAAGACGTCGCCTATCGTCTTCTGGGACGCGCCGCCTCTCTCGGGCGCGGCCGCGGCCGAGCCCGACGACCTCTCGCTGTCCGTCACGGTGATTTCGTCGGCGTTGGTGCGGACGTGATGAACCCCGGCCGCGGCGAGCATGCGCTGCATGCGCGCAGCGGTCGCGCTCCTGAACTCGGCAGAGACGACCTTGGTCTTTATCGTGGCGATCAGCGTCTCGAACATCGAGAACGCCTCCTTCTTGTATTCGATCAGCGGATCGCGCTGACCGTATGCGCGAAGGTTAACTCCCTGCCTGAGGTCGTCCATAGCGCGGAGGTAGTCCTGCCATTCGCGGTCGATCACCTGAAGGAACACGCCGCGTTCCATGAAGGGAAGAGTCTCCGCGTCCTCGCTCGCGCACTTCGCCTCGTAGGCCTCCTCGACGCGCTTGTAGACAAGGTCGCCCGCAAGACCGGGCGTGCCCATGAGCGGGCGCAGCTCCTCCTCGGTCACGGATACCGGGAACGAGACCCCGAGCCAGCTCATGAAGTCCTCGAGAGAACCGTCCTTCGGGCTGAAGAGGTAGCGCTCGGCCTGGGTCTGGATGAGGTCGTTGGCGACATCGAGGACAAGGCCGTGTACTGTCGCGGCGTCGCCTGTGAGCACCTTGCCGCGAAGCTCGTAGACGATCGTGCGCTGCTTGTTCATCACGTCGTCGTACTCGAGCGTGCGCTTGCGGACGGCGAAGTGCTGCTGCTCGACGCGGCGCTGCGCCGTCTCGACCGACTTGTTGAGCCAGCGGTGCTCCATGACCTCGCCTTCCTTGAGCCCGAGCTTCTGCATTATGCCGGAGATTCTCTGGGAGCCGAAGAGGCGCATGAGCTGGTCTTCGAGCGAGATGAAGAACTGCGAGGAACCGGGGTCGCCCTGGCGCGAGCAGCGGCCCCTGAGCTGGCGGTCGATGCGACGCGACTCATGGCGCTCGGAACCGATGACATGGAGTCCACCGAGCTCTGCGACGCCCTCTCCGAGCTTGATGTCGGTGCCGCGGCCCGCCATGTTCGTCGCGATCGTCACGGCGCCGCGCTGGCCGGCGAGCGCAACGATCTCGGCCTCGCGCGCGTGGTTCTTTGCGTTCAGGACCTCGTGCGGGATGTGCGCGAGCTTGAGCATGCGCGAGAGTATCTCGGAAGTGTCCACAGTGACGGTGCCGAGGAGGATCGGCTGGCCCTTCGCATGGCGCTCGGCGACGTCGGCGATGATCGCCTTGAACTTCTCGCGCTGGGTGCGGTAGATCTGGTCGTTGCCGTCGATGCGGTTCACAGGCTTGTTCGTCGGGATCGAGACGACGTCGAGCTTGTAGATCGACTTGAATTCGCTCGCCTCGGTCTCGGCGGTGCCGGTCATGCCGGCGAGCTTCTTGTAGAGTCGGAAGTAGTTCTGGATCGTGATCGTCGCGAGGGTCTGCGACTCCTTCTCGATCTCGACGCCCTCCTTCGCCTCGACCGCCTGATGGAGACCGTCGGACCACCTGCGCCCCGGAAGGACGCGGCCCGTGAACTCGTCGACGATGTAGACGTGGTTGTCCTGCACGACGTAGTCGACGTCGCGTTCGTAGAGGCAGTAGGCGCGGAGGAGCTGGTCAACGACGTGCACGCGGTCGGACTTCTCGACGAACGACGACTGCGTGTCGCGGCGGCGCTCGAGGCGCTCCTGCTCGGTGAGCGACGTGTCGCCGTCGATCGCGCTCATCTCGGCGGCGAGGTCGGGGAGGACGAAGAGCTTCGGGTCCTCTGGGCATATCTTCTCGCAGCCCTTGTCGGTCAGCGAGACCTCGCGAGTCCGTTCGTCGATCGTGAAGTAGAGCTCTTCCTTGAGCTCGCGGGCATGCTCCTTGCGCATCTCGGAGAGCATCTGCATCTCGACGTCCTCGTGCATCTTGCGGACATCGGCGTCCTCGAGGAGGTGCATGAGCTGCTTGTGCTTCGGCATCGAGTGGTAGACCTGGTAGATCTTGTCCTTCACGAGTTCGACGTCGCCAGAGGCAAGCGCCTTCTTCGCCTCCTGAATGAAGTCGTTGCACTGCGCAGTCTGGACGCGCACGATCGAAGAGACGAGCGGATTCAGGTTCTGGTAGATGTGCGAGGTGGAGAGCGTCGCGGGGCCGGAGATGATGAGAGGCGTCCTCGCCTCGTCGATGAGGATCGAGTCGACCTCGTCGACGATCGCGAAGTTGTGGCCGTTCTGCACGACGTCCTCTGGCCTCTGGGCCATGCCGTTGTCGCGGAGGTAGTCGAAGCCGAACTCGCTGTTCGTGCCGTAGGTGATGTCGCACGCGTACTGCGCGCGCCTCTCCTCGGAATCCATCGAGTTCTGGATGCAGCCCACCGTGAGGCCGAGGAACTTGTAGAGGTGTCCCATCCACGCGGCGTCGCGGCGCGCGAGATAGTCGTTCACGGTGACGAGCTGGACGTTCTTCCCGGAGAGCGCGTTCAGGTAGAGCGGCAACGTCGCCACGAGCGTCTTGCCTTCGCCCGTCTGCATCTCGGAGATGTTGCCGCGGTGCAGGACTATGCCGCCGATGAGCTGCACGTCGAACGGAATCATGTTCCAGGTAAGGGTGTGCCCGCAGACCTCCGCCGTAGTCCCGCACAGATGGCGGCAGGCGTTCTTCACGAGCGCGAACGCCTCGGGGAGGATGTGGTCGAGAGACTCGCCCTTCGCGACACGGTCCTTGAACTCCTGGGTCATGCGCGGATAGTCCTCGTCCGCGAAATTCTTGGCCTGGTATTCCTGCTCGATGCGATTAATCTCACGGACGACCGGCCAAAGCTTTTTCAGCTCCCGATCGTTCTTCGTTCCAAACAAAAACTTCAAAATGTTCATATTCCCGGATATTATACCAAAAATTCGGGCGCAGTGTGAACCGTCAGCGGGCTTGTTTTTCCCGCCCGGGTACTTGTGCTATACGTCGACAGCTCTACTTCAGATTTTTAACGACAAGCCTGACCGGGCCAAGAAGGCCTGCCGGGCGAAGGTCCTTGTCGGAGAGGATGTAGCGCCAGGAGCTGAAAGCGAAGCGGTTTACCGAGCGCGGCGCATTCTTCAGGATTTCGTCAGGAATGCGCACGACCGCGCGCCCGTGCGGGATTTCCCGCTTGACTCCCTCGCTCTGGACGAACTGCACCCCGAAGCCAAGCATCTTCTTCGAGAGGACGCAGTCGTCCGGCTCCTTCTCGTCGCCGATGAGGCGGTTCGTCCAGGCGTTGGTGACGCGGACCTTAAGCGCATGCTGGCCTGGCTTTGGCGCGCGCGGGAGCTCGATGCGGTACGGCGCATGCCAAAGGGCGCCAATGCGCTCTCCGTCGAGGAACACCTCGGCCACGTCGCGCACATCGCCGAGATCAAGCGCAAACTCCCGCCCCTCCGGAACTTCGAGCGTCGTCTCGTAGGTAGCCGTTCCGGAATAATAGCGGATTCCAGATTCGGCAAAATCCGTCCACGATTTGAGCGAGGGGAGGGGAATCGCATTTGTCGGCGCGCCGCCGTCAGCGTCGAACGACAGCGTCCAGGGGCCGTCGAGCACGGCCTCGGTCGCGACGAGGTTCGGCATGCGGCGGAAGAAGCGAACACCCTCTTCGCGGAAGACGACGAACACGCTTCCCTCTGCGGGGAGCTCGAGTTCGACGGGCGTCACGCCGTTCTCCGTCCGCCACTCGCCGATGCGGCGCTTTTCGCCTGATTCCGGATTCCAGATTTCCGGCTGAAAATCCTTCCCGGCGACCTGGCGGAAGTTCGCGGCGAACTTCTTCGGCCTGTCGGTCGTGTTTGCGACGAAGAAGAACGCCGCGTCGCCCGCGCGCCTGCAGGACGCCATAACGCCATCACCGTCGCCATTCGCGATTTCAAAGTATTTCGTCCTCTTGGACATCGGCCCAACCTTAAGCCCCTTCTTCTCGTAGTCGCGCACAAGGTCAAAGCACTTCTTCTCGACTGCGTCCCAGGGTGTGTTTCCCGCAAACCGCCTTTCCGCGCTCGGCTCGAAAAAGAGAAGCGAGTATTCGCGCCCCGACGACTTGACGCGGAGCCTGCCCTCCGCGGTCACTTCGGTGTTCGTGAGGAAGTTGCTGAGCGGCAACGTGTCGGTACCGTCCTCGTCATTGAAGGAAAGGCCAAGTGCGTCGCAGCGCATTTCTCCCTCCTGAAGAAGCGCCTGGCAGCGCTGGATATAGCGGTAGAACCCCTTCGCCGGCTCGTGCCAAGTCTGGTTCTCGCCGAAGTGCGTTCCCCACGGCCCCATGGAATAGCCGGGGCGCCAGCGCGCGCCGAGCGGCTGGTGCTCCCAGTGGTGGAGGGAAAGTCGGTTCACGCCGCGCGCCAACGTCGCGTCGAGCGGAATCTTGAGGTCGCGCGGCGTGATTGCGAATGGATCCGGTGAACGACTCCGCGCCGGTGACGTTGCGGCCAAGGGCGCGGGCAACGGGTCCTGCGAACCAGCACGCGCCGCCTTTGGACGGTTCCTTCGCCCAGAACGGGAGGCCCACCCAGAACTCCGTCATCGGAACGTCGCAGAACTGCGACGCCTCGTAGGAGTCGAACGGGCCGGAATACGGCTCAAGGTGGAACTTGAAGCCGGCGGCGTTGAGCCGCTCCTTGAACACCTTGTAGTGGCGCTCTGTCTGAAGCTCGTTTTTCGTGCGCTCGAAGTCGCGGCGGAACCGCTCCTCGCGCTCCTCGCCGAAATCGGTGCCGAGCTTCGCGATCACAGGCAGGAACGGCACAGGGTCGTAGCCGCGGCGCTTCATGAACTCCTGCGCGAAGTCATCGGTCCATGACGCATCGCCCGCCTCGTAGCTGTCCATGAGGATGAACGCGAGCCCGGGGCAGGACGCGGAGATCCCGTGGGCGGCAAGCCCGTTGAGGAGATTGTCGATGTGGACGCCAACGGCCTTTGCGTTCATCTTGTCCGCCTCGAGGGAGCCCGCCTCGACATCGGGGGGCGATGGATGCGTGTTCTTGCCTGTACACGTGTAGCCGAAGCGGTACACGCCGCGCTTGGTCCTGACCCTCGCTATGTCGCGGTAGAAGCCGAGCTTGGCCTCGGGCTGCTGATCGCCCTTCGCCCAGACGAGCTTCTTCATGCCGAGTTCCGGCGTGATCCACGGCCCTCCCGAGGTGGAATATCCGGGGCAGTTGTGAAGGCCGAGCTCAAGGCCGAGCCTTTTCGCCTCCGCGACGGCGAACGAGACCATGTCCCACCACTTGTCGTTCATGTACTCTAGCCCAGGGCAGAGCGGCGTGGACATCCGCTCCTCGCAGTCCCACCCGACGTCCTGAATGTTGAAGATCGTCGCCCCGGAGAGCCCCGCGTCGCGCATCGACTGGAGATCCCGCGTGATGCCGCTCTTCGTGACGTTGGCGCCCTGCCAGTGCCACCAGGCATTGGCGCCACGCATCTGCGGCGGGCTGTCAAACAGCGTCTCGAGCCTTTCGGCGGGCGAAGGCTCTCCCGATGCGGTGGCGACGGTCGTCAGCGCGGCGGCCGCCGTAATCATGACTTTGAACATGGTATATCTCCTCACGACTGAAATTGTACACCATGCGCGTCCGTTCTGCAACCCCCACGGCAGAGGGGTGGTGTCAGCGCCGGCCGAAGATGTAGCCGAGGCGAGCGCTACCAGTAGATGAAGAGGAACGGGTCGAAGGCGCCGTTCTCGCTCCAATAGAGGCTGTCTTTGGATTTCTCATCCTCGGCGGCGAGATGCAGCGCCCGCGCAAGCGTGGACTTGGACGGCGGGACGCCCCATTTGCCGAGCAGCAAAGCGTGGCGGCGCATCTGGTTGTCCTGGCTCTGCGACCAGTTGCGATGAGCGACCCAGTCCTTTGCGGCACGGGCGCGGTCTGCTGGAGAGTAAAGCGGAATCTGGTCAAAGACGATCCGGCCGTCGTTTGAGACGGCGATTGCGCCATTCGGGTCGACGCGCCAGCCCTTGGCCTGGTGCAGTTCCGCGAACGGGACGCCCTCGCGCAGACGCAGCAGTGACGGGCCGACGTCCGCCATATCCTTTATCCCGCGGACGAAAGCCAGGTCTGCGACGTGCCAATGCAGGCGCTCGACGGTAGAAGTCTCGGAATGCCTGTCGTCCTTCCATACGACCTGGCTCATCGTGCCCCGGGATGGCTTGAGGCCCGCTTCTGCTGCGAGCGCGTCGCACCCCAGCAGCAGCGCGTGGCCGTCCTTGCCCACGGCGCTCCTGACATCGCGCAGGCGCACCGTCGTGTTGCTGCCGCCGACAATCAGGACACCGCAGCCGAGTCGGTCGCCAGGCTTCCATGGCTTCGCGTCCAGCCCAAGCGAATCTGCGAGGCGCTCGGCATCGCCACCATGGACAAAGACAGGCGCTTCGGCAGCAGAATCGTCCGCGAGAAATTCGCGGAAAGTCGCACTGGCGACGGCAGCCGCAGCAGGGCAGTCGTTGGCCGTACCGGTGCCGACGCGCCCCTCAAAGTCGAAAGTGCAGAACGTCGCGGAGCCCTTGCCTGACGTCAGACGCAGCAGCGGCGAGTAGCTGTGGTCGAAGTCGCCGCGCACGAGCGGACGGAACCCGGCGCGCTGAGGAATCAAGAGCACTTCAGACGCAAGCGTGTGCGTGTGCTTCCAGCGCCAGCCTCTGCCTGCCTGCGGGCCATCGCGCTGGATGTGGCCCCAGTCGGGACCGTAGGTCCAGTGTTCCCCGTCGCGAAGCGGGAGCGGCATCCCGCGCCAGTAGGAAAGATCCTTATCGTCGATACCTGCGAGACTGACGTTCACAAGGGCGCGTGGCATCGAGTCCTCAAACTTGAACCCCATCGCCTTCCAGGCTTTCGGCCCCTGCGCAAGAACCAGCACACGCCCGCCGTTCTCCACGAACGCGGAAAGACGTTCAAAGTCCGCAGACGCGTCTATGCCATCGAGTGCACGGTGGCCGACAACAATTGGCAGTTTCTCCTTCTCCCCCTTGTCGACGAGAGCAGAGAGAGAGTCGGCCTTGTACGCCATGACGCCGCACGCAGCAAACATAGGGGCGCTTTCGCCGCGCGGGTCGAAAAGCGCGACCTCGCCGATCTTGGACTGCACCGCCGCAGGGTAGACGTAAATGTCAAACGACTCGAAGCCGTCGTCGGGCGAGACCTGCGGACCCTTGAACGCGACCTCGAGCCGATAGTCTGCGCGGCGCGACGAGGCAGGCGCCTCGAACGAAAACGGCTCGACGCGGATTTCGAAGGGCTTTAGCTCGACGTCGCGCCGGCCCTTCGCGAAGACCTTGCCCGTAGCGGGGTCGACAAGACGCCACCCGGTCTTCAAGTCGGTAGGCTTCGAACCATCCCAGACGAAGACGAGAGTTTTTTCGACCTTTTCGCCAGAGGCGTAGGCATGCGTCTTGTCGGTGAACTGGGGAGCTCCGCCGAGGAAGCAGACGAGGTCGCGGTTCGAGAGTTCGTGGTTGCGGAGCATCCAGTTGGCGGGATCGTCGTTCCACTTCCACGAGTCCAGATACATCGGGCTCGGGCCCTGCCCGAACGCGCGCCAGCAGCGCGAGACGCGGTCGATCAGGAGCCCGTTGAACTCCCGTCCGAGCGGCGAGAAGTCGTAGAGCGTCCTGCGCCCGGGATTCACCCAGCCGCCGTGCGTGAAGCGGGCGCAGGAGCGGGCGAACTCGAGATACCGCGCGAGCAGGCCATCCTCCTCCTCGACGTAGGCGCGTTCGCCGTAGACCTTGGCGAGCCACTCGGTCATCTGCGGAGTTTTATGTACATACCCAAACCAGACGGCATAGTAGGGCGCGCCGAACTCGGCCGGGTAGCATGGAATCTCGCCGAACCGGCTCCAATGCGAATACCACTCCTCGCGCTCCTGGAGCGGGACGTAGTTGAAGTAGAAGTTGCAGTTGCCGACGTCGCCGAGGTTGCCGTCGCCATGCGCGAAGAAGAGCGTGCCGGGGTTTACGAACGGCCGCGCGACGTTCATGCACTTCGGGATATCTGTCTTGTCGACGTCTCGGTGTCGGCCCATGTCACACGCGCCCATCATCCACCAGGCGGCGCACATCATGTTCACGCCCACGCTCGCGCCGGCAATCGTCGGGAGATTGCGGTGCGAACGCGCCCAGTGCTCGACGCAGCGCTCGAACTGCGCACGCACGAACGGGTCGGAGAGTATCTTTCCCTTGCGCTGCGAAATCGTCGGCGCGCCGGTGAACATCTGGATTCCCGCCCGGGCTAGCGATTCCTGGAATCTGGCGTCCTCTTCGTGGCGCGACTCGTGCTGGTGCGTCGCATATACCATGTTGAAACCGCTCTTCTTAACGTCCGCAATGTCCTTCGGCAGGCCCTGCCGCCAGAACCCGCGCCAACGCTGAGGATGGCCGTTGGCCATCACGGTCCGTCCGTCGAGCCATTGCTCGCGGAACCCGAAGACGAAGCGCTCCGGCGCGTCACCCTCTTTGCCGCCCTTGAGAACGGGCGTTACGCGTACGTTGTAGAGGTGGGGGGCATCAAGCTCCCACGGAACGACATCAGCCCAGTCGCACACGAAATCGACGGTGTTTGCGCCGGCTTTGAGCGCGACCTTCTTCCGCCATGTCTTCACGGGTCGCGCGCCGTCGCGCTCGCTCGCAAGCACCCTGGTCCCGGGGTCGCGGCCAGAATCCTCCCATACGTTCGCCACAAGCTCGATTTCGCAATCCGCGAGCGACGGCACCTTGCAGCGCCACGTGACATTCCTGTTTCGCCACGAGGGGATCGCCCAGACGTCCTCGACAAACGCCGCGGAGCGGACATTGACCGCCGCAGGAGAGTAGAACAGATCTCGGTTCTTGCAGTAATCGTCACGCCCGGCATAGACGATGCCCGGTTCTCCCGTGCCGTAGCCGCGGTTCGTGACGAATATCCTGATCTCGTTCGGCTTTCCGAAATTGAGGAACGGAGCAAGCTCGACCGCGCCATCCGGATGAAGCGCGACGCCGGCCTTCTTCCCGTTCACGAAGACGACCGCGTCGCACCAGTTGAGCTGCTGCTCGTATCGGATGCTGCGCCCGCGCCATGCCGCTGGCACGTCGAGCGTACGCCTGAACCAGCATGCATAGGCAGCCTTCTCGTTGTCCCCTCCCGGTTCGCCCTTCGCGCGATCTGGTTTCCCGGCCAGCTTCCCGCCCTTCTGCCATGCATCAAGGCTGAAGCTGGGCGTTATGTCGATTTCGTCAGGATCGACCGTCTTCTTGATTCCGGAGTCTTCCTTCGGCGGAATGACAGCTGATCTGTCGGCTACACCCTTTGTGGCAACAGGCTGCTTGAGCCAGCCGTTTGTAACATCAACCGAGACGAGCGCCCATGCGGGAGCGGTCACGGTGAGGATAAGAATTGACGCAAGTCGTTTCATGGCATATGTCGGGTTGTTTATCATTCACCGACATTCTACCATTTTCCGACAATCCTGCCCATCCCCACCACGGGGGGGGTAGGCTTAGGCGTCGGGCCAGAGCTCGTGCGCCATCTCGCGGAGCTTGTACTTCTGTATCTTCTGCGACGCCGTCATCGGGAAGACGTCGAGGAAGTGGACGTACTTCGGGATCTTGAACCACGAGATCTTGTCCTTGCAGAAGGCCTGAACGTCCTCGGGCTTAAGCTCAACGCCGTCCGCGGGGATCACGAACGCCGCGGGCTGCTCGCCGTACTTCTTCGAGGGGCAGCCAACGACAGCGACGTCCTTGACGCCGGGCATGGTGCCGAGGAAGTCCTCGACCTCCTTCGGCGAGATGTTCTCTCCGCCGCGGATGATGAGGTCCTTCAGTCGTCCGGTGATGTAGTAGTAGCCGTCCGCGTCCATCCTGCCGATGTCGCCGGAGTGTAGCCAGCCGCGCTCGTCGATGCACTTCGCCGTCTGCTCGGGCATCTTGTAGTAGCCCTTCATCGTGTTGAAGCCGCGGCAGCAGATCTCACCGTCCTGCCCGATCGGCGCGAGCTCCTGCGTCTCGGGGTCGATGATCGCGACCTCCACGCCCGGCAGCGCCTGCCCGATGGTCTGGCACTTGCGCTCGATGGACGGCTCGAAGTACCTGGTCATCGTCATCACGGGGCCGGACTCGGTGAGCCCATAGGGGTTCGTGATCTCCTTCATGAACATCCTGTCCTGCGCCTGCTGCATGCGGTGCACAGGGCACGCCGAGCCGGACATGATGCCGGTCCTGAGCGACGTGAAGTTGAACTCCTTGAAGCGCGGGTGGTCGAGCATCGCGATGTACATCGTCGGGACGCCGTAGGTCGCCGTGCACTTCTCGCGCTCGATGGACTTCATGACAAGGAGCGGGTCGAACTTCTCGAGGAAAACCATCGTCGAGCCGTGGTTGACGCAGCTCATCACGCCGAGGACGCAGCCGAAGCAGTGGAAGAGCGGGACCGGTATGCAAACGCGGTCGCGCGAGGAGAGGTTCTGGCACGCGCCGATCCAGAAGCCGTCGTTCGCGATGTTGCGGTGGGTGAGCTGCACGCCCTTCGGGAAGCCCGTCGTGCCGCTCGTGTACTGCATGTTCACGACGTCGTTTACGTCGACCGTGGCCTGGCGCTCGAGATACTCCTCCTGCGTCACCTCGCACGCAAGCGACTTCACCTCGTTGAGCGAGTACATGCCGCGGTGCTTTTTCGGGCCCAAGTAGAACATCCGCTTGAGGTGCGGGTACTTGGCGCTCTTGAGCGCGCCGCGCGGGCACTCCTTCAGCTCGGGGATGAGCGAGTTGATGACCTCGATGTAGTCGCAGTCGCGGTATCCGTCGATGACGAACAGGTTCTCCGCGTCCGACTGCTTCAGCGCGAAGTCGATCTCGGCGGACTTGTAGTTGATGTTGAGCGGCAGGAGAATCGCGCCGATCTTCGCCGTCGCAAACATGAGGACGACCCAGTGCGGAACGTTTGTCGCCCAGAGCGCGACCTTTTCTCCGCGCTTAACGCCAAGCGCCATAAGCCCCTTGGCGACATAGTCGACTTCCTCGGAGAACTCGAACCACGTGAGGCGGTAGTCGCGGTCGGCATAGACCACCGCGTCGTTCTCGCCGCAGCGCGCGACCGTCTGGTCGAGGAGCTGGCCAAGCGTGTACTCGCGCGTAATCGGCAGGTTGTGCCACGGAACGCCAGTCGAGACGGACTGAGTGAACGGCGCCTTGCGCGGCGCTGTTCCAAATGGATCTGTCAGTTTAAACATACGACACCTTGAACTTTAAACTTCAAACATCAAACTTCAAACTATAAACTTTGAACTTTGAACTTCCCCTCACACCGGAATGAACACGATGCCGTAGATCGACGCGGGCTTGCCGCCGATCGCCCTCAGGCCGTGGTTGACGCACGAGTTGTAGTAGGCCGTGTCGCCCGCCTTCAGGACCGTCTTGTCGGGGCCGTAGGTGAGCTCGACTTCGCCGGAGATGCAGATGATGAGCTCCTCGCCCTCGTGGTGCTGCACCGCGTCAACGCCGTCGGCGGCGAATTCGATGCGGAACGGGTCCATGTGGCGGTCGGGCTTGCCGAGCGCGAGCGAGTGGCTCGCATAGCCGAGTACGTTCATCCCCTCGCCCGCGACCTTGTTCGACTCTATGTCGTCGGCTCGGGTGAGGGCACGGGAGAGCTTTACGAGGACGCCGAGCGCGGGCATTACCTCGCCCTTCTCGATCGCATTGATGACCTTTTCCTCTACGCCGGACTTCTGGGAGAGGTCCCAGATGCTCCAGCCGTGGTTCTCGCGGTACATCCGTATCCGCTTGCCTGCCTTGTTTTCCTTGCTGCTCATGTTGCCTTTCGTTTTTCCGGTCCAGAATGTTCTGTCATTGACGAAAAAGCGGACCGCCCTTTTCCGCGATCCGCTTTTCTCGTGCTTCTTGAGTTGGCCCCTTTCGATCAAACACCGGCCGCCTCAGCGGATCTGCACCCGTTAAGGAGAAGGCTAAGTCGAAGAAGGACAAACTTGTTCATTGGCGCGGTATTATACCAAAAATTTTTCGCCGTGTGCGCACACGGCGGAAAATTTTTCGACCCTACCCCGCCTCTTCGCCATCGCCCCGCCTCTTCGCCGTCGCCACTGCGGGAGATTTGCCGCGCTGTGGGA
>CACYNF010000104.1:9807-19349 GCA_902775595.1 uncultured bacterium | reverse complement strand
GTTCGATGCCGGGCACGTCGTGCTGAACGTCGCTCCCGGCGGCAAGACGTATTCCATCATCTACGTCACGGCGGACGACGAGTCCATGCGCGTGACTGGGGCGTACGACTTTGCATCGTGTGCGACTTGCAAAATTTAAGGAAGGGCCATTCATGAAAAAACTCGCAGTTTGCTGTCTGTCGCTGGCCGCCATGGGCGCGTATGCCCACACGGCGAAGTTCATTTGCGACTGGAAGAACCCGGTCGTGGTCGAAACTAGCGGGAAGCTCGTCATGGAGCATCCGTACAACTTGAACGGGAACATGTTTGTCGGGTGGAAGGGCCCCGGCGGCAAGATATACCAGAAGTGGCAGGAAGTCACGATCGACAAGGACGTTCAGTATGTCGTGCAGTACGCGCCGCTCGACCTTTCGATCTGGACAAATGGATCTGACGGCGTGCCGAAGCGCCACAAGGCCGGCGACGGAATACTGTACGCGATCGGCGACTCCATCACGTTCGGCACGAAGGTGGGCGGCAACGGCGGTTCGTGGGCCGCGAAGGTCGCCTCGTCGCTCGGCCTCGGATATGTCAACGACGCGCGCGCCGGAAGCCGGCTTACGTCGTGGCGGAGCGTTCTCACGCACAGTGGCAACCACAACCAGCGCATAGAGGAGTTGATTGACGACGTCTCTCGCGACCGTCTGCTCCTTGGCGTGCGCAGCGCTGGCGTGATCGCCTTCACCCTCGGCACGAACGACCTGCTCTTCAACAACAAGGGCGAAGATGTGGCATACCGCATGTTCGAGTTCGTTGAGGCCCTTCACCACGAAAACCCCAAGGCATTGATTGTGGCTGTCGGCGGGAAGAACTCTGAGGCGTTTCGTCCAGGCGCGAAGTACGGGAACTGCGCGGCGGCGAGCGACAAGCTGTGGGACTCGCTCCGGCTCGGCCTCAACGGGCCGAAGTTCAGGGACTACTGCATCTACGTCGACATCACGGACATCTTCTCGGACAAGAACAGCTACATTCCGTGCGAGCGATCGCCGGACGGCGTGCATCCCGGGCACAACGGGCACGCAAAGATCGCGGAGAAGGTCCTCTCGCTCGTCGAGAAGCGACCGGGCGCGAAGGCGTCCGCTGTGCCGAAGGCCCTTTCCACCCCGCCTCCCGCGCCAGGGGTCAAGTCGGACCCGGTCGCGAAGCTTCCGTCCGAGGCGGAGATGTGGTCGCTTGCCGACGCGGGACGCGAGAAGACGGCGACGCGCGAGAAGCTCTCGCTGAACGGCCTCTGGGCGTTCAAGGTGGACAACGCTGCGGCATCATTCGACAGCGCTCCGCAGGCTGCGTCGATGGACTACTACTTCAAGGTCCCGGGCGAATGGCCGTCTTGCAAGGCCGATGCGCGCGACGGCATGGCAATCTACACGAAGACCGGAGCAGACGCCGCGGGCGCGGCGGTCAAGTCAATCGATTCCGCGTGGTACGCAAGGCGCGTCAAGGTGCCGGAGTCGTGGCGCGGCCGCGACATCGTGGTCGGTTTTCAGTGGATTCCCACCATCGCGCTCGTATATGTTGACGGCAAAAAGTCGGGCGAGGTGTTCTTCCCCGGCGGAGAGGTTTCCCTCGGCGACCTCGCGCCGGGCGAACACGAGATTGCGTTCTTCACGTCCGCAAAGCTCGCCGAGACGATGGTGACCGCGTTCGACGCGCCCGATACCGCGCGCTCGTTTACGAAGAAACGCGCCGCGCACGCGGGTGTCAACGGAGACGTCTATCTCGCGGCCGAGCCGAAGGGCGTCAAGATCGACAACGTCCAGGCGCGTCCAGACGTGAAGGGCGGGCGGATCGACTTCCGCGTGGAGTTCGCTGGTGGGAATCCCGAGCCGGGCGCGACAGTAATCGCCGACGTCTACGACGGCGAGAAGAAGGTTAAGACTTTCTCCGGCCCGGGACCGGTCGTAGGCGGCGAGTGGAAGGGCGCGAAGCTCTGGGATCTCGACGCGCTCGACAACGTCTACACAGTGAAGGCCCGCATCGAGAAGGGCGGCAAGGTCGTGGACGAGCTCTATCCCGAGACGTTCGGCTTCCGCGACATCGAGCTCAAGGGGAGGGAAGTCCTCCTCAACGGAACGCCGGTCCACTTCCGTCCGTGCAACACGGCGTACTCGCACGCGGGCGCGGTGGCGAACGAGGACATTAGGAAGGCGGCGGCTTCGCGCAGGGCGTACGGGTTCAACATGTTCGTCCCTACTTCCAACTACGGCTTCTCCGAAGGCGACGTCACGACGTTCGAGGTGATGCTGCGCGAAGGGACGAAGGGCGGCATGACGTATGTCGTCGGCCTTCCGCATCCGAGCAAGTTCGACAACCCGAAGAACCCCCACCACTGGCAGTACGGCCCCGAATACGACCGCCTCGTCAAGTATATGATCAAGCGCTTCCAGAACGTGCCCGGCCTCATCTTCTGGTCGTCGACGCACAATGCCACCGGCTACGAGAGCGACCAGAACCCCGAAATCATCTCGGGGCGTCCCGACGAAATCCCGACCGGGATCATCAACTGGCGGCAGCGCTTCCGCAGGCTGGCGCTCACGGTGGACGAAAAGATGAAGGACTTCGACCCCACGCGCCCCGTGTACCACCACGAGTCCGGCGCTGAAGGCTCGTTCTACACGCTCAACTGCTACCTTGACTGGGCGCCGATCCAGGAGCGCAGCGACTGGTTCGAGCACTGGCAGGAGAAGGGCATCATGCCGCTCCTCATTGTCGAGTGGGGAACGCCGCACATCGCGAGCTGGTCGACCTTCCGCGGCGGCCCGAACAGTGTGAACATCTGGAGCGCATACAACTGGACGCAGCACTGCTGGATGAACGAGTACAATGCGTCCTTCCTCGGCGAGCGTGCGTTCGTGAGCACCCCTGCGAAGAAGTTCATGATGGCCCGCATCCAGTGGAACTGCAAGGGCAACAAGGCGTGCTACTACGGCGGGAACTTCACGCAGCCCCTCATCGACGAGGCGGACACGAGCGAGGTGCTCTCCATGTACGCGAAGCGCAACTACCGCGACATGCGCGCGCGCGGCGTCACTTCGTTCCTGCCGTGGGACATCGACGGCGGCACGTTCTTCACGAACAACCCCGCCATACCGAGGGCGCGCACGGTTCGGGCCGATCCTTTCCGCGGGATCAAGGACTTCGGAGTCGTACGAAGCGACTATTATTCCGGCCTCCTCGACCAGGCGGACGAGCTTCCGCGGCAGATTGGCAAGACGCTCAAGGAGACGTACACCGACCTTCTCGGCTGGATCGCCGGTCCTGCGGGGAAGGAGTTCACGCGCGTGAACGATGCGTTCCGTCCCGGCGAGAAGGTTGAGAAGTCGCTCGTCATCCTCAACGACTCGCGCCGTCCGCGCGAGATCGAGTGGGTCTGGAAGGCCGGCGGCACGAAGAAGAGCGGCAAGGTCACCGTGCAGCCCGGCGGCCGCGCGGACATACCGATTGCGTTCGCCGCGTCAGCCGACACGACCACGATTGCCGCTGGCTTCAGGTGCGCGGCGACGGGCTGGAAGTCGTCAGACAAGTTCTCGCTCAACCTGCTTCCCGCAAAGGCGAAGGCAAAAGTGTCCTCGAAGGTTTTCCTCTTCGATCCAGAGGGGACTGCCGCGCCAGTTCTCGCGGCGATCGGCGTGCGCACAGTAGATGCAAGCGCGACTCGCCCGGGCAATGGTGATATACTTGTGGTAGGGCGCAATGCGTTCCAGCAGCTTCCGTTCCCGTTTGCCGAGACCGTTGGGTCGGGTGTAAAAGTTGTCGTGCTCGAACAGGATGCCGCGACGCTCAAGAAGATGGGCTTCCGCCTGCAGGAACACGGTCTCAGAAACCTCTTTGCGGCAACCGGCGATTTCGCCGGACTCGACATGACCGACTGGCGCGGCAACGCGACTTCCCTCCCCGAATACCTCAAGGAGGACAAGATGAAGGGCGACTTCGCGACGACCGACTGGGAAGGATTCAAGAACCGCCGCGTCTGGCGCGCCGGCAACCGCGGCATCGTGTCGGCGGTTCTTCCCGAGAAGCCCACCAAGGGTGATTTCCTGCCGCTCCTGCACGGTGGCTTCAATCTCCAGTACGCTCCGGTGATGGAGTATTCCGAGCCGGGCAAGCGCGTCATTCTTTCGCAGCTCGACATCTGCGGGCGCACCGAGGCCTCGCCTGAAGCCGAGGAGGCGCTTGCGAAGATACTCGAGCTTGCCGACCGTCCGCTTCCCGGCGCGGCGCCGCGGATACTCGTTCTCGAATGGAACGGAAGAGTCGCCAAGGAATTCGCGGATCTCGGCATCCGCTTCGAGAAGGCCGCGTCCGCCTCCGATGCGAAGGCGGGCGACATACTTGTCTTAGGCCCGGGCGCGAACTGCGGCGAGCTCAAGCCGGTTGCGGAGAGCGGGGTCAAGGTGCTCATTCTCGGACTCAGGGGCAGGGATGTCGCGCGCATGCTGCCAGAGGAAAAGCCTGTGGAATGCAAATGGGCGGAGTGCCCGGAATTCAACGCGTCCCTTGCGGGCGAGCCGCTGCTGAGGGGCGTCTCGAACGCTGACATCCAGTGGGTATATCCGTCCAACGTCGGCGAGCGCGCGCGGTTCGGAAATGACTTGCTCATTGCCCGCCACTACGGCAAGGGCGCGATCGTCTGCTCTTCAATCGTGCCCTGGATATTCGACGAGAAGGAGATCGCGCTGCGCGTGAACCGCCGGCGCGCCCAGGGGCTAATATCGCGTCTCGTCGCGAACCTCGGCGGCACGGTCGATACAAGCTTCCTCACTGGGGCGAAGTCGCTCTACGCCGACAAGCCACTCCAGGACGACGATCCATACCGCTACTACCGCTGGTAAACGAAAGGAGAAAATGCACATGAAAACGAAGACAATGCTGGCTCTGTCCTTCGCTCTTGCGACCATCGGCGCATTTGCCGCGAACCGCGTGGTAGACCTCGGCGGCGGCAAACACGCGGCCATATTCGACGAGCCGGGCGGCTTCCAGTTCATCGTTCCTGACACGATAATTGGCGAAGCGTCCGTTCTGGTTGTCGGCGGTGGCGGCGGCGGTGGCGGAACCAGCGGCGGTGGTGGCGGTGGCGGCCAGGTGATTCATGCGACAGGACTTGTGCTTGTGGGCGGCGAAGCTGTGTCTGGCACGATCGGTAATGGCGGCACGGGCGGTGGAAATGGAACCAGCGGCAGCAACGGCGAAGCGACAACCTTCGCGACTTCCGCCTCGGGATTGTCGTATACGGCCATCGGCGGTGGTGGCGGCGCGGGCGCATGGGGGTCTAAATCGGGAAATAATGGAGCATGCGGCGGCGGGGCCGGCGGTAATGACCCTGTTGCCATCTCTGGCGGCAAAACCACTCTGACAGAGGGCGGCTATGATGGTGGAGCACGAGATGACGATTCTAGGAACGGCGCTGGTGGCGGCGGATGGATGGCTGTCGGGCAGTCGACAGCCGAAGGAAGATGCGGCGGAGTCGGCTATACGACGGATATCTCTGGTGAATCCGTAATGTATGCGTATGGCGGCGGCGGCGGCGGCTGGTACAGCAGCAACTATCCCGACAGAGGCAAAGGCGGCGCCGGAGATGGGTATGGCGATGGCTATACTGGCGACTCCTATACGGGCGTTTCCTCTCCTGCAACTCCAGGCAGGGCTGGTACGGGCGGTGGCGGCGGCGGCAGTCAGCCTGGAGGTGTAACGGCCGGGGCTGCAGGCGGATGCGGCACGGTCATTATTGCGTACACCATGGATATCAATCAGCTTACGGTCGATTTCGAATCCTCGACACGACATGGACTCGCACCTTACACGGCGACATTTACATGCACGGCCGAGGCGGGCGATCTCACTGGCCTTTCCTTCACATGGGACTTCGGCGACGGCAGCGAGCCGGTGACGACGACGGACATGACGGTATCACATACTTATTTGAATTGGGGCTCGTTCACCGTCTCGCTGACTGCAAATACCGCCACATTGACGAAAACGAAGACAGAGGGCGATTTCGTCATCGTCTGGAGCGACACGATCTATGTCGACGGGGATTCCGCGAATCCCGTGTGGCCGTATGCCTCTTTGGAGACGGCTGCAACAACGTTGACGAACGCGTTGTCGGCCGTAACTTATCCTGGGCAGACAATCCGTGTTGCCCCGGGATTCTATGATACCCGTTGGCTGACTGTAACAAATGCTGTTAAGATCATCGGCACAGGTGCAGATCCGACTGATACAGTTTTGACAAATTTTATTGTCAGTACAGAATGGTCCAACAGCAGGACAAACTGGGTGCTGATTGTGGACAATGCCGATGCGCTTGTCGCGAACCTTGCGATTGATCATGGCGTCGTCAACACGGATAAAAGCGGGGACTTCGGATCCTGTCTGACAATCCGCTCTGGGACGGTTTCCAACTGCGTGGTCCGCGGCGGCTATCTGAACTCCATGACCGGGCAGATCTCCAGTCCCAGAAGCGCCGGTGTGGTGGTGCACGGGCAGCATTCGCTGCTCACGCACACGGTTGTCACGGAATGCAAAGTAGTCGGCGTCAATGTATATGGCAGCACGATGTCGCTGGGCGCCGGCGCAACCGTTATGGGCGGAGGGCGTGTGGAAAACTGTCTTTTCCGTGATATCGACACGCCGCAGGGTGACGTTGTCACTGCAGTCAACGGTGAACTTGTAAACGTGACGATTGTGGACTGCAAGGTCAACAATTGGGGGCGTGGCGGGAACTCGCCGATCTACGAAAAATGCTATGGACTCTGCATCTCCAACGGAACCGCGACCGCGCGCAACGTGGTGGTGGCGAACGTACTGGCGCGCAGTGTTGCTGCTGATGCAGGTGCAAACCGCGCGATCGGGGCGTCGGCGGAAGTGTTGGGATCGTCGTTCATCAACTGCGCGACGGACACGGAAGCGCCCATCAACGCAACGTGCGTCACGGGGACGAAGGCGACATTCTTTAAGAATGGCACATACGTACCGATGAGCGCGAGCCCGCTCTTCAATGCCGGCGTCACAGTGGCGCGGTTTGCGACAGGCGTTGATCTCGCCGGAAATCCGCGTGTCGTCGGGCCGAAAATAGACATCGGCTGCTATGAATGCCAGACGGTTCCTGGTCTTACGATCTTCGTCAGGTGACGAGGTGAATCCGTTTATGAAAGCCACGAAAATCATCGTCTTCGCCTGCGCTGTGCATGCTGCGCTTGCTGGTGCGGCAGCGCCGGAACCATATTCTTTTTTGCACGACTACAAACTTGACTGGGATCCGCGGCGGCCGGCCTCGTGGGTCGAACTCGACGGCGCGAAGGTCCTGAAGCTCAACGGAGCCGAGAAGGACGACAATGTCGGCTGGGTCGGCTGCAAATCCCCCGAGGCGTTTGAGCGCTTCAGGGGGATGGAAGTCGATTTCGTGCTTGAGTACAAGCTTGAGGGGATCAAGCTCCGCCCAAGCAAGTGGGAGAAGGGCAAGATGGAGACCTTTAAGCCCGTCACCTGGCACTGGGAGCGCGAAGCGGCCGAGTGGTCGAGCTGGGTGAGCCCCAGCGTTAATGTGCCGGAGAGCGGCTGCACCGATGGCTGGGCCGAGTGCCGACGTAGGTCATACATCGGGAAGGGCGACTCGCTCGAGAAGGCCGGCGTCGAGATGCACGCCAACTGCGGTGGCGGCTCGCTGTACATCAAGGACTTCCGCATTGAGGCGGCGAAGGAGCCGTTCATGGACGCCGTCGTGGAGAAGGCCGGCGCAAAGATTCCCGAGGGCTACAGGTGCGACTACTCGGAGAAGTGGCTTGACGGGAAGAAGCGCCGCGGCATCGTTGCCATTTGGTCGTTCAAACCCGAGGACTTCGAGAAAATCGCCGACTGGGGCTGCAACCTCGTGCGCATGTCGCGCTTCAAGCCGCTGGAGAGCGACTACGAAAAGCTCGAGGCGAACCTCGCCGTTCTCAAGAGGCGCAACGTGCGCGTAATCTTCGCGCCCACCACCCCCGGCGGGAAGGGCAACCGCAACAAGTACGGCATATACAACAGCGACTCCGACCGCGAGAAGTTCCTCGCGGGCTGGGAGAAGCTCGCGAAGTACTTCAAGGGACGCGACGACGTGTGGGCGTTCGGCATAATGAACGAGCCGTTCCAGGACCTTTTTGGCTATGACAACGACAAGTACACCTATTGGCAGCTTGTCTACGAGGCGATAAGCCGCATCCGGGCGATCGACCCGGACCGCCCGATAATCGCGACAGCGGACGGTGGCGGAAGCCCCGAAGCCTATAACCTCCCGTACATGCGCCCCTATCCGTTCAAGGACGTGTGGTACGAGCTCCACTTCTACAGCCCGATTGCGTTGACGCACTACGGCGTACTCGGCAAGCGCATAGACCCGGCGAAGCAGTCATATCCCGGACTGAAGATACTTGGGCCAGACCCATGGGATAAGGCGATGCTCGCACGTGTCTTCGACCAGCGCAGGGCGTTCGCGGAGAAATACGGCGCACGTTGGTTCGTCGGCGAGTTCTCGTGTATGCGCTGCATGCCCGGCGCCGCGCAGTGGCTTGACGACTGCTGCAATATCTTTGACGCCGCGGAAGACGTCGATATGTGGACCTATCACTCCTACGGCGAGTATGACGGCTGGAACCTCGAGTATGAGGAGGAGACGCCGTTCGGGGGCAAGTCCAGAAAGCTAAAGGACGGCGAGGAATGCTCGCGCATGAAGGTCATGAAGGCCCACTGGGCCGTTAATTAGGGAGGGCCTCGTGCTTTTGGAATTTGATATGATTCTTTCATCCTGCAGGGATCTATCCGATCCCGACAGATGGTCAATGTGATATTGAAAGGAATAACGAAATGAAACGTCTGATACCTGCTGTATTCGTTGCTTGCTTTGCTATCGGCGCATTTGCCGCGGATTCGCAATGGACATATAATTCCGCCGCTGGAACGATCTCCGACGGCGACTGGACATTTGCCGCGACGGTGAGCGGGACGGACTTGACCGTCGGCGCAGTCTCCGCCGACCCAGGAGCAGGCGCCACGCTTGATTTCTCGAAAGCCGTTACTGACGGCTCGGCGACATACACTATCGTCACGCTTAACCCGAACTTCGCCGCATATGCGAATAAGACGAACCTTACGGCCCTTGTCCTTCCGGCGACGGGGCTTATCACCATATCGACCGATGCGTTCAACGGTTGCTCAAACCTTACGTCTATCAGTTCATTCCTGCCAGACAGTGTTGAGACAATAGGTGAAAGGGCGTTTAAATCCGTGCCTGCCCAGCAGGATCTCTCGCTCAAAGGGGTGGTCACCGTAAACAAGTCGGCGTTCTACGGTTGTGGCGCGCTTTCCGTGACGTTTGGTCCTGGCTTGAAGCTTCTTTGCGGGGGGTGGGAAAGCGGTTGATTCTGGAAGTGCGGAAAGATTGAGGCATTGAATTTTGATCCCGCCATGGCAGACGCGACAATCAGCGGGGAGAGCGTTTTCGCCTATACATCTTCACTCAAAGGCACAGT